>NC_012914.1:1192500-1307500 GCF_000023585.1 Paenibacillus sp. JDR-2 | reverse complement strand
TGTCCAAGTGCCGAGCGGTCAAGGAATAAGGACCACAGCTCGCTGTTGGATTTCGGCGTTACGTCAATCGATACCACAAGCCCCTGTTCATGGAAAAGAGGAGTAAGCTCTCTTACGAATTGAACCAGATTGGCTTTATCGGACGTACGAACGTTCTCGAAATCGATATTAATGCCTTGCAGATGATACGTCTCTGCAAAAGCGAGCAGCTGACGGATCATTTTAAAGCGCGTATCGGCCTTAGCCAAAGCTTCCGTTGTTTGATCGGGCTCAAAGCCATTGCTGAATAACGCCCATACCTGCATCCCTTGATTATGCGCCCACCGCACATAAGCCGGATCAGCCTTGCCCTTAATCGTTCCCTTCCCATCCTGAAGCTCAAACCAGGTTGGACTTACAACATTAACTCCTTTTAGAGTACCTATCGAATCCGGAGCCGGATTTTTCTCATATACGGCTTCCCAGGTGAGATTAATTTTGCTTCCAAGCACTTTCCAAGGTATAAACGCCTCTTCCTTGGCTGCTTGAGGAACCTTTTCTATGCTGGCCAGCTCCACATTGGACTTCTGCATATATCCGAGCTGCCCCTGCGGACCCTGCACGAATAACCATCCATGTTCCTCGCCCCATATCCGGACCGTTTCGCCTTGAGGTACTTTTTCAGCGATTGGAGAATGGATGCTTGTCTTGGTCCGTATCGCGCTGCCTTTGGATTTTAACGCCTTTCCTTGCTGAATAGATTCCCCTGCCTGGAGTAAAATAACGATGCCGGAATCGGCCTTGTATTCTGTCTTGAGGCCGTAAAGTTCTTCAAGCGGCGTAATCGGTATATAAACGGCATCATCTTTGGTCTGTGCCGCGATATGCAATTCGTATGGCTTCTGATTGAGCTCTGCCGTCAAAGCATCCGTCTTCAGCCGCAATACTTTATTGGTCGTTGTCAAAATAATGGAGCCGGTCTCCGCTTCATAATATACAGGCTCGTCCGGCCCAAGCGCCTTTTGCAAAGCGGATATCGGAAGCATGACTTCATCATTTTGTATAAAGGCTCCTTGATCCATGATTTCGCCTTGATAGGTTATCGGATGTGCCATTCCGTAGTCAGGAACCGTAATATGCTGATTCGGGATAAACTTCATGTAAATAAACCAAACGCCCATCGCTGCTGCGATAAATAACAGGAACAGCATCGTATACCATGCTCCCCCGCCCTTTCGGCGGCGCGGCGCTCTGGTGTACATCGTCTCCAATTGCTCACTCTCCTAAAAAGAATTGTCACCCAAAATGGCCGAATTAGGGCCGTTTGTGATGATTCTTTCAGTCACCTTTAAAAAAAGGCGTGCAAATCAGCGAATTACCGCATCTATGCACGCCTTATTCCATCTTGACTTTATACAACTTAACCATTTTACGCTCTAGCCGTCTCACTGCAGCTGGAGCATACTCCGTAAATCTCCATACGATGCCCTTCAACCATAAAACCGGTCTTGTTGGATGCAACCCGCTCAACTTCAAGCAGCGGCGGGTATTCAAAATCTACGATCTGGCCGCAGCTTTTGCAAATCGCATGGTAATGGTCGGACAAATCCGCATCAAATCGGCTGGAATCGTCACCGTAGGTTAATTCGCGAACTAGACCCGCTTCGACAAATAACCTCAAGTTATTATATATCGTAGCCACGCTCATACTCGGAAAATTCGGAGACAGCGACTTATAGATTTCATCGGCTGTCGGATGTGACATTGAGCCCATCAAATAACTCAATATGGCGTGACGTTGCGGGGTCATACGGACGCCATTCATCTTCAATTGTTCAATTGCTTCGGTAACGCTGGCTCCCATTCCCCTCACGCCTTTCTTTTACTAGATAGAACTATTGTACGTTCATTCAAAATGGTTTGTCAATGAAAGCGCTCATCAACCCGCCTCATTCATCTGTATGTAAATACTGTTAGTCGCATTCACCTGAATTCGGTAAGTACCTGAACCTATGGTTCCACGAACGGTTTTCTTGTTCACCGTAAGCGGTAAATCGGTTGTAATGCTTCCAAACGTTACCGAACCAAATACGGAATAATCCCCTGCTGCCGGAACGCGGAGCTTAATCTCTCCAACCGTGCTGTCCAAATCCCAATCCCCGCCAACTGTCTCGCTAGCCAGCTCGATATTTCCGTTTAACGTAGAAGCTTTGACCTCTCCGGATACTTCCTTCATGGCAATCTTTCCGTTTTTCGTGTCCGCTCCCACGCTTCCGGTAATACCGCTTAGTGTCATGGCTCCATTCCAGGTTTCTGCAGTCAGATTGCCATTCAGCGCATCTGCAGTAATCGCACCATTCTTTGTCGACAATTCGGCATCGCCCGTTACGGTTTGGAGTTTAATCCCTCCATTCAGACCGTGGACCACCAGGGGCCCTTTAATCTGCTCGGCATCAATATCGCCATTATCGCTCTTTAGCTGGACTCCGCCGGGTGCATTCAATCCGCTCGCCGTAACAGGGCCGTTATTGACATCAACCGTTATGGCCATCTGGGGAACGGAGTTCCTTTCCGATTCGTTTAACGGAGTCTCCGTTGCGTTCAAATCCGACTCCGAGTTCGAGTTCTTATCCGAGCTTGGATCCGCAGAAGGTATGCCTGCGCTATCCTCAGGATCCTGAGCCGTAACGGTTGTCTGCGGAACCGTAACGACGATATTTATGCGCGGTTTACGGCTTCCGTTCGTACCGTACGGCTCGCCTTTCGCCGTTATCGTCATCGAATCGGCATCCGACACTCTTTCTACGGCCGACTTATCCGCAATTTGTTCGGCTGCCTGTTCATCTGTTACATCCACCCATATCTCGGTATCAATAACGAGCTGATCCGTGCCGCCGCCACGCACCGTAACTTTCCCGTTCGGATTGGAAATTTTGAGCTTGGATATGGCCGCAGCGTCAAAAGGCACCGTATCCGTCTCTTTTACAAATTTAAAGCCCTTCTCTTCGCCGTAGTCCGGTGTGCCGTTCAAATCAACATACTGGTCAAGCCAGCGAAACGGAAGCTCCGCGTATTGGGTCACCGTAAAAGCAACGACGGATATAACAATAGCGATAATGGCGCCTATAAAATCAAACCGCAGCTTTCTCGCCGCTTTCCGGTAAACGATGCTATAGATGATAATCTCGGCTCCAAGCAAAATAAATACGGCAGGCCACCACTTGCCTAATAAGGCAACATCATTCCGGCCCTTCACCTGATCCCATAAGAGCAGGCCGCCGACTGCAATAATAAAAACGGCGGCTGTGAACCGCCCCAATCGAAACATGGACCGATCTCCCTTCACTCGCGAAAACCATAAAACTAGCGCCACCGCCGTCAGAAACGGTCCTACCGCCATTTCCGCCAAATCATCCATCCACGGAATAAGCGCCGCGGGCGGGTCGGTCAGAATAAACAGCAGTGCACCGGCAGCCATAATTAACAGGCCGATTACCGGCGACAATTGATCCGTTGATCCATCTCTGGCATCAGCCCTGGTCTGCAAGGCATCAAACACGCTGACAAAATAATACACGGGCAGCGTAATCCCCAAATAAACAATAAAGAGCAGATGCCTTGCTGCATTCGCATCTGCCAGCCTGATAATAGCAGCTATATCAAGAACTAGACCGGCGGTCAGGAGCAGTCCCCTCTGATAACGCCCCGTATATAAATGCCCGGCTCCGGGGAGCACAAATGCGAGTAATAAGGTAAGAAGTCTGCTCTTTGGCCGATCTAATCCGAGCTCACGCAATGCACGCCCTCCATCTGCTTGATTTGTTCCAATAAAACTAATAACGATTCATTTTTCGGCAGCTGCACGGTCAAATGAAGCATAAACTGCTGCACGCCCTGCTCGTGCTTCGCGCTTTCCTCCAGCATGACCTTACGGATCATAATCTGCTTCTCGGTCAGCAAAGCGTTTAGCGTTAGGACAATGGTGGACTGTTCATCTGCCTGAACGATTAATTTGTGCTCCCGCTTCGTGCTGATGTATCTTTTCTCCAGCTTATTGAAAGCCCAAAGAATAAGAAGTACCAGCACGGTTGAGGTTACCGCGGCAAAATAAAATCCGGCGCCTACCGCAAGTCCGATTGCCGATACCACCCACAAGGAAGCCGCCGTTGTCAGCCCCGTAATGGACTTGCCCGTAAACATAATAGTACCCGCTCCGAGAAACCCGACACCCGTAATAACAGCTGCCGCCAGACGGGCGGGATCGACCCGGACATTCGTCTCATTAACAAAAGAAGAAAAACCATATATCGATAAGAGCATTAACAAACAAGAACCGATACATACCAAAATGTTCGTGCGCAACCCTGCCGCATGATTCGACTGTTCGCGCTCGAGGCCGATCAGTCCGCCGAGGAGCATGGCGAGAAGCAATCTTAGCCCGAGATGAAGCTCATTAATGTACCATGGATTCGCGAGATCATGACCCAAGTGGCAGCACAACCTTTCATCATGATAATTGTACCATATTAGTATGCATATGGACCTGCATTCCATGAAAAGACGCCGCCCATCACTTTGGATGAGCGGCGTCAAAAAATCGGCAATTAGGCTTTCAGACGTTCAAGCAGAAGCTTATTCACGAGAGCCGGATTCGCTTTGCCTTTTGTCTCTTTCATAATTTGGCCGACCAGGAATCCGATCGCTTTGTCTTTGCCTGCTTTAAAGTCTTCCACCGATTGCGGATTCGCTTGGATGATCTGATCCACTACGGCTACAAGCGCGCCTTCGTCGCTGATTTGGACGAGACCTTGCTCTTCAACGATCTGCTGCGGCAGCTTACCGGATTCCAGCATCGCCTTGAAGACCGTCTTCGCGATCTTGCTGCTGATGGTGCCCTTCTCGAGCAGTCCAATCATCTCTCCAAGACCTTGGCCGGTAATCTTCACTTCGGAAAGTTCCAGGCTGTTCGCGTTCAGATAACCAAGCAGATCACCCATAATCCAGTTGGACACCGCTTTAGCATCCTTTGTATAGTTCAGGCTTTCCTCAAAGAAATCTGCAAGCTTCTTCGAAGAAGTAATAACTTCCGCGTCATAGGAAGGCAAGCCGTAATCGCTTGTGTAACGGGCCTTGCGCGCATCCGGCAGCTCCGGAATCGAAGCGCGGACACGATCTTTCCATTCCTGGCTGATGTTGAGGCGAACCAGGTCAGGATCCGGGAAGTAACGGTAATCATGCGATTCTTCCTTGCCGCGCATCGAGAAGGTTTTGCCCAGCGTATCATCAAAGCGGCGTGTCTCCTGTACAACTAGGCCGCCTTCATTCAGAATCTCAGCCTGGCGGATTTGTTCATATTCAAGACCGCGCTGAACGCCGCGGAACGAGTTCATGTTCTTCAGCTCGGCGCGAGTGCCAAGCTTCTCCTGCCCGTAAGGACGAAGACTGATGTTAGCGTCGCAGCGGAGGCTGCCCTCCTCCATCTTCACGTCCGATACTTCGCAGTACAGCATAATCGCTTTCAGCTTCTCAAGGTAAGCCTTCGCTTCTTCCGGCGTACGGATGTCCGGCTCGGATACGATCTCGACAAGCGGCGTACCGACGCGGTTGAAGTCAACAAGCGAAGCATATCCCCCGTCAACGTGAGTCAACTTGCCGGCGTCTTCCTCCAAATGGAGGCGGGTAATCCCGATCCGTTTGGTCTCGCCGTTTACTTCGATATCGATCCAGCCGTTCTCGCCGATTGGCTGATCGAATTGCGAGATCTGATACGCTTTTGGCGAATCCGGGTAGAAATAGTTTTTACGGTCGAATTTGCTAATATCCGCAATTTCGCAGTTAAGCGCCATTGCCGCTTTCATCGCGTATTCGACAGCTTGCTTGTTCAAGACGGGCAGAACGCCCGGGTGCCCGAGACATACCGGGCATGTATGAGTATTGGCCGGAGCTCCAAAGGCTGTGGAGCAGCCACAGAAAATTTTACTGTTGGTATGCAGCTCCACGTGTACTTCTAGACCAACTACCGTTTCGTATTGAGTCGATTCAGACATCGTAATTTCTCCCTTCACCCTAGCTGCGGCCGTAATTTATGGAATTCGGTTTGCTGCTCAAACGCATGAGCCGCACGCAGCACGGTCGATTCATCAAAGGCCTTGCCGATGATTTGCAGGCCGATAGGCATGCCGTCCGCCGTTCCGCATGGAACGCTGATTGCCGGAATGCCCGCAAGGCTTACCGGAATCGTACAAATATCGTTTAGGTACATCGTCAGCGGATCGCCAACCTGCTCGCCAATCTTGAAGGCGGTTGTCGGAGCCGTAGGGCCGATGATGATATCGTATTGGTTGAAGACATTATCGAAGTCCTGCTTGATCAGCGTACGGACCTTCTGCGCTTTCAGGTAATAGGCATCGTAATAACCGGAGCTAAGCGCATACGTACCCAGCATGATCCGGCGTTTCACTTCCGGGCCAAAGCCTTGGCTGCGCGATTTGCGGTACAGGTCGATCAGGTTCTCCGGGTTGTCCGCGCGAACGCCGTAACGGACGCCGTCAAAACGCGCCAGGTTGGACGAAGCTTCCGAGGAAGCGAGCAGATAGTAAGTCGCAATCGCATATTCGGTATGCGGAAGCGATACTTCCTCCCAGGTTGCGCCCATGCTTTCGAAGGTTTTGAGAGCCTGCATAACGGCTTCCTTCACCTTAGGATCGATACCTTCGCCCAGATATTCTCTAGGCACGCCAATGCGAAGACCCTTCACATCGCCCGTAAGAGCACTGGTGTAGTCCGGAATATCAACGTTAGCGGATGTCGAATCCTTCTCGTCGTAACCCGCGATCGCTTGCAGCACGTAAGCGGAATCTTCAACATTTTTCGTGAGCGGACCGATCTGATCCAATGAAGAAGCAAACGCTACGAGACCAAAGCGGGATACCAGGCCGTATGTCGGCTTGAGGCCAACAATGCCGCAGTAGGCAGCCGGCTGACGAATTGAACCGCCTGTATCGGAGCCAAGGGAGAAGTAGACTTGTCCCGCAGCAACCGAAGCCGCAGAGCCGCCGCTCGAACCGCCCGGAACGTATTCCGGATTCCAAGGGTTGCGCGTCGGATAGTAGCTGGAGTTCTCGTTCGAGCCGCCCATCGCGAACTCGTCCATGTTCAGCTTGCCGATCGTAACCGACTGAGCGGATTTCAGCTTGGAAACCGTTGTTGCATCATAAATCGGATTATAGTTGCTCAGGAATTGGCTCGCGCATGTTGTAAGCAGCCCTTCCGTTACAATGTTATCCTTTACGCCGGACGGCAAGCCAAACAGAAGGCCGCGCTCGCCGCCCTCCAGAAGCTGCTTGTCCAGGCTATCCGCCTGGCGGCGGGCATTCTCTTCATTTAATGTAAGGAAAGCCTTAATCGTTTCGTCTGTCTCCGCAATCCGGCGGTAAGAAGCATCCACCAAATCGGAAACCGTCAATTCTTTGTTATTGAGCTTGCTATGTACATCCTGTAGGCGTAAATCAAACAGTGACAACAGCAGTTCCTCCCTTCAAATACCCGTAAGTTCTATTCCAGTACAGCCGGCACTTTGATCTGGCCGTCTTCTTCATCCGGTGCGTTAAGCAACACTTTCTCAATCGGAAGCGATTCGCGGGTAATATCTTCCCGCATCACGTTCGTGATCGGCAGCACATGGCTGGTCGGCTCTACATTGTCCGTATCCAGGCTGTCCAGCTTTTCCGCATATTTCAGGATCGCATTCAGCTGTCCCGTAAATTGTTCTTTTTCTTCATTCGAGAGCTCCAGCCGCGCCAAATTCGCAACATGCTCAACGTCTTTAATCGTAATGCTCATGGATGCTTCGTCCTCCCTTTCAAGCCTTCTACTCATTCCTCCTATTATAGCTTATAATCGCCATTTCACAAAGTGGTCAGGCAGGTAAAAAGAAACGGAGCCTCTCCCGGTAAGGGATAAGCTCCGCTTGGATGATTGCCGTTATATCCACGCCTTCAGATTAACCTGGCGAATAAAGTCTTCCGTTGTTTGGTTCTCGCCGCCGGTATTGTCCTTCTCCTCGGGCTTTTCTTCGCCCTTTACAATCCGGTTGAACAACTCTTCGTTAAATGTGGCCAGCGCGTAATCAATCAGCGCCTCCCGTTCGATCCGGTCAACTTCTTCCTGCAGCAGTACTTCCTCCAATTCAACATCCTCGTCCGGTACAAGGAAATTGCGGTTAGCCGCAGGCACTCTTACCACATAATCAAACACATTGTCCGGATTGCGGTCGTAAGCGATTATATAACCTGACTCCCCAAGAGGGAGATTTTGCTCGAATTGGTCAGCGATAATAACAACTTTTGCCCCTAAACTCAGCATTGTGTTCACTCCTGTCTATCAGCCGCTGTCTATCTCTATTATCCTACTAAAAAATAATAGCGGTGTCCAATTGCAAGGAGCAGACGACTGCCCCCTTCTTATTTTCCGGATGGATGCCGGCTGTACCAGCGCCATACCTTCTCAACATCCTCCCGCTCGAGACAATATACGCGGTAAGCCTGAAGGCTGCCCAGCACATGCGCCGAGACCGTCAGCAGCCGTCTTTTCTGCTGTCCTCTCGTCCGCCTTGTAGCCATAGATACAATTTGAGGCCTACGCATGTAATAAGTCATTCTCGTCAGGCTTCGCTTGCGGAGGGTTAACTGTCCGTCCTCCAAGTTCATGCCTGCCGCCGATAGGCAGCTCCAGCTCCACGCTGCGGCAAGGGGAAGCAGAATTAGAGACCATAGCCCAGGGATATGGAAAAAGTAGATGAAGACGGCACAGAGGAGAATCGTAACGAGCTGCCCTTTCCAAACGTAGTCGAAAAAAGCCCGTTTCGGCGCGGCTGTTCTAATCTCTGCAGCTGTAAACTGCGGCACAAAGCAGGCCAAAACGGATTGAAGCGATGCTACGGGAATAAACGGATGCAGCATCAACCGCTCCATTTTATCCGAGGAGATGACCTGCAGTTGAATTTGGGCAAATCCGATCCATTGATGGAGAAGCCCTTCCGCTACGATAACCGCCTGCACCTTGCGGGCATCAAAATGATGAACTTTTTTCTCCAGGAGGCCGTAAGAAATCGAGATTTGCTCATCCTGTTTATTTGCGGTAAACCCGGTAAACTTAATAACATACAAAACAAGAGACAAAAGCCAGGCGACGGCAAGCCCGCATACCGCGATAACCGCTATAACGGCATAGTTTGGATCTACGCTGGTTGATTCCTTATAGAGCGTGGAATAAAGATTCGGGGCCAGCTCGTTAATGAAATCATCCGCCAGGGAGATAATCCCCGCGATAAAAGCGACAACCAGACCAAAATTAAGGGAGGTCGCGGCAGCAAGCAGCAGCTGGCCCGGGGTTAACTGATAGTTAAGGAGAACCGGCTGCTCCTGTACGATTGCCTCCGCCGGTTGATCATGAGGAGCCAGCAGAAGCTTCTGCAGCTGTCTAGCATCCTTCTCGGTCAGAGCCGCGAGAATCCCGTCAGCCTTCTTGTTGCCTCCGGGAGTCTCGATCTTGACCTGCGTAACGCCAAACAGCCGCTGCAGAATAGGCTGCTCGAGGTTAACCGAATGAATCCGGCCAAAGTAGATTGTCTTCTCGTCTCTGAACAGGATTCCTTTGCGGATGACGATCCGGTCATCCTCCACGGTAAAGGAAAATTTCCGCCAGCCAAATAAGCCAAGAAACATAAGCAAGGTTACGGCAGCGAGAATTCCAAGATAGACATAGCCGTTTACTCCCGACCAATTCACGCCCTGCAGCAAGGTAATAATGATGAGCGGCAGCAGCCCTTTAACCGTGTTGAATAACGGGAACAGGATATAAATCGGATGCAGCCTGCGCGGCTTGTTTCTCTTAATCATCCTGATCATCTACTTTCGCAAGCTGGCCGATCCGCCTCTTCAGAAAATGCGCTTCGCTTTGCTTGAGGCCGCTGATTCTGTGCGTGGTTGCCGCGGTTACAACCGCAACGCTGGCAAGCTGGTATTTGCGCATGAGCGGTCCGCTCTCCAGCTCCACATGCTGGACGCGCACCATCGGAACAAGGACATTGCGAATCACGATAAGCCCGGATTTGATCTCCAGCTCCTCGTCAAACAGCTCATATTGAAAACGCCGGTATTTGACCTCGGGAAAAAACCATACAAACAACACAGCCGAGAGACTTACAACCGCCAGCCCGATTAAGCCCGGGATGTAAGTCCAATGCTTCCATGCCGCAAACGTCAGATAGGCGATAACAATCACGTAAAGCACAAGATGCGTAATAAGCGAGCTTAATCGATACACGGTGATGTAATCACGGTGAAGCCTCTTTGATAATAGACGGTCCATTCCCGCAAAGCCCCCTTGGCATACCTGTTTATGGCAGTTTGATTAGTCCTTCTCTGGTGAATGTCAAAGCCCGCGGGCGGCCGTCCGTAATCAAATAGCTGTTCTCAATACCGACTACACCTTCACCGGGAAACGTAAACTTCGGTTCAACGGCGATCACCATTCCCGCTTCCAGCGGAATATCAAACCCTTTGGCAAGAACCGGCCATTCATCGATCTCAAGCCCGATTCCATGCCCAAGGAATTTAGCCTGGTCAGCGCCATAGCCCATAAAATGCGGTGAAAGTCCCTCTTCATCCGCCTGCTCGAGAGCTCTAGCATACAGAGCCGAACAGATCGCCCCCTGCACCATTCCGTTCTCCGCTTTCCGGATAATGGCTTCGGATACGTTATACGCACGAGCCAGCTTCTCCGGCAATTCTCCGATAACAGCAGTACGGGTCTGATCAATCACATAACCATCGATACAGCAGCCGATATCCATCAAAATAGGCTCATTCCGTTCAATCGCTTTGCGGCTGACGCTTTGCGGCGATGTCGCTCCAAGGCCAAGCCCGCCGGCAGGACCATCGAAATACGTGGGAACAGCGGCTGCAGACCCCGCGATAAACATACCCGTCGCAATTTCCTGATTATACCCCCGCATCCTCATCAAGCCGATATGTCCTCTAATACGCAGCTCATATTCAACGCGTGCCATCCATTCCAATTCCGTTACGCCCGGCTTCAAGAAATTAAGCGCCTCGTTCAGCGCCTCGTCAACTACAGCGGCTGCCGATTCAAACCGGCTGATCTCAAGCGGTGATTTGATCATCCGTTGTCTTCTAATGATGGCCGAACCATCAACGACCGGGCCTGAACCGGCAGCCTGCAGCAATTCGGAAAGCTTCAGATAGGTTAGAGCCGGAAGCACGTCGAGATCTGCCGCAACAGCAGCCGGCTTCCCCGTACCGGCTTTAAAAACTTGAGAAAATTCCCGTGCCAACGTCTCGCCAAACAGACGGAATGCCCCAAGCTCCTTCACGGAAATACCGCTTTCCAGCTTAGCCCGCTCAAGGCTCCTTTTCACAAAGAAAACCGGTTCCCCATGCGACGGAATAAAGGCATATCCGTTCTGCATAGAGCCGGTATAATAATAAAGATCTATGTTTTGGGTCAGAAGAAACCCGTCCATCGCCGAGGCGCGCATCGCTTCCTGCAGCTTGGTAATCCTTTCTTGCACAACTTCCTCAGAAATATCTTTTTTAATCTCCATTCGAAGCCAACTCCTAACTTCCATATTCCCCCTTTATTAGATCAATTTTATGATGGATCGTCAACTGGAAGCGAAAGGAATCGCTTCGTTCTAGCCCCCTTAAAATAATTTTCACTCAAATTGGCTTTGTAATGGCTACCTCACCGTCAGCTCCGATACGCCTTTAATATCCCATTCGATTGGACCAAGCAGCGTAAACGCACGCGGGTAAACGACATGGATAATAAGGACGACACCCGGCCTTTCGAGAGTTGCCTCGTAATCATATTGATCGTTCCTGTATGCATAAGGAAAAAGGCGATCATTATTTATGACTTCGAATACAAGCACATTCACCCGTTCACGGACAGGGGAGTTCGGCAGCGGATTCCCCAACTCGTCAAGCTGCAGGTTTGCCTGCAGATAAGCAGCCGCTGCCGATTCGGCAGCTTCCGGATCGATCCGCAGATCACCCTCGGCCATTGCTGCGGGATCCAGCTGCTGCGATGCCGCATGGGCAGCGCGGTTAAGCGCATGCTTGCCCTGATAGAGCAGCTTCATCGCCATTTCCTCATCCGTTTGCAAAAAATGCGCCGATACCCATACCGTCATCATCAATACGATCAACAACAGCTTATACATGGCATCTCCTTGTCCACGCCTTACGGCATGTACTCGCTCATCTTCATTCCGAACGTCCGCATGCGGCTGCCCTCCGCGATAGGCTCCAGTCCAATCAACCGGTCGATTTCGAACAGATTCTCATACGGATAGCTCATCTTCAGCATTATTCCGGTGCCCCTCGGAAGCGGAGAGGCGGGATCTGTCGCCGCAAGGCCGTTATCTGCCGTCACTTCAAACTGGACAAGCTCAGGACTCATCCCGAATGCGGCGAGCCGCTCCCGCGACTGCTCCATCATGACGGCATCGATATAACCGTAGCTTCCGCTGGCGCCAACCTCCAGCAAATAATCGGTCTCCTGCTGCATGACCGCTTGCCTCGCAATCAGAACATGCTTATAGATAGGCGAGAACATCATCCAACATACCATAGCGGCAAATAAGACAAATACCAATATATTCCTCATGGGCTCATCTGCCGGATATAGGCGCCGATAGCCGCTCCGGACCGTTCCACCTGCCGCTTCGTGCCGCCTTCACCTCCGGTAATTCCCGTATACAGCAAAATGACGGTCACCAGAAGCAGCATCGCTATTAGCAGACCTCTCATCGCTGCTCCCCCTTAGTTCGAACCGGTTGATAACATAGAACCGATCTTAGTGTTAGCCGAGCTGCCTTGTGTCTGAATCTGCTTGCTTGTTCCGGTTGTATCGTTAGCAATGATGTTGTTGAACAGGATAATGACGACAACAAGCAACATGACGGTCATCAGAATATTTCGCATCTTGATTCACCTCCTTCACAGCATTTCCCCCCGAGTTCGAGCTGTTGAGCGCTCAGCCCAAGGAGTCAAACAGCTTGCGTCCCTCCTGCACCCAGGGGTAAATAAAGATCTGGAAGGTGTATAGAATCGGGATCCCCGCAATGATAAACAGAAAGTACGAGGTTGACTCCTTCCGGCTTTCCTTGGCAAGCTCCAGCTTCTCCTTGTAATCCTGAATGCGCTCGCGGAGAAGCCTGTAATATTCCGGACTCTCGTGAAGCCGCAAGGAGTCAATCGTTTCCACAAAGCTCATGCCGTCTTCCGTGCCAATCCGGTGTTTGAACCGGCGAAGCGCCTGTTCCGCATCGTGATACCATTCGGCAAGCAGCCGTTCCAGGTCCCCGCGCAGCGTCCGAGTAAACGGGATGCAGCGGGTCAGCTTGGTATGGATATGAAGAGCCGACTCGGACAGGTACAACAACTGATTGCTCATCAGATAAATTTCCTTCGTAATCCTTTGCGCGCGAATTCTTCTGAAGGAGCGCAACCAAGGCAGATCCCAATATAAGAGCACAAACCCAACAAGCACGACCGTGTAACACAGCCATACCCCCCGCGCGATAGACAAGCCGCCGAAAAGGGCGGCAATGACCGGGAGCAGAAAAAGCAAGATTCTTCTTGCCGCCGAGTACCAGGCCGGGTCCGCGGTAACCCCGCAGCCTGCGAGAAGGGTTGCCCTTTCGATAAAAGCATCCTCCTCACGCGATAAACGGAGCAGCTTCAACCACTTGCCTGGCACTTCTTCCGTCCGCCAATTCAAGGCGTCCAGATGGAACCATCTCGGCTTCCTTCGGGGCATGGATTGAAGAATCATATAAGCGCCCAGGAAACCAAACAGAAACTCCCCGGCAGCAATAAGCAGGCGGATAATAAAGTCCATAATGCCCCAATTCTCCCTTCTACATCTTTTTGCGCGACAGCCAAAGTCCCATGAGGAAAGAAGCAAAAATAAGAACAATGGCGTTAAGCAGCATGTCTCTGCCCTGCGGATCGATCAGGTAGTAGTAATAGGAGTTCTCCCGGTTATAACGGACATTGATGCCGATATAAAATGCCAGGAACAGAACCGGCGTGAAGTTGGCAATCCGAATCTCCAGCAATTTATTACGCTCCTGCTCGTTCGCCCGCCGCGCCTTGCGCATATCTCCCAGCAGCTCCTTTAGGCTTTCTGCAATTGGCGATCCCTCGGCTAAGGCCACCCGCATAATATTGACGAAATAGTCACCCCACACATGGCCAAGCGCAGCCGAGAAAATGCGCAGGCTTGCCTCGTCATCACCGCGAACCGACAGGTTCCGGTACAGCTGTTCGAACACCGACTGCATGGGGCCAAGCAATCTCCGCTCTTCAACCGTGCGCTGCAAAGCCGTTCGAACCTGGCGGCCTCCCGTTACCAAATAGCATTGGTAGAACAGCTCGATAGCCGGCAAAAAATCCATCTGCAGCTGCATCTGTCTCTGGACAAGCATTGCCCTCAGGATCGTATAGGGCAGACAACCGACAACAAGTCCAAATAACAATGTTCCTTTGATACTCTGAAAAAAGAAACCGCCAACGGCAACACCGGCCAGCAAGAGCAGTATGGATCCGATGATGAGACCGGATGGCTTCAGCTTAAGCTGAAGCGTCTCAAGCAGCTCGGACAAGTGGCGGTATATCCGCTCGAATCTTTTCAATTTTTCGGTCAAACGGTAGCCCAGACGGTTCCTCGCTTGATACGTCAGCCTTTCCCTTCGCTCCTGACGTTCCGTCCAGACCAGCAGCCAACTGGACAAGGATATAAACCACAAGCTGAAGAGCAGAAGAGCCGCCGCTGCGATAGACAGTCTGATCAAGTCTGCCAGCCCCTCTCGGAAAGACGCGTCCTCGCTTTAGGCGAAGGCTTCTCGGGATATATCCACTGTTCGCTTGTCTCATCAAATCGAGCC
Organism: Paenibacillus sp. JDR-2; assembly: GCF_000023585.1. Classification (NCBI taxonomy): domain Bacteria; kingdom Bacillati; phylum Bacillota; class Bacilli; order Caryophanales; family Paenibacillaceae; genus Paenibacillus; species Paenibacillus sp. JDR-2. The sequence goes on along the minus strand of NC_012914.1, from coordinate 1,292,544 downwards.
CAATCCCGGACATTCACTTCGTTGTTCGCCCAGCTCAGCTCACCGATTCGGGCTATGACCCGCCTGCCGCCCAAATAACGCATCTCAATGCCCACTTGGGTAACGTATTCCGCAATCCTCTTCGTCAAACGTTCCGGATTCATGCCGCGTCCGTCCAGCATGCACATATCGGTGATCGCTTCCGGCACATCCTCCAGCGTATTGGCATGCACAGTGGTCATGCTTCCGGAATGTCCCCTCGTACATGCGCGCACATAAATATTGGCATCCATATCGCGGATCTCGGCATGCACGATACGCTGAGGGGATTGGCGGAGCGCCAGCTTGAACGCCTGCTCGGCACGGTGCTGCGGATCATCCTCGTCCGCTTCGTATTCAACCGTATTTTTCATGGGAAAATCCCGCCCGAGCATCATCTCGAACCGCCCTTCGATCGTGACGATCCGTTCTTCATCCGGCAGCTCGGCGATTAAAGCCTTCATAAGATGCGTCTTGCCCGAGTTGGTCGGGCCGATAATGACCAGATTAAACCGCGCCTCAAGCACATCCAGCAGCATATTCCTCATCGCCAAACTCAACGTATGGTAAGGTGCGGAGCATAACGCTTCCAGACTAAAGCTGCGTACCGTAAAAAAACGAATCGTAAGGGTTGGCTTGGACGTAAAGCCAAAGCCGGTCATCGTAACGCGCGAGCCGTCCCTCAGCATAACTTCCGCCCACCGCTTCCGCGGATTGATCCGGTCATTGTTGTACAGCACCAGATTCTGCTGAATCCGCTCCACGTCCCGCTCATGATCGAAGCGATAGGAAGACAGCATCGTTTGACCGTCTCTTACTTCATAAATCTGCGAGCCGACAACCTGAATTTCCTCGAGACCGTCCTTCCTCGCCAGCACAAGCTCAAGCACGTTAAGTCCGATCACCTCCGCAAACAAGGCTTCGGCAAGCGTCGCGTAGGGATGCTTGTATCCGTCCAATTGGTGAATGCGGAGGCGGATCAGCCTATCGGCTATAATCGCGAGCACCTGCTCCCTCTCCGACGCAAAGCCAAGCACGGCCCTGTTCAAGGTCTCGCTGTACTGCCGGCGTTCTTCCTCCGTCAACCCTCTCGGGGCTGCCAGATAAGACCTGATCTCCTCGGCCAGCCTTCCAAAATCCGCTCCGCGTCCTGCCGCTTCTCCTCTATCCAAAGGATCCGTGACCGCAGATTGATCCAGCCTCAGCCGTGCAGAATAATCCGACGGTGAAAAATTGCTTGTCCCCGAGCTCAAGAGCCTACTCCGTTGCGGTGGGCAAGCAGCTTGCGATACCAAGGTTGTACGGCAAGTGTTGGCGCTACCCTGCGTATATGATGGCGGTCCATCAACTGATCCGCGCCCTCCTGCATCGCAAGCTTGCCTGAAGGGTCCTCCTTCAGCCACTGCCCGTAATGACCGCTGTCCAGCTGCGCGTAGAATTGATGCCCAAACCGTAATTCTCCGAGTTTCGATGTGCCCATTTCTTTGCAAATGTCCTTCATGCGATATCCTCCTGTGCTCCATGGCGAGTAAATGACAACCGTATCGTATTGTTCCGTTGATAATCCAAACAGCGGCGATACTTGCGAAATCCAGCGTTTTCCGTCTTCCTGGAAGTGGGACAAAGCATCGGTAGTGACGATAATACGCGTATCCGCCTCACGCAGAGCGCATATCGTAGCCGCGTTATCCCAGTAAGCTCCTACATCAATAATAACCATTGCGAAAGTCTGCCCGGCGATCTGCAGCAAATGCTTCATCTCCTCCGGCGAATAAAACTCTGCCTGATCCCTCAGCATATTGCCGAACAATACATGCAGATTCGGCATTCCTCTAACGGGCTGCACCGCACGCTGCAGCTTGCCTGGCGTCAATGAACCGGATTTCAACTCCGGCCTCAGCTTGTCCAGCGTCACTGCCGGTTCGGCAATGCCCAAATACCGGTGAAGCTTTGCGCTCTTTAGATGAAGACATAAATAACCAATCTGCCTGCCGCTTGCTTCCGCCATCCGAAATGCCGCGGCAAATGCGGCCGAGGTGGTGCCAATATTCGGGGTAGTCCCAACAAAGGTGATTAAAGGTGCCGCTATCACGTTCACGTAGGATCCTCCCCCAGCTGCATCGATTCCGGACTGTAGGCGATAACCAGCTTATGAAGACCGTCCTTGCAATAACCGTCGATCTGCAGCCACTCCGATTCTGTCAGATTCAAGTTAATGTATTCGATCATGCCATTTGCATCTCGCCGGGAAGCATACATTCGTTCCTTATCCCCTTCTGCCAGCGACAGCAGATTAGGATCCTTCATATTATCAATTTCCACGTTGCTTGAGGATTTCACCGACGCGACCGTCACAAGCGAATCAAATATCCGCCTGGAGGGCTCATTCTCGCCGGACAAATAGACAGTTACCTTATCGCCGGCGCGAATGCCGTTAGAGATGGAGCGGACATAGTCGCGCGGAATTTGAAAGGTCGACTCCAAGCCTGTCGGCAGCAGATGGTACTTATCGATTTTCCAGCCCAGAATCGGTTCGTTTGTCCCTAGCGGAATAACGGTCTCCATGCCTACTGCCTGCTTGGCGTCAACCAGCATCTCATGCTCGTAACCTTCTCGGGGAATACGTTTGTATGCGATATCCGCTTCCGTTAACCGCCTGCCTGCTTCAACAAACTGCTTGGCCACAATAACCTCCACCGTTTCCCCGCGGGTAACCTGCAGCTTCTGCAGCTGGAACAAGCCATACACCAGAACCCCCGACAGCAAAGCTGCGAGCAATCCAATGCCTGCATTTCTCCTTCTGTTCATCGACTCTCCCCTCTCTAGTCCGCCCGGCGACAAAAAAAAGAACGCAGCAGTAGCCTTAATAAGGCTGATCTGCTAGCGTTCTTCGCTAAGCCGTGCACGTATATGTAATTTAACAACCAATTGACCATATAATAGCAAAATTATTAAATAGTTGTCTATAGATTTTTTCAAATTATCCATAAATTCGCTATTATGCGACGATTCATGCAAAAAAACAAGGACAGCACATGGCTATCCTTGTTCAATCCCTGCTTTTAAAAATCGATTAATCCAACGCTGATCAGCAGAGCATCGTCCACTTTACGCATCGTTTCATCGTCCAGGTGGGTGATCTTGTCGGTTAAACGCTGCTTGTCAATCGTCCTAATCTGCTCAAGCAGCACGACGGAGTCTCTGTCGAAGCCGTGAGCCGCCGCTTCCATTTCAACGTGCGTAGGCAATTTGGCTTTCTGGATTTGCGCCGTAATGGCCGCGACGATAACCGTCGGACTGAAGCGGTTGCCGATATCATTCTGAATAACTAATACGGGTCTTACTCCGCCCTGTTCCGATCCGACGACTGGTGACAAATCCGCAAAAAACACATCTCCGCGTTTTACGATCAACCTCTACACCCCGCTTACGAGACGGCCTAACGTATGATCGGCTTCTTCCTCCGCTTGAAAAGCTTCGGAGGCCATGTTCAAGTTGATCTTCGCCATTTCCAGATACCCACGCTGCATGGACTCACGGATCTGCCGTTTTTTTCGTTCCACAAGATACAGCTTCATGGCCTGCCGAATAAACTCGCTGCGGTTGGAATTTTCCTTGGCGACGATGCCGTCGACCTCCTCCAGCAATTGATCCGGCAAGCTGATCATGATCCTCTTGGTGTTCTGCATATTGGCCACCGAACTAGCACCCCCAAAACTTTTCCAAAACCATTAATATTCATTATTACAATAATTCGCTGTCACTATACTTTAACATAGCTATGTTATGCGTATATCAAATATGCTGCATGATTTTACTGCATCTCCGAGCATATCCAAATTTGCTTTAACTAATTCGCGATCGACAACGGAAATCCTCTATTTTTCGCGAAAAGTTGCTATTAGCAAATAATTCCTAACCTAAAACGAGCGGATTCGATACCGCCGCCACCTGTCCGTCTCTTACATAGACGCGAGGTACGCGGGCTGCAAGCATGCAGGTTACTTCGTAGTTGATCGTTCCAAGCTGCAAAGCAAGCTCCTCCGCCGATATCTCTTCCCCGCCTTGCCTTCCGATCAGCACAACTTCTTCGCCCGGCTCTACAGCTGCATCCGCTGACGCGGGATCCAAAGCAATCATGCACTGATCCATGCAGATTGTTCCCCGCACAGGTACCTTAACTCCCCGTACAAGCACATGGGCTTTACCGCTCAGCATCCGGCTGAATCCGTCGGCATATCCGATAGGCAGCGTGCCAATGCATTCTTCCTGCTTGGTCACATACCGGGTACCGTAACTGATTCCCCAGCCTGGAGGCGTCTTCTTCACCATGACAACTTCCGACTTAAGCGAAAGCACCGGTTCAAGCTTGATTCTCTCGCGGCTTACTTCATCCGAAGGATAAAGACCGTACATGCTGATACCCAGGCGGACCATGTCGCCTCCATATTCCGGCGTATCAATGCCTGCCGCGCTGTTGGCTGCATGAAGGATGCGGATTGGCAGTTTATTGCTGCGCACATACTCCGCAACAGCATGAAAACGCTCATATTGCTGGCGGGTATAGCTTTTGTCCGTCTCGTCCGCTTTTGCGTAATGAGTGAACATGCCCTCGATCTCCAGCTGCGGAACATCAAGCGCTTTGCGGATAAAAGCGATCGCTTCATCTTTGCCGATAATCCCGAGACGTCCCATTCCGGAATCAATTTTAATATGAGCTTTAAGCTTCTTGCCATCGGCTTGAGCCGGAAGAGCTGCCGCCGCCTCCAAAATATCCTCGCGGAAAAGCGCGATGGTTATATCTTTGTCGCGTGCGATAGCGAGCGCATCCGCCGGAACAAATCCAAGCACGAGAATCGGGGTAGCAATCCCGGCATGACGAAGCTGGAGCGCTTCATCCAGAAAGGCTACGCCCAAATAATCAACGCCGAACCGCTCTGCTTCGCGGGCAATTTCCACTGCGCCATGCCCGTACGCGTTCGCTTTGACCGAAGCCATCAGCAATCGCCCTTCAGGCATAGCGCCGCGGAACGCATGCAGGTTACGGTTCAGCGCATCAAGCGAAATTTCTACCCTTGTCGGGCGGTAATACGATTCCAAGTCGGTTCACCTTCTCCTCATTCGGCAGCCCCGAGCAATCCCGAGCAACTGTAAACATCAATAGGATTAATGTTATACGTTGTCGCTTGGGCTGTCAATGAAATGGCGGCCTTAATCGGATAGCACGTCTTGGAAAAAATTTTCCTCGGCTTTGCTTTTGATGCGTTTTATTTAGTCGAATCCACTTGAACGGATTGGGCAATTCGGATCATTTCCGTCTCAGGAAGCGTACTGCTTGTCAAACGAAGCTCAGTGCCGTCCACGATCCATGTGAGCGTCTTCTGATCGTCTCCGCCGGTCAATTCGCCAATCGTAAATCCGAGATCAAGGAAGCTTCCGCCCGAATACGTAGCCGCCATGTCTTTAGGCTGAGTCTGGATCAGCGAGAAGTCGTAAGTACCCGTATAGCGGGATACAACGCCAGGCAAGCCGCCAAATACGATATCCATGCTATCCTTCATAACAACGCCTTCCGGAAGGTCTGTCGGCACCATAACTTGGAGATTGGTTGCCGCATCCGCCTGCGGATTGGCTGCCGTGTCGTCAGCATCCTCTTCATCTTCCGCCGCCGCGTTTTTGTCGTCATCTTTTGTTGCTTTATCATCCGTCTTGCCATCAGCCTTGCTGTCGTCTTTCGAGTCCGTGGATTTATCCGGCGTTACGGCATCCTTGCTGTCTTCGGAAGTGCCGTTTGCGCTGCCATTCATATCCGTTTGATCCGGATCCGCAAGTGTCGGCTGCTCGCTGGTGCCGCTGCTCGAAGGCGAAGACTTCATGTTTGCTTCGGTCTCAAACGTTGTTTTATCAAAGCTTGGACCAAATTCGAAGCTCGTAAAGTCTACTTGCACCATGACAGAAGCATTTGCATCGCTGACTTGAACCTGGACCGGCTTGTAATCCGATTTGTTCAGCCAAATTTTTTGTCTGGCGAGCGTGCCGTTATTATAGTTAGCCATGACATCAAAGACGTAGGATTTATCGTCAACCGCGAACTGGCGCGAGTTGTCTGTCAGAATGCTTTGAATAAGCGTCTGATAGAGATATACCTGCCCTTGATTTTGCGGCCAGTCGCTTTGGAAGCGGAACACTTTGTTCAGGCGCGGCGTAAGAACAAACACGCCGTCATCGTTGCGCAGAACAATTTGTGTAATATCCTTCTCTGCATTCGTTAATTTAATGCGGTAATAATGGGGCTTCTGGTAAGAAACTTCTACGTTGTAAGTCAGTTCCTGCTGGCCCGTATGAAGTTTCATTGTGCCTGTCCCTTGGTAGCTCTCCATGTTGTTCACAACCTTGTCGAGCTCCTTGACAACGGACTCGGCGTCCTTCTTCCCGCATGCGCTAAGTACGAGTGAAAACACTAACAAGATTGCCGCTGCCCATGTCATGCGACGCATTACAATCATCCCCTCTTCACAATGTTTTTCCCACTGGTAACATGTCTATGAGGGGACTTGGCCAATTATGCGGACTAGTTTGACAAGCTGGAGCTTGTATTAGTAATAATTTGAAAAAGCTGCTCCGCAAGGCCGTGTGAACCCTGCAGAGCAGCTTTTATCGCATCTTATTTGGTATCGAGCAGCTTCATGATAACCGTAATGGCTTCCGCTCTGGTTGCCGTTCCCGCAGGAACGAAACGATTGTTCAGACGGCCCTGGATAATGCCTTTGTCCGCCACCGCTTTCACCGCGCCTCTTGCCCATGCTGGGATATCAGCATTGTCGGAGAAGCTCGTCACGGCCTCTTCCGCTATTGTCAGCTTGAGAGCCTTCGCGATCATCACGACCATCTCGGCGCGGCTGATCTTATTTCCCGGCTTAAACGTTCCATCCGGATAACCGCCCGTAATTCCTGCGCTGACCGCTTGCGCAACGGCAGCCTTCGCCCATGCGCCGATTGAAGCATGATCCTTGAAGGTCAAGTCCGCTCCCGGCTCAGCAGGTTTAAGCGCGCGCATCAGCATCGCGATAAACTCTTCGCGGGTTACGGTAAGCTCCGGCTTGAAGGTACCGTCGTTGTAGCCGTTCACGATACCGGCTGATACCGCGCTCCGGATTGAAGCTGCCGCCCAGTGTCCGGCAATGTCGGAGAAGTCAGGTGCAGCAGGTCCGGCATCCACCGCAAATACGGCAAACTTCGTGAAATGGTCGGTTGCTACGGAGATCGTGCTGCCGTTAACCGTTCCGCCCATCTCAATCCATTGCTTCTTAGCCTCATCATAATAGAAGACTGACGGCTTTTTGCCTTCCTTGACCAGCGAGGCGTCAAATTTGAAGGTCAGCGTTACAGGGACAAGGAAGTTACCCGCTTTATTTTTGACTACTTCAAATATCGAAGACAGCAATACATCATCCGCATCGATAAGTCCGCCCGCCTGCGTCAGCTTTTGAATGGTGATGATAAGCTGTTCCTTGGCTGCCCCGCTTGGCACCTTCACCGTAAGGCTGTTGTCGAAGACACTCAGCTCGCCGGATCCGCCGGACGGAACAGTAAGTTCGTTGCTGCTTGGAGGAGTGACTGTCCCTCCACCGCCTGATCCGGAGCCAGTTGAGCCCGTCTTAAATGTAGCGGCCAGGCCAACGCTCTCATTTCCTTTATCGTCAAAGGCTTTGACCGTAAAGGAATAAGACGTATTGGAACCAAGACCCTTTGCGGTATACGTTCTTACGGAGGAAGCAACCTTGGCAAGAGGCGTCTCCTCTGTTCCTTTATAGATCGCATAACCCGCTACGCGGGTCAAATCCGTTGCTTGCGGCCAGCCTAAAGCAATGCTGTCCGTCGTCTGCGCATCCGAGGTAAGCGCCGCATTTGCCGGCCATACCGGCGGAGCCGCATCGTCCATCACGATATCCTGCGCCCCAACCGTCTCAAACCAATCTTTTATCGTATTAAAATCGTTTGAAAAGGCCAGCGACAGTAGAAGCATCATGCGAGCATGCTGCGGGTTCAGGTTATCCCCGGCAATAATTCCGTTGCTGCTGCCGCTCATCGTGCCCGAGCCTGTCCGGGTTGTCGTAACAAAGATAACGCCTTTCTGAATCGCCGCGCTGCGCGCCTGGCTCATCTTCGAGGAAATGCCTCCCGCTCCCGTTCCGGCAGTAACAATCCCTTTGGCGCCGTCTTCTACTAAGGCGCGAATCGCTCCGCCACCCGCTTCCTGATAGCTGTAGGCTATCTCGACAAGCGGCAGATCATCCTTCGAAATCGTCCGAAGATCAAACGGGGTAGACCATTCCGGCGTTCCCGCTTTCAAAGCCCGGGCATTCAGCCGGTACATCCGAACGGCAGGATCATCGACATATCCAAGCGCTCCAAACATCGGAGTATCAAAGGTATCGAGGCGATGGGCATTCGACTTGGTTACTTCGCGCGCTGCCTGAATGACATCGTTCAGCATAATAACCGTGCCGTACCATTTGGTCTTGTTGCTTGCCGCCACCTTAATTGCCTGATACAGGTTTGCCGGGCCGTCCGTTCCGATAACATCCCATGGCCGCATAGCTCCGGTCACTACAACCGGTTTCTCGCTGCGCACGGTCAAATCAAGGAAATAAGCGATCTCCTCCATCGTATCCGTACCCGTTGTAACCACAACGCCATCGTAAACTTCAAGAGCTTGGTCGACGGCCAGGGACAGATCGTAGAGATCCTTCATCGAATAGCCGCCCGAACCTTTATTGCCGAATTGGAAAGTCGAGACGTCGGCATTTTTATGCGTGGGAAGCTGAGCGACCATATCCGCCATTTTGTACGTGCCGGCCGCATAGTTCTGGAAGTTTGTTTTATCGCCGCGAGATGCCGCACCGGCAATTGTACCTCCGGTTGCAACGACCATAATATTGGGCAGCGATGAAGCTATCGACTCCGCCGATAAGGCGGGTATATCAAAAGTAGGAAGCTGTGGAGCTGCTTCTTCCGCCGCTCGCGCATACCCCATAAAGCCGGAAAGAAGCGCTAGGATCAGCAGGGGAGAGAGAAATCTCCGCAGCATTCGATTATTGCTGATGACAGTCATATCCGGTTACCCTCCCTTCGTGTACGGTTCCTGTTTATTTCACGCCAACAGGCTCTTCTACTGCAGGTACGGATTCTACCGGCTCCGTCTCTACCGGTTCGGCAGACGGTTCAGCCGAAGGTTCAACGGAAGGCTCTTCCGATGCCGGTACCTCTACAACCGGCTCTTCCACTAACGCTTCTTCTTCAATTGAAGTTTTCAAGACCGTATTCTCGTCTACCGAAATTTCAACATCTCCCGTACCAAACGATTGGAACCAGGAATGGATAGTCGGCAAGTCGCTTGTGAATGCCAACGAAAGCAGAAGCAGCATACGGGCATGCGCCGCATTCAGGTTATCCCCGCCAATCGTTGCGCTTGTTCCGCTGTCATACATCGTACCGGAGCCTGTCCGGGTTGTCGTAACAAATACTACGCCTTTTTGAATCGCTGCCGAACGCGCCTGACTCATCTTCGAAGAGATGCCGCCAGCGCCGGTTCCCGCCGTTACAATCCCTTTCGCGCCGTCTTCAACAAATCCGCGGATTGCGCCGCCGCCTGCCTCTTGATAGCTATAAGCAATTTCGACAACTGGAAGGCTGTCCTTGGAGATCGTTTTCAGATCAAACGGGGTTGCCCATCCGTCCGTGCCGGCTTTGATCGCTCTTGCAGGCGCACGGTAAATCCGCACAGCCGGATCATCTACATAGCCAAGTGCGCCAAACATCGGGGCATCAAACGTATCCAGACGATGCGCGTTTGTCTTCGTTACTTCACGCGCCGCATAGATCACGTCGTTAAGCATCAGTACCGTACCAAACCATTTTGTTTTATTGCTGCTTGCCACCTTGATGGCCTGGTACAGGTTAGCCGGAGCATCCGTTCCGATCACGTCCCAAGGTCTCATCGCTCCCGTAACGACTACGGGCTTTTCGCTGCGGACCGTCAGGTCAAGAAAATAAGCAATTTCCTCCATCGTATCGGTCCCCGTCGTTACAACTACGCTGTCGTAGTCCGCAAGCGCGGTATCCACCGCCAGGGAGAGATCATATAGATCTTTTATCGAATAACTGCCTGAGCCTTTATTGCCGAACTGGAAAGTAGATACGTCGGCGGTTTTATGTACCGGCAGCTGCGAGACCATGTCCGCCATCGTATAAGTACCTGCCGCATAGTTCTGGAAATTTGTTTTGTCGCCGTTTCTTGCCGCTCCCGCGATCGTACCCCCGGTAGCAATAACAAGAACATTCGGCTTTTCCGAAGCTTCGAATTCTGCCGAGACAGGCGGAATGTTGAACGTTGGAAGCTGCACAGGTTCGGCAGCGTTCGCCAAGTTTCTCGAAACAACGATCCCGACCGTCCCAGCCGCCATGGAAAGCAGCACAAGCAGTACAATAAACCTCTTACCCAACACACCTCTTACAACGTTTGTCATGATTTGTCTTCCTCCCTATTCTATCTATTTACTTCGAACATCTACAAGTCTATTTTATGTCACATATATTAACAAATATCATTTTGAGCCAGTTAAGCGTTAACATCAGTATTTATCTAAGTTTTTCTTCATTTTTCCTGTTTACTTGAGAAATTTTAGTAGATTATACTGTTATATAAACTAACATACAAGTAACATAATTGAACATGGAAGTATCGAGACAGAATAACGGGGTAGGAAAAGCCGTCGAAAAAAGGAACTTACTTATATTTCTTTCGTGACCAGAAAAAAAAGTGAAACCTAAGTCCTAAACTATCGTATAATTAACTACGGCTTTCCATGCGTAGAGAGGTGTGTGCCATTTTCATGCTCCAAGACATTGTAGACTTCCTAATGAAATTTGGCCCCTGGGGTTTGTTCGTTCATTCTATGATTGATGCAATCATCTTTCCAATACCGGCTTTATTCCTCCAGGTTCCATTAAGCCTAGTAAATCCGCATGACGCGTTTATGCTGGCTACCGTAGGATATATCGGTTGTTTGATAGGCACCCCTATCGGCTATTTCATCGGCAAATTATTAGGCAATTCCATCCTGTACAAAATCCTTAAGAAGGAATGGGTCGAATCTGCCACCAACATGTTCCAGAAAAATGGAGACACCGCTGTACTGATCGGTTCTTTCACTCCCATTCCATTCAAGGTTTTCACGATTTTATCAGGCGCTCTGAACTTTCCTTTATGGCGCCTTATTATGTACGCGGCTGTAGGCAGAGCGGCAAAGTTTTATCTAGTTGGCGGTCTTATTTACTTCTATGGCCAAGCGGCCGAAAAGATGGTTCATAACGCATCGTATTATTTGTTCGCTATTGCCGTCCCGTTGATTGTCTTGTTCCTGTTCTTCCGGAGAAGGCATCGCAAAAAGAAAGCTGCCCAAGCAGCGGCGGCTGCTGAAGCGGCTGCGGCTAGCGCCGGAGCAGAACCGGTTCAGGAGCATCCGGCAGTTGCATCAGCCTCAGCAGAGCAATCAGAAGAAATTTCAAGCGAGACCCGCGAGACTGCCAGCGAACCTCCCATTCCCTCCACAACTCCCGTAAGCAACACCTAAACGGACATACAATAAGCCCCTTCCCGGCTTGGGAAGGGGTTTATTTAGTCGCAAAAACGCCCCTCGGAATCATCTCGTTCAGATGATCCAAGGGGCGTTCTTCGCCATTTTTTATCGCTTTTATAGGCCGTATTGCGCGATCTTCACAAGATTGGTAGCGCCGGCTTTGCCTGTTGGCGTACCCGCTGTAATAACAACGTAGTCGCCTTTCTCCAGGAGACCCGTGCTGCCGCCGTTTGTTAATGCCGATTCAAAAATATCGTCCGTCGAGTTAGGTCGGCCACCTTTCACCGGGATAACTCCCCACATAACAGCCAGGCGAGGCAGAACCTTCTCATCCGAAGCAACCGCGATAATTGGCGATTTTGGACGGTATTTCGATACCATACGGGCTGTGAACCCACTCTCCGTTGGCGTTACGATAGCTTTTGCGTTCAGCTCCAAAGACGAGCTTACAACCGCTTGGCTAATTACTTCCGTAATCGTTGTTGGTTGAGCGCCTCTGCGCTGTTGGAACTCATCGAAGTAATCCATCATGGACTCCGCCTTCACCGCAATGGAAGCCATCATGCTGACCGATTCTACCGGATATTTGCCGGCAGCCGTCTCGCCCGAAAGCATAATCGCATCCGTGCCTTGAAGGACGGCGTTCGCAACGTCGCTTACTTCCGCGCGGGATGGGCGAGGGTTAACCTGCATCGAATCAAGCATTTGCGTCGCAACAATGACTACTTTACCCGCTGTGTTACATTTCGAGATCATTTCGCGCTGAATCATCGGTACGTCCCAAGCCGGTACTTCTACGCCAAGGTCGCCGCGGGCAACCATGATGCCGTCCGAAGCTTCGATGATCGAATCGAGGTTATTAACGCCTTCTTCATTCTCGATCTTCGAGATGATTTGGATATGCCCTGCGCCGCCGTCATGAAGAAGCTCGCGGATTTGCAAAATATCTTCCGCTCTTCTCACAAAGGAAGGAGCGATAATATCAATTTGCTGTTCGATGCCGAACTGGATATGGCGGATATCGCGTTCCGTTACGCCAGGAAGCGTTGTGCGGATACCCGGCAGGTTGACGCCTTTTCTCGCTTTAATTACGCCGCCATTCAGAATGACGCACTCGATTTCCGTTCCGTTAACCGATACAACTTCCATTTCGATAAGGCCATCGTCGAGCAAAATTTTATTGCCAGGGTTCACGACCAGAGGCAGCTCCGCATAGTTCACGTGAATGCGCTCGCCGTTACCGATAATCTCTTCCGTAGTCAGCGTCAGCTTCTCTCCAACCTTCAGCAGGTAAGAAGCTTCCTCCAGCTTGCCGATCCGCACTTCCGGACCTTTAATATCAAGCAAAATCGCAACAATACTGTTCGTAGCCGCAGCAGCTTCGCGAATACGCGCAATACGTGCCGCATGATCCTCCAGCTCTCCGTGTGCCATATTCAAACGGGCAACGTTCATCCCCGCATTAATCATGTCAATTAATACTTCCGTCGATTCGCATGCCGGTCCCATGGTGCAAACAATTTTTGTCTTGCGCATAATGTCGCTGATTCCTCCTGGTTGTACAAATCTGTATTTGTGGTAAACAAGAATAATCTTATTGTAGCTCGTTTCTTCCCAATCGACTATGAAATATAGTACTCTTATAGAAATATAGTACTCTCAAGAATTGGAGGGCATGGGTCAACATGCTTACGCTGCAGCAAGTCAGGCAAGACAGAGGTACCGACTGGTTCGACAACGGCAATCGCCCGGAGGGCGCATCCACGCTTGTATTGGCGAGTTACGGCAAGGCCCTGTATTGGGTCGGAAACGAGAAAATCATTTTAGAAAAGGGCGATCTATTATACATTCCGGCCTGCCAATCGTATTATGGCAAATGTGTGCCTACCGTGTTCCATGAGAAATATGTCATAGAATTTACCGCAGATACTCCGCCGCTCCCGCTCCTGCAGAATAATCATTGGGTGAAATCGAGAACCGGCGCGTATGAGCTGATCCTGGAGCGGATTAAAACCATGCATAACGAATGGACGGAGAAGCATTTGTATGCCGATGTGCTTGGCCTTGCCATCTTGTACGAATGCCTGGCCCTCTGGAATAGAGAGCTTGATGAAGGACCGGCTACATCCGCCGCCCACCAGCAGGTCGAAAGAATGAAGAGCTATATCATGAACTACTACCAACAGAAAGTTACGAAAGAAGAGCTTGGCGAGTATATCCGCAAAAGTCCGAATTACGCGGCGACGCTTTTCCGGCGGGTTACCGGACAAACTATCAGCGAATACGTCCATAAAGCGCGGGTGAAAAAAGCGATCTATCTGCTTGTGGATTCCACCCTTACGGTAGGGGAAATTTCGGAGTCCGTCGGCTACCGCGACCTGTCTTACTTCCAGCGAATCTTCAAGCGCGAGACCGGCAAAACGCCAACCGCGTACATGAAGGACCGCCCAAAGCCCATTTCCTAAAATATTGCCGTACAATAGCGGTTAACTAACATAGATGCAACATCCAGGTTGAATTCCCGTTTAATAGGTGAAGAAAACAGGTAAGATAAAATAAAATAAGCTGAAATGGAGTGAGGCTTATGTGGCGTCTATTATGCATTTTAGCCGTCATGCTAGTACTTGTAGGATGTTTTGGTCTTGGAGGGAACGATAATTCGCTATCTCCGGCGCCTTCAGCATCACCAACCGTCGAGCCTTCGGTCGAACCTACGCTTGCGCCTACATCTACACCCACGCCAACTCCATCTCCATCTTCGACGCCGGCAACAACTGCTGAAGAAGCGGCCAAAGCTATTATCAACGCCCTAAAGCAGCAGGATCTGGAAAACTTGTCCAGCTATATCCACCCCGGGAAAGGGCTATTGTTCTCTCCTTATGGTCATATCGAGAAAGATACCGCCTTAACCTTCACAGCCGGCGAGCTGCCTGATTGGGATGATCCAAAGCTGTATAAATGGGGACGTTACGACGGCTCGGGCGAACCGATCAGTCTTGCGTTCCGGGATTATTTCAAAAGGTTCGTATACGATCAAAACTTCGCGGAGGCCGAAAAGGTCGGCCATAACGAAATACTTAGCCAAGGCAATACGCTGGTCAATATCGGGGAGATTTACCCGGACAGCACCTACTTCGATTATTATTTCAGCGGGTTTGATCCGAAGCTTAGCGGCATGGATTGGGAAAGTCTGATCCTTGTCCTCGAGCAGCATAACGGCGCTTGGTACGTTTGCGCCATCGTACACTCTCAATGGACCATTTAATCATAAAGGGCGCTCCTCACGTCATCATGACGGGGGAGCGCCCTTTCCTTTGCACCTTATTCATCCGGGCATTTGTTAGACCGGAACAATTCAACGAAACGTTCCGGCGTTACCGGCGGGCTGAACAAATAACCCTGCATCAGATCGCAATTATGCTCTTTAATAATCTGCAGCTCTTCAGCCGTCTCCACGCCTTCCGTCACAACCTTCATATTGAGGTTATGAGCAATAACAATGATCGATCTAAAGATCATCTGTTTGCGGATATCCGTCACAATTCCCCGGATAAAGGATTTATCCAGCTTCAAATAATGAATCGGAATGTTCTGCAGGTAGCTTAAGGAGGAATATCCCGTACCGAAATCGTCAAGAGACAGCTTTAAGCCCAGCCCTTGCAGCTCATGCAAAATTCGCAGCGTATGCTCCGGATTTTCCATAAAGATCGATTCCGTCAGTTCCAGCTCGATCTGCTCCGGCCGAACGCCCGCCTCCGCAATAATCGATTTGATGCTAGATACAATGTCTTTCTGCTGGAACTGAAGCATGGACATATTTACGCTGACGAGTACCGAATCCAGCCCCATCTGCTCCCACTGCTTCACCTGCCGGCAAGCTGACCGGAGCACCCATTCCCCGAGTAAAATAATAAAACCCGTCTTCTCGGCAATCGGGATAAATTCGAGCGGAGACACCATGCCAAACTCTGGATGCTTCCAGCGCAGCAGCGCTTCAACCCCATAAATACGGCCCGTCCGAATTTCCAGCTTCGGCTGATAATGAAGCATGAATTGATTGGACTCCAGCGCTTCGAACATACTGTTCTCCAAAATAAGTTCTTTGCTCGGAACATCGTTCATCATCGGAGAATACAGCTTGTACGTGTTGCGCTGCTTCTTCGCTACATACAGGGCGATATCGGATTCCTTCACTAGACGGTCGCCAGACTCAGGCGTCCATTCCTGTTGGACGCTCATCCCGATGCTCGCCGTCAGATAGAAGAGCCTTCCCTTCATCTTGATGGGCTCTGCAATAACGCTCAAAATCCGTGCCGCAACTGCCGTTGCTTGTCCCAAGTAGCTGATCTCGTCCAAAAGCACGACAAACTCGTCACCGCCAAACCGGAATACCCGCCCGGACTGACCCGTTACTTCAACGATCCGGTTGCCCACCTGCTTCAGCAGCATATCTCCCATCGTATAATCCAGGGTCTCGTTAATAATCTTGAACCGGTCCAAATCGATGTACAGTAAGGCAAATTGCCCGCTACTGCCCGTTCTTGTCTCCACATGCCGCGAATAGCCGTAACGGTTAGGGAACCCGGTAACCAGATCATGGGTCGCCTGATGCTGGATCAGATGCTCGGCTTCCTTGCGGAAATCAACCATCCGGTTAAAATGATTAGCCATCGTCTCAAACTCGTCGTTCGACCGGATATCGAGCTTCAGCTTTTCGTTGCCGATCGCAACGGCCGAAGTAACTTGAATGACCTTTTTTATATTTTCCAGAACAATTTTCTTAAGCATCAGCAGTGCCAGCAGGGACATCAGCACAACCGTAGCGGCAGCTATCAGAATCGAGCTCCACAACGACGAATAATATTGCGTCAGCATATTGCCCTTGGGAATGACCATTTCGAAATGCCACGTAAAGTCCTGAATCCGAATCGGAATCAGCATCCGGAGCATTTGCCCGTTCGCATGCCGGTCCGGCGTGTACTGGATGGTGGAGAAGCTCTTCTTATAGTCGTTAATAGAGCCCCCGCCCTCCCACATCTCATATGGATTCATAACAAGGTCCGGATACGCGCCGTTAGCCAGATAGTAGTTATTGGACGTAATAATGCTTGCATGGCCGTCGAGCGGTCGGATGCTGCGGATCTTGTCCTGCACCGTCTGAAGCGAAATATCGCCGCCGACAATCCCAAGAAACTGACCATTCTCATCAAGAATCGGCAGAATAAACGAGGTGACGACAATATCCTTGCCGTTCAGATTGTAGGGATAAGGATCAAACAAAGTGAATTTCTTCGATTGCTTGACGACCTGATAAAAATCTCCGTCACCATTCAGCATGTTGTAATCAACGGTCGGAATCGCTTTAATACCGTCATTGGTACGCACGATATAAGGAACAAACCGCCCGGTCTCGTCATCATAGCCGCTCGCTAAACGGTTCTTCGAATCGTTCCGGTCAAAGGCATTCGGCTCCCACACCGTATAACAGCCAATCAGATCCGGATTGTTGCGAATAACGGTTTCGAGCATATGTACGGCATAAGAACGGTTCTGCACGCCATCCGAGCGCATTTGAAGCAAAGCATCTCTTATGGTGGTAAGAGATGCTAGACTTGTGTTAATAGATGTGGTGAATTGGTCGATATATTGTATAGATTGCTTTTGCGCGAGCAGCTCGCCCTTCTCCAGGCTGGTATGATAGAGCTTGGTGAGATAGAAAGAAACTAACAAAGAATAAGACGTCAGCATTAGAACTCCCAATGCAGTAATTAGTTTCTGTGCGATGCTGAGCCTTATTTTTCTCAAAATTCTACCCTCCGTATCTGTCCATAGACCTACTCATGCGTATTTTCCAGTTTATGATATGGTTCTAGTATACTTGACAAAATAAGATAAATTCAACGGAAAACTAGGAATTACTATGACAGAATAATCAATTTTTCGACAGAATACTGTCGAAAAATGTAACTTAAAGATATTACTGAGAAATGAAAGAGGCTGCTCGCTTGCGGAGCAGCCTCTTTACTTCTGATTCTATAGTCCCAGCTTCGTTCAGCCTTGTTTAACATCCCTCTGCGGCTCTTGCTTCGCATCGCTCTTGTGATGCATCCGGTGAAGCTTATGGAGCTCCTCGCGAAGCTGCTCGGCTGTCTTGCCTTCCGTTGCAATGCCGTTTTCCTTGGCCTTCTGACGCAGATGCTCCAACATTTTCGCTTTGTGCTCCGTCTTGAATGCTTCCCATTTCGCTTTATCCTTCTGCTTTGCCGCTTCCAGCTCCGTTCTAAGCTGCTCGGCTGTTTTGCCCTCCGTCTTAATACCGAAATAATCAGCCATATAGCGGAGTTTCTCCATCCGGTGTTCTTCCGAGTTTTTGCCGAATCTGCCATCATGATGATGATGACCATGCTTTGGGCCATCCTCCATCCGGTTATCCTGAGCTGCTGGAGCCTTCTCCTCCGGCTGCGCCGCATAGACTGGAGCCGATAGCAGCAGCATAGTCGCTGCGAATGCGCCGATGATTTTTCTTTTCATGCCTTGCCACACCTTCCTATCCAATTCGTGATGCCGGAGCGTTAATACCCCTCATGGATTATTTTTCCCAAGCATACGAGCAGATAGACATGGTCTTGTCGCATTGCCGATTATTCTGTCGAATCGCTGCCCTCGCGCTCGAGCTTATGCAGCTCCTCAAGCACGGCATCCTTCGAGAAATGCTCGCCGATAAAGACGGCCACGTCATTCACTTCGCCTTGCGGCGTGATCCGGATAAAATCCGTTTCCCGGTAGGCGTATTGGAACAAGAAGCGGCTGGCCGTATCCGATAACGATACAATGCCCTTGGCCCGGTATACATGATCCGGCAGCTGCTTCAGAAACGCCTCAAACGCTTCGCTGTCGACAGCCCCGTTCATATAATGCGTCATGACCATCACATGCTCATGGGTATGATGATGATGGGCGTCATGATGCCCATGTTTTCTTTCAGCCTCTTCTTGATGCCCGCCGGACAGCTGCGGGGCATCTTCCGCTTGCCGCTCAATGAAAGCCCAGTCTTCCATCTGGCAGCGGACCGTTGTCCTAACAGGAGCAACCGCATTTATCTCGCGGATGAGCTGCTGCGCCTCCACCAGCTCGTCCGGAGCCAGCTTATCCGTTTTGTTGAGGAGCAGCCTTGTCGCGCACCGAATCTGATCGCGCATCAGCCTATACGTCTTGCCTTTCCCGCTTCGGCTCCGCTGCAGCAGTTCCGGCCCGTCCACGACGGTAATGACGCTCTGCAGCTCAATCCGGCAATACATGGCCGCTTCCGTGATTCCGTCCATAATCTCCATCGGATTCGCCGCACCGGTCGATTCAATCACGATTACATCCGGCTGATGCGTGTCAATCAGGGTTTTTATCTCCAGGCTGAGATCGCTTCGGATCGTGCAGCAGATGCAGCCGCTCAGCATTTCCGACATCGGTACTTTATCCCCGATCATCTGGCCATCCAGATTAATATCGCCCAGCTCGTTCATAATTACGGCGGCTTTGAGCCCTTGCGCCTTCCATTGTTCCAGCAAACCGGTTAGAAGCGTAGTCTTGCCGCTGCCAAGAAACCCCGAAAGCAAATAAATCGGTATAATCTTTGTGTTCATCGCTGTTGTTCCCTTCCGTCAGTCATTTCCTTCATTATAACGCTACCTCAGCTGCCTGCAACCATGCCCCGCCGCAACAAAAAAAAGACTGCCCGCGCCATGGGATGGCGCGGGCAGCCCCTTTTATTTAATAGACATTAAAGCCATACGGATCTGATGATGATGACCAACAGAATAAAGAGGACAAGAATGAATCCAAAAGCACTGCCGCCACCATATCCGCAACCGGCACCTGCAACAGGACCAACTCCGTAGCTCATTTGTTCATCTCCTTTAACTAATGTACAGTATCCTATGTTTAAAAACCCAAACGGTATAGGCATTCACCAAAATTGTGCGTTTGCTGAATTTTAATGAATGATGCACATTGCCAAGAAAACTGAGCATGTACCCCCTTTTTAGCAGGATATTATAGATGTTCCCCTAACCGTTCGTTAAAAATGGTCAAATAACGAAGGTCCGTTTCGTCGAAACGGCTGAATGACGGACTATCGATATCCAGCACGCCAATGATCTGACCGCCGCTGTACAGCGGGATAACTAGCTCGGAATTGGAAGCACTGTCGCAGGCAATATGCCCGGGGAACTGATGTACGTCTTCAACCAGAACCGCTTCCTTGCGGGCTACGGCTGTTCCGCATACCCCTTTGCCAACCGTGATACGCGTGCAGGCCGGCTTCCCTTGGAACGGCCCAAGGACAAGCGTTTCCCCTTCCAGCAAGTAAAAGCCAACCCAATTAATATCATCCAGGAACTGCTGAAGAAGCGCCGAGGCATTCGCCAGATTGGCAATCCGGCTGCTCTCGTCCTCTACTAGTCCCGTTAATTGCTTGATAAGCAACGTGTAGTTCTCATCCCTTGTACCCGTGTATAAGCTTGCGTTAAACATTTTATATCACTCCTACTCTATCAACGTGACCAACCATCCAAACCAGACTTGATCGTATGAATAGAATATCATATTCCAGCAGCACGAGCGATTAGGGGGATAATTTGGGTGACGAAGAAGAAAACCGCAGCAAAGAAAAAATCTAGCGCTACGAAGAAAACGAATACGGAAAGCAAAAGCGCAAAAACGGATCTGCTCTATCCTTTGCAGGAAAACGTTGAAGATGAAGTGTTTGCCCTGGTAAACCAAGCGAGAGAAGCCGCCGGCCTGCAGCCCCTCAGCAGACTGGAAGTGCTTTTTGAGGCGGCAGAAGCTAAAGCGCAGGATATGAGAGACAATACTTATTTCGATCATCTCTCTCC
This sequence comes from Paenibacillus sp. JDR-2, assembly GCF_000023585.1. NCBI lineage: Bacteria > Bacillati > Bacillota > Bacilli > Caryophanales > Paenibacillaceae > Paenibacillus > Paenibacillus sp. JDR-2. The sequence continues at coordinate 1,271,996 of NC_012914.1, read as the reverse complement.
CACATACGGCACTCCCGGGCAAATGCTGACGCAATTTGGCGTGGAATGGACGGCTTACGGGGAAAACATCGCTGCCGGACAACGCACACCGGCCGCCGTAATGGAAGCCTGGATGAACAGCCCAGGCCATCGGGCTAATATTTTGTCTCCTAAATTCACGCAAATGGGAGTCGGATATGCACCCGGGACAACTGACAGCCGTTATCGGACTTATTGGGTACAGGAGTTTGTAAGACTATAGATCTGATTTTTCGCAAACCTCCAACTTTAATCCTATTTTTGTAACTTATTTACAAAAGCTTTACTTCTTCTATACATTCTCCTAATAGAGGCTCTGTAAGATGCAGTTGAAATCGAGTTATCAAATAGGAGGAGATACAAGAATGAAAGGCAAAGTTTTGAAGACAGCACTGCTTGGAACTGCAGCAGCCGCACTTGTTGTTACCGGTTATACAGGCATTAAGAGCAGTAACCAGGTTAACGCTGCAACCCAAAAAGCAAAAAACGTTGTTCTCTTTGTTGGCGACGGCATGGGCACCGCGCAGCGTGATGCCATCCGGCTCGCTACAGTAGGCGAAAGCGGACAACTCGCCATGGACTCAATGCCTTACGTCGGCCTCATTCATACAAGCTCAACAACCGCAATTACGGATTCCGCCGCTTCCGCAACCGCTTATGCGAGTGGCGTAAAAACGTACAACGGCGCAATCGGCGTGGACGCAAATAAAAAAAGCGTAAAAACGATCATGGAATACGCGAAGGATAAAGGCATGTCTACCGGTCTTGTTACGACAAGCCAAATTACGGACGCAACGCCCGCGGCTTTTGCTTCCCATGTAGAGGACCGCTCCAAGCAAAGCGATATCGCTCTGCAATATTTGACGAAGTCGAAGGTTGACGTGCTGCTCGGCGGCGGCGAAGACTTCTGGTACCCAGCAGGCAACAAGGGTGCTTTCGATGATGAGACACCAGCCGATCCTTCCGAGAAAAGCAAAGGAACGCAAGGCGACCTGGTGAAAAAAGCGAAGTCGCTTGGTTATACGTACGTAACGAACAAAACGGACATGACAAAAGCAAAAGGCAAGCTGCTTGGCCTGTTCGCTAACGAAGAAATGTTCCAACAAAAGCCGGAGGGCCAAGGCGACGTCTACAACCCGATCGTCTCCCTGCCAGACATGACGAAAAAAGCGCTGGATACCCTCTCCGCAAACAAAAAAGGCTTCTTCCTTATGGTCGAAGAGGAAGCAACGGATGAAATGGCTCATAACAATAACGCGAAACTCACGATCAAAGCCGGTCAAGAGCTCGACAAATCCGTAAAAGTAGCGAAGGACTTCGCGAAGCAGCATCCGGATACGCTGGTGCTCGTTCTTGCCGACCATGAAACAGGCGGCTTCTCGGTTGAAGAGGTAGACGATTCCGACGAGTCTACGGATGGCAAGACAATCTCCGGCGAAGACGGTCCATTCGCGATCGCGGGCTCCAAAATGAATTTTGTCGTAGACTGGACAACTTCCGGCCATACGGGCGTTGACGTTCCGGTTACGGCAACAGGCGCAGGCTCGGAGCTGTTCACGGGCATTTTCGAGAATACCTCCATCTTCAACAAGCTGGCGCAAGCTTTGAATATTACGATCAAGAAATAAGCCCCCGCTTGAACAATCCCCGCTATGAAAAAAAGAGACTTCGTTTGGCATAACCGCCTTACGAAGTCTCTTTCTTTGTTTCCTATAATCCTTACAGTACTTTGCTAAGGAATTCTTTTGTTCTTGGATGCCGCGGATTCGCGAACACTTCCCGCGGCGGTCCTTGCTCGACAATCTGGCCGCCGTCAATAAATAACAACCGGTCTCCAACCTCGCGCGCAAAGCCCATCTCGTGGGTCACGATGACCATCGTCATGCCTTCCTTGGCCAGCGACTTCATCACATCAAGCACTTCTCCGACCATCTCGGGGTCGAGTGCCGATGTAGGCTCATCGAACAACATCACATGCGGGCGCATCGCAAGCGCTCGCGCAATCGCTACACGCTGCTTCTGGCCGCCGGACAAGCGGTTCGGGTACGTGTCCCGTTTTTCCTCCAGACCTACGCGGCGCAGGAGCTCAAGGCCGGTTTTGTCCGCTTCCGCTTTTGCCGCGTTCTGCACTTTCATTGGAGCAAGCGTAATGTTCTGCAGCACCGTCTTGTGCGGGAACAGGTTAAACTGCTGGAACACCATGCCCATGCTTTGACGAAGCTCGTTGATGTTTGTGTTGCGGTCCGTAAGACGTTTGCCTTCGTACTCGATCACGCCGTCCGTAGGCGTCTCGAGCAGGTTCAGGCATCTCAGGAAGGTACTCTTGCCGGAGCCGCTTGGTCCGATGACGACAACAACCTCGCCTTTTGCAATCTCCGCATCAATGCCGTTCAATATATTCGCTTTGCCGAATGATTTCTTAAGTCCGGTTACTTTAATCACTTGTTTTCAACCTCCGTTCGCCAATGCCAAGCAGCTTGGACAACGTAAAGATCAAGACGAAATAAATCAGCGCCGAAACAAGCATCGGCTCAATGGAAATAAAGGTTGCCCCTCTAATCGCATTTGCCTGGTAAGTCAATTCGGCGTATCCGACAACGGACAATACCGAAGATTCTTTCACTACAACGACAAACTCGTTGCCAAGCGCGGGCAACACGTTTTTGAATGCTTGAGGAAGAATAATTTGACGCATCGCCAAACCTTTCGACATCCCCAGAGAGCGGGCGGCTTCCATTTGCCCCTTATCCACCGCCTGGATACCCGCACGCATGATTTCGGCAATGTAAGCGCCGCTGTTCACGGTAAGAGTCAGATAAGCGGCCGTAAAGATTCCGATATCGAAGCCAAGGAAGATCGGAAGACCGTAATAGAACAAGAACAACTGAACGAGAAGCGGCGTACCGCGAACGATTTCAACGTATACCGTGCCGATGAAACGAAGCAGCCACAGTCCCGACAAACGGAGAAGGGACACGAGAGTACCCAGCACAAGACCGCTTAGAACGGCAAGCAGCGATACCTCTAACGTCTTTTTGATACCGGTCCAGTAATACGAACCATAGTCGTTTAGAAAAGAAAAATCCCAATGATACGCTAATTCCATGATGTCTACCCTGCCTTTTGTATTCGCGCAAGCGTAAACGGCTGCGGCTTCCCTCTAGGGGAAGCCGCATACGTTTCGCGGATGAAAAACCATTCGGTTTATTGTTCCGAGATTTGCGTCATTTCCGATACCCATTGATCAATCTTTTTGTCTGCAGTCAGATGATCAAGCGTTTTTTGAATTTCCGCCAGAAGGTCCTTTTCCCCTTTGTTAACCGCGACAGCGGAACCGCCGGACTCGTATTCAGGAGAAATGCTTGTCAATGCGAGGTCCGAGTTTACGTTGGCATAGCCTTGCGCAACCGGAAGCTCGACAATCAGAGCATCAACCTTTTTCGATTTCAGCTCAAGAACCAGATCCGTTGTTTTACCCAGGGATTTCAGCTTAGCGCCTTTAATGCCTTGAGCGATTTTCTCTTGCGTGGAACCCATTTGAACGCCAATGGCTTTACCTTCAAGATCAGCCATCGTTGTGAATTTATCTTTATCCTCTGCACGTACAAGAACGCCTTGCTTCGCTTCGTAATAGACCTTGGAGAAGTCTACCGCTTTGGCGCGTTCCTCATCCGGCGTCATGCCTGCGATAACGAAGTCGATCTTGCCAAGCTTCAGCTCGGCAAGCAGGTTGCCGAAGTCCATATCTTTAATCTCCAGATCAACACCCAGATCCTTGGCAACTTCCTTTGCGATCTCAATGTCGAAGCCTACGATTTGATCCTTACCGTCAACATTTTTGTGGAACTCGTACGGCGCGTATTCAGCGCTTGTGCCGAGGACGATTTTACCGGCTTTCTTAATATCGGCCAGCTTGCCCGTCGCTTCTGCGGCACCGTTATCCGCGGATGCAGCCGGGGTTTCGTTGGAGGAAGAATTATTCGCGTTGTTTTTACCGCCGCATGCTGCCAGCGTAACCACAACTACTAAAGTCAAAATAAAAACTAAGCTTTTTTTAAACGTCATGTCATTCAGCTCCTGATGTCTAATCATTAGAAAACCAGTTGATTATAATTCATTATCACGTATAAAGATACAGGTTTTTTCTCCCATAATTTTCAGTTTCACTACGTCGTTAGCCCTACTATGGAAGCATTCCCAAATCACCTCATCCTCACTCGAAGACGGCGAGTACATGAAGCCAATATACGCCATACTCCTTTTATAGTAGAATTTATAGCTGAATGAAACTTGCTTCCCAATTCGATTATGAGGTGCTTACCATGTCCATCAGTTTTACGTCATCGATCATTAGCCGGTTAAAACGAGATATAGCGGAATTAGAGCAGCAAATTGTTCATGATAAAAGTAAACTTGCCAAAATAAACGCTAAAATCAAGCAGCTGCAAAAAGACAAACTTGACGGCTCCTCGCCGGCAGACCAAAGTAAAATAACCCAAATCAAAAAGCTCAGCGCCCAAGCCGTTCAATTAACGGAATCGCAAACCGGTCTTGCCAAGCAATTGTCCGTGAAAAACGCGGAGCTTAGGCTGCAATCGGCTAAGGAAAAATGAATCTTAAGAATGAAGCAAAAAAAAGGATGTAACCCTTAGAGGTTACATCCCCATAAACAACCTGCTTGAAACTCAAGCTTCTTCCGGGCTGTTCTTGCCGGATAAAAGCAAATTCATCAAAATAGCCGTCACGGACCCGGTGACGATCCCGTTCTGCAGAAGCATCTTTGCGAAATCCGGCAGCTGGTCGAAGACCTGAGGTACCGCCGAGGACCCGAGACCAACGGCGATACTGCATGCAACGATAAGCAGATTCCGCTCCTCGCGCAGATTCACTTCGGACAAGATCGAGATACCGGATGCCGCAACGGAGCCGAACATCACAACCATCGCTCCGCCAAGCACCGCATTTGGGATTACCGTTGTTATCGCGGCAAGCTTCGGAATCAGTCCAAGCACAACCATAATGCCGCCTGCCGCAAAAATCACGTCGCGGGTCTTTACGCGAGTCAGCGTGATCAAACCGACATTTTGCGAGAAGGCCGTATAAGGAAACGCATTAAATAATCCTCCGAGCATAATGGCAGCGCCTTCCGAACGAAGACCGTTAATGATCTGCTTTTGCTCAACCTTCTGATCCGTCGCTCTTCCGACAGCCAGGTAAACCCCCGTAGATTCCACCATACTGACAATATTGACGATAATCATAGTGAACACGGCAGTCAGGCTGAATTGAGGCGTGCCGAAGTAGAACGGTTGAACCATGTTGAACCAAGAAGCATCGGATACAGGCGCGAAGCTGACGATTCCCATCGCGTATCCTGCAATGGTGCCAGCCGCAAGACCGATCAGAACGGAAATGGACCGCAAGAAGCCTTTAGCGAAACGGTTCACGAGCAAAATAACAGCAAGAGTGCCAAGTGCCAGCAATAAATTGCGCGGCAATCCGAAGTCAGCGCTGCCTTGCCCGCCGGCAACGTTATTCATGGCTACCGGGATCAGTGAAAGTCCAATGATTGTAACGACCGAGCCGGTAACGATTACCGGGAAGAACTTCAACAGCTTCCCGTATAGCGGTGCTGCCAATACAACGAATAAACCTGATAATATGATCGCTCCATAGGCCGTAGCCAGATTGGAGGCAGATGCAATCGCTATGATGGGACCAACTGCCGTGAACGTGCAGCCAAGGATAACCGGTAGTCTGCTTCCGAAATATTTGGTACCCAGCACCTGCAGAATCGTTGCAAGACCGCAAGTGAACAAATCCGCCGCGATCAGGTAGGCCATCTGCGTACCGTTCAAGTGGAGTGCGCCTCCGACGATTAACGGAACAACAACGGCGCCTGCGTACATCGCCAAGACATGCTGAAATCCTAATGTAAATGCTCTCTGTTTGCCCAGCATACCCTAAACCGTCTCCTTTACGAGCTCTCCGGCAGGTTCCTCGAAATCAATTTCCCCCGGCGCCATCCTGGAAATGGTTGCAAGCGACTCCACGCTGACATTCATTTGCTCCAGCAATCCCCGGCCTTCTTGAAACCCTTTTTCAATTACGCAGCTAACGCCGGCAAGTTCAGCGCCGGATTCTCTAACAATCTGAACCAAACCAACAAGGGCTGCGCCCGTCGCGAGAAAATCGTCTACGATAAGAACCTTGTCGCCCGGTCCCAAATAATGTTTAGAAACCGTCACCTGATACGTTTCTTGCTTGGTAAAAGAATGAACAGACGCCGAATAGACCTGCTCCGACTGCGTAACCGCCTTTTTCTTCTTGGCGTATACAAACGGAACCTTAAGAGCAATGCCCGCAGCCATCGCAAATTGAATGCCGCTTGCTTCGATCGTGAGCACCTTTGTAATGGTCTTGTCCGCAAACCGGGCCACCAATTCCTTGCCAATCTCCAAGGCAAGCTCCGTGTCTACCTGATGATTCAAGAAGGAATCCACCTTCAGCACCGTATCGGACAAAATTAATCCTTCTTCGCGTATTCGATCTTTCAGCCTTCTCATCTTTTTCGCTCCTCTAGTTGAGTAAAAAAAGGGACAAGCCATAATTGGCCTGTCCCCACGTTAAACTAATTCGTTCACGCTGAACTACATTCATTGACTTTCCTACTACTTCCAGTACAGCAAAGCACAGTAAAGAAAAAATGTAAAACGCGATCACTCATAGTCGGATAGTTGCAATGGTTATCCGGTAGAAACTTATGGGCCATATTCCCATGATTATATGAGTCATTTTAAAAAATGCATTTTTAATCATACTAGGAATGACGGCTAGATTACAAGTGGTATTTTTTTATGATAGGCTATTAGCGCAGAACTTTTTCTAGGAGAGGAGTAAGCAATTGAATTTTAATCTCACGGAAGCGATTGAAGTATTGGAACGCACACCGCAAACCTTACAGCTTTTTTTGTCCGGTTTGTCGGATGGCTGGCTGGCATGCAACGAAGGCGAAGGGACTTGGAATGTGCCGGAGGTCATTGAGCATCTGATTGAGGGGGAGAAAAACAATTGGATTCCGCGTCTGGAATTTATCCTCGCCGAAGGCGAACAAACGCCGTTCCCCTCCTTTGACCGTTACGCTCATTTGAAGCAAAGCTCTGCCCGGTCATTTGAACAGTCCTTAATTGAATTTATTGCGATCCGGACCCATAATATCGCGAGACTCGAGGAGCTCGTGAAGGATGAATCCAGTCTTGAGAAGACCGGTTCCCATCCTGCATTCGGCGTCGTAAAGGTACGGGAGTTAATCGCTACTTGGGCCGTACATGATCTGACGCACATTTCTCAAATCGTCAGGGTAATGGCAAACCGTTATGTCGCGGACGTGGGACCGTGGCATGAGTACTTGGGAATTCTTAATAAGAAATGATAAAGAGGCTGCAAACGAGCTGTATCAGCTCATTTGCAGCCTCTTTTGTTAGATGACTGGATTTCCGCATTGGACGTTCTCTGTCCAATCGGCGATTTAATTTACCGCTTAAGCGCGGTCGCTCATCATTGAATTGCTTCGATGAACAATTAAATCACATCATGCCGCCCATACCGCCCATGCCGCCCATATCTGGCATGCCAGCGCCTGCGCCCTTCGGCTCAGGTTTGTCGGCAACTACTGCTTCAGTTGTCAGGAACATAGCTGCTACGGAAGCTGCGTTTTGCAGAGCGGAACGAGTTACTTTAGCAGGGTCAACGATACCCGCCTCGAACATGTTCACCCATTCGCCAGTAGCGGCATTGTAACCAACGCCAACTTTTTCGTTTTTCAGACGCTCAACGATTACGGAGCCTTCTTGGCCAGCGTTCGCAGCGATTGTGCGAAGCGGCTCTTCGAGGGAGCGCAATACGATGTTAACGCCTGTTTGCTCGTCGCCCGTTGTTTGAACAGCTGCAACAGCTTTGTATACGTTGATCAGAGCTGTACCACCACCGGATACGATACCTTCTTCAACCGCTGCGCGAGTCGAGTTCAGGGCGTCTTCGATGCGAAGCTTACGCTCTTTCAGTTCGGTTTCAGTAGCCGCGCCGACTTTGATAACCGCTACGCCGCCAGCCAGTTTAGCCAGGCGCTCTTGCAGTTTCTCACGGTCGAACTCGGAAGTTGTTTCTTCCAGTTGCACGCGGATTTGGTTAACACGAGCTTGGATGTCGTCAGGGTTGCCGCTGCCGTCAACGATGATCGTGTTTTCTTTTGTAATGCGAATTTGGCGAGCGGAACCAAGTTGGTCCACGGATGCCGATTTCAGTTCAAGGCCGAGCTCTTCTGTTACTACTTGAGCGCCAGTCAGAGCAGCGATATCAGCCAGCATTGCTTTACGGCGGTCGCCGAAGCCTGGAGCTTTAACGCCTACGCAAGTGAATGTACCGCGCAGTTTGTTCAGTACGAGCGTAGCTTGAGCTTCGCCTTCGATATCTTCAGCGATGATCAGAAGCTGCTTGCCGGATTGAACAACTTTCTCGAGAACCGGAAGGATCTCTTGAATGTTGGAGATTTTTTTGTCAGTGATCAGAATGTATGGATTGTCGAGGACAGCTTCCATTTTATCTGTATCAGTGATCATGTATGGGGAAACGTAACCGCGGTCGAATTGCATGCCTTCAACCACTTCAAGCTCCGTTACGAAGCCTTTCGATTCTTCAACCGTGATAACGCCGTCGTTGCCCACTTTTTCCATCGCTTCAGCGATCAGTTGGCCAACTTCTTCGTCAGCAGAGGAGATCGATGCAACTTGCGCGATCGATTGCTTGCCTTCGATAGGCTTAGCGATTACTTTCAGCTCTTCAATAGCGGCTTTAACCGCTTTTTCGATACCTTTGCGGATAACCATAGGGTTAGCGCCTGCGGTAACGTTCTTCAGACCTTCGCGAATCATCGCTTGAGCCAGAACGGTTGCAGTAGTTGTACCGTCACCGGCAACGTCGTTAGTTTTTGTTGCTACTTCTTTAACCAGTTGAGCACCCATGTTCTCGAATGCGTCTTCCAGCTCGATTTCTTTCGCGATGGAAACACCGTCGTTAGTGATGAGCGGGCTGCCGAATTTCTTCTCCAGTACCACGTTGCGGCCTTTAGGACCAAGCGTTACTTTAACCGCATTTGCAAGTTGATCAACACCGCGCAGCATTGCGCGGCGAGCGTCTTCGCTAAATTTAATTTCCTTTGCCATTACCAGTTACCTCCCAAAAAAGTATAATAAGTATCCTGCTTCTTGCCCTCTATGTTAAGAAACGGGCTTATCCAAAGATCGCGTGAATGTCGCTTTCCTTCATAATCAAATACTCTTTGCCTTCGTATTTGATTTCTGTTCCCGCATATTTGGAGAAAAGGACGCGGTCGCCAACTTGAACTTCAAGCGCAACGCGAGCACCGTCTTTCAGCGTGCCGGCGCCAACTGCCACCACTTTGCCTTCTTGCGGTTTTTCTTTAGCTGTATCCGGCAAAACGATGCCGCTTGCAGTCGTTTCTTCTTTTGCGATCGGTTCGATCAATACGCGTTCACCCAAAGGTCTGATCATTGAAAATAGCCTCCTTAAAAAATTTGTCGCTTATTGTTTTAAATTAGCACTCGTAAGCTTGAAGTGCTAACAACCATTTTTATCATACTCATTTTCCAGTCCGATTTCAAGTGTCTTGGACCAATTTTGCAGTTAATTAACATCGGCTTACAAGGCACCTTCACCATTATAGCCCTAGCCAAAAGACGGCATACGCGAATACGCGCATGCCGTCTTTAAATTACAGCTTCACTTGCAAGCCGCCCAAAATAAAATGAGTCATCTCTTCAATCGTGTAATCCAGCGTATACGGCCCCTCGCTGCGAATAGCCTGCCAGTACTCGGAATTGCGGTTGAACAACAATACGCCCGCGATGGAGTAAACGGTAAGATCAACCGAGTTGAATTGGAACACGCCCTGCTCGCGCCCTGCCTCCAGCCACTTTCGCAGTGCCTGCCACAGCGGCATAACGTAATATCGGATCTTGTCGATACGGGAAGTGTTCAGCAGGATTTCATACTGGATAATTTGTACAAGCTCCGGATCGTTATACCGGAATTTGCTGACCTCCGAAATAACCAGCTTGACGCCGTCAAGCGGCGGAAGGTCTTTGTCCACGTTAGCAAACTGTTGACTAGGAAAATAAGCATCAAACAAAGCCGCGAACATATTCTCTTTCCCGCCAAAATGATACGAAATGAGAGCGACGTTAGCCCCGCCCGCTTCCTCGCATATTTGCCTTACCGTTGTTCCGTCAAAGCCCTGGCTGGCAAACAGCTTCCTTGCCGCAAGCAGGATGCGGGACTTCACATCGCTCTCATTCGTTGTCATTGTCTAATCCCCCAGCAAATCTATTTAATCGAATTATTTGGCTGCGACCGTTGCCCCATGCTTTTGGCCGGCGCTTCGTTTCAGCCCCGTTGCCGCGGCGCTCACCGCTACGGCCACCGCCGTAATCAGGAAGAGAACCGCTGCCTCATGGCCTACGCCGGGTCCGCCAAACAATAAGTTCATATTGCCTTCAACCGCGTACGTTGCGGGAAGAACGGAACCTAACCCGGTATAGAAGTCCGATAACAGCTCGCGCGGAACAATCGTACCCGAGGATACCAGTTGTGCCGACAAGAGCATAATATTGAACAGCATGCCTGCCATGCCAAACAGATAGAGAAACATTTGCGATACGAACATAAAGGTTAACAGGAACAGCATTTCAAACAACCATAGATGAATAAAGCCCTGCTCGATTTGCCCGCCAAGCGCATACAGCAACGTCGAGCCTACCAGGGATACAACAACCGCGGCAGCGATATTAATAATGCTTCTTGCCCCGAATCTTCTCCAGCGGCTCACCCCGGCAGAGACAGCCATGGCCGACTGCTCCAGGTTCATGCCCATAATCATGGCACCGACGTAAGAAGCAAGCACCATCATCATCGGCACCATCTGATTGTTCATGCCGTGAATGGCATTGGTCGACTGAATATCTGCCGTTACGCGTTCAGACAGACTTTGTGCTGCCGTAGCGGCTTGGTCTTCCGGCAGCTTGGCAGTCACTCCAAGCGTTGTCTTCACGCCGGCAGCTACCGCCTGCTTGTTCACTTCGGCCGTAACCTGCTGCGCTACCCCGTTCATCATACTTTTTATTAAAGCAGGATTCGACTCATTAATCCAATACTGAATGTTGGCCTGACCATCGGGAGACGCCGTCTTTTGCGTAAAATCCTCCGGCATGTAAATAATCATCTGAAGCTTCCGGTCATCGAGCTGCTGCTTGGCAGCGTCCAAATCATCCTGCCGGGACATCTGGAACGGCAGCTCCTTCAACAGATTAGCCGCTACCTGCTCTCCAAGCTGCTGGTCTTTATTAACAACCGCAATATGCAGCTGATTGGCACGATCGGTTACCCCGTCATAGCCCGTCATCCAAATCAAAGAGAATACAATTTGAAAGGTTAATGCCGTAATAATCCCGACCCACGTGGTCGGACGCTTCATAAATGCCCGCAATGCCTGTTTCAATCTCTCCACTCCCTATATCTATCTTTCTCTCGCCTTAAACAAATGATTAAAACAAGTGTTTAAAACAACTGTTTAATACATTATCAAGCATGCTTTCTCTTGTCAATAGCGAACAATTGACAGATTCAGTAGCAGCCCCCGGCGGCGGCGTAAAAAATAAATACGCAAAAAATAAAAATGGAGGACGGCTTTTTAAGGCCCCTCCATTTTTTGAACAAAAGTACTAGTCCTTTTTTCGAGTCAACTCAACGATCTTTAATAGAAGCGTGAGCAAGGCAAGAATCTCCAGGAAGCTCATGCTATCTCCTCCGATCCTGATAAGATGACTCTTCATCCGGACCTCCCTCTCCCATGAGGAGGATTCTGTTCCTTATAAAGTTATTCAAGCTTATCTAATATTAGAATAGCTCTTCCACCGTGATTGGCGCGGTAAGCATCTATATTGTGACCTTTACATGTTTAACGATGGCGGGATCCCGTGTACTAACTAGCAAAAGCCATAAAGGAGAGATGTACATGTCCCGTCATTCAACTGCCAGACGAATAGAAGGAAAAGTTGCCCTAATAACCGGTGCCGGTTCCGGTATCGGACGAGCTGCCGCGATCCGGTTCGCGGAGGAAGGAGCGAATCTTGTTCTGCTTGACCGCGACCGGCAGACACTCTCCGTCGTCTGCCGCGAGGCCGAAGCGTTTGGAGCCAAATCCATCGCCGTAGAAGCCGATATTTCGGACGAGCATTCTTTGGCGGAGGCCTACGACAAGGCCATCTCCGCTTTTGGGCAGCTGGATATTGTTTTTGCCAACGCAGGCATTAACGGTACCATATCCCCCATTGAGCATATGAGCAAGGAGGAATGGGAAGCTACGATCAACGTAAATCTGACCGGGACATTCTTGACCGTCAAGCATGCGATCCCGCTCCTGAAGGAAAAAGGCGGCAGCATTATCATAACGAGCTCCATTAACGGCAACCGCGTATTCTCGAATTTCGGCTTCAGCGCCTACAGCAGCTCGAAGGCCGGCGAGACTGCTTTTACCCGCATGGCAGCCCTCGAACTTGCGGAATACGGCATTCGCGTCAATGCGATTTGCCCCGGTGCCATCTCGACAAACATTGATCAATCCACAAAGCCCAAGCCTGAGCTCGAAGAGATTCGGATCCCCGTTGAGTTCCCGGAAGGCGGCCATCCGCTTGAGGATGGACCCGGACAGCCCGCGCAGGTTGCGAATCTCGTGCTGTTTCTCGCTTCGGACGAAGCAAGCCATATTACCGGGACCTCGGTCTATATCGACGGGGCGGAATCACTGCTTCGCGGTTAAATAGATTTGACTGGAGTTTAGAGAAAAGGAGATGACCCGTTTTGCAAAGAGAAAGCATCTATCATTCCCCCAGCCATAGATGGTCGTATGCCTATGATCCGGGAACGTTCCATCTTCGTCTTAAAACCAAACGCAGCGATGTCGAGCGGGTTGTTGCTATCGCAGGAGATAAATATGATTGGGATCATCATTACCAGGAAGTCGAAATGGAGCTCATCGCGGCCGATGGCATGCATGATTATTGGGAAGCCGTTATCCGGCCGGAATTCAAACGGTTTAGCTACGGCTTCCGGCTTCATAGCGGAGAGGAAACGGCTTGGCTGACGGAGGACGGCTTCTCGGAGGAGCAGCCAACGCCGGCAGGCGGTTATTTCGAAGCGCATTACATCCATCCCATTGATTTGTTCGAAGCTCCGGAATGGGCCAAGGAAGCGATATTTTATCAGATCTATCCGGAGCGATTCGAGAATGGGGACACCACTAACGATCCCGAAGGTACAAGCCCGTGGGGAGAACAGCCGGAGGGCGAATCCTTTTTCGGAGGGGATCTGCAAGGGATTATTAACCGCATCGGGCACTTGAACGAGCTTGGCGTCAACGCCGTTTATTTGACACCGGTCTTCCGCTCGCCTTCCAATCATAAATACGACACCACCGATTACCGGGAGGTAGATCCCCACTTTGGAGACAAGGACCTCCTGAAGATGCTGGTCGAGGTCTGCCATAAGCATGGTATTCGCGTTGTGCTTGACGCTGTGTTTAACCATGCTAGCGAACAATTCCCGCCTTTTCAGGATGTACTGGAGAAGGGAGATCAGTCGGAATTTAAAGACTGGTTTCATCTCAACGGCTTCCCCGTAGAGGTTCAGGACGGCATAGCGAATTACGATACCTTCGGCTTCTATGGCAACATGCCAAAGCTGAATACGGCGAATCCGGATGTGAAGAATTATTTAATCGAAACAGCGGTGAACTGGATGAAAGAAACGGGAATCGACGGCTGGCGGCTGGATGTGGCGAATGAAATCGACCATCACTTCTGGCGCGATTTCCGTGCGGCCATTAAGGATGCTAATAAGGAAGCCTTTATTATCGGGGAAGTATGGAGCGATTCGCTGCGCTGGCTTCTAGGCGATCAGTTTGATTCTGTCATGAACTATCCGTTTACGGAGCTGGTGCTTAGCTTCTTCGCCGACCGTGCCATCCCGCCAGCCCGATTCGCGGAAAAAATGAACCGGCTGCTCATGCGGTATCCGCAGCAGACGAACGAGACCTTGTTCAACCTGCTGTCGAGCCACGATATCCCTCGCGTTATGACCCGTTGCGGCGGCGATACCAAGCGGCTGAAGCAAGCCGTCGTTTACATGATGACCTCAATGGGCCTGCCCTGCGTCTATTACGGCGATGAATTTGGCATGGAAGGCGGAGAAGATCCGGATTGCCGCAGATGTATGGTGTGGAATGAGGAGGATCAGAACCGGGAGCTGTTTGATTTCTACAAGCTGCTCATCTCGCTTAGGAAGGAGCGTGCCGCCCTTCGCAGCGGCCGTTTCCGCGTCCTGTTGGCGGAAGAGGACAACGGCTCGCTTATTTACGAGCGGCTGGACGGCAAGGAGCATTTTACGATTTGGATGAACCGATCGGACGAGCCAGCCGAGCTGTCGCATCCGATGAACGAAGGGGGATGGAGTGATGCTTTAACCGGTGAGCGGATCGACAACCCTGACGGCAAGCTTGTTATCGGGCTCGAGCCTAACGGCTACCGGATTGTCTGGCGTAAAATCGAATAAATACAAATGAAGGGGTGCCGGATTCTTCCGGCACCCCATTTATTATGGCAGTAACTCCTCATATAACTCCTTGTATTGCTGCGCCGAACGGTTCCAGCTGTAATCTCCCTGCAAAGCGCGGGTTAACAGCATTTGGCGAACCTCCTGGTTCCTCCACAAGGCTAAAGCCCTGCGAACCGTATACAGCATGTCCCAACTGTTATAGGGAGCAAAGGAAAAGCCATTGCCCTCCCCCGTAAATTCATTGTAGCTATGCACCGTATCGCGCAAGCCTCCCGTCTCCCGGACAATCGGCAGACTTCCGTAGCGCAAAGCCAGCAGCTGACTGATTCCGCAAGGCTCGAATTGCGAAGGCATTAGAAACAAATCCGAACCGGCGTAAATCCGGCGGGCGAGTCCGTCGTCAAAGCCGATATAAGAGACGACTCTTCCTTTGTGACGATGCTCTGCTTCGCGGAACAAATGCTCCAGATGCGGATCGCCTGTTCCAAGCAAGGCAAGCTGGACATTTTCGGTATGCATTAACTCGTCCAGCTGCTCCAGCACAAGCGGAAGCCCCTTTTGATCCGTCAGCCGGCCAACCATGCCGATTAGCGGAACTTCAATATCCTCGCGCAGGCCAAGCTCCCACTGGAGAGCGGTTTTGCAAACAAGCTTGGCCTCCGGGGAATCACCGGAATACCGAGCCTGCAGCTGCGAATCGGATGCCGGATTGTATAAAACATCGTCAATTCCATTAACAATGCCAACCAGACTGTCCCCTCTGCCGCGCAGCGTGCCTTCCATTCCGCAGCCGTATTCCGGCGTCGCAATCTCCCGCGCGTATGACGGGCTTACGGTTGTGACCC
This sequence comes from Paenibacillus sp. JDR-2, assembly GCF_000023585.1. Lineage (NCBI taxonomy): Bacteria > Bacillati > Bacillota > Bacilli > Caryophanales > Paenibacillaceae > Paenibacillus > Paenibacillus sp. JDR-2. The sequence continues at coordinate 1,256,448 of NC_012914.1, read as the reverse complement.
GGTCAGACAGCTGAATGCCGGCCTTCATAAAGCTGACCGATCCGTAAAATTCCACATGATCAAATGTTAGATAATGCGGAGGCAGGCCCAACAAATCTCCCAATACATGCGGCGGGTAATTACCCTGATATTGCAGGTTGTGAATGGTGAATACGGTCTTAATGCCCGCATATTCCTGCCGCCAGCTGTAATGATGGCGCAGCAGCGCCGGAATCATGCCGGTATGCCAGTCATGGCCGTGAATAAGATCCGGCCAGTAGCCGATTGCGGAGAGAGCCTCCAGCGCGGCACGGCACAGGAAGGCAAATCGCTCCCCATCGTCGTCATGCCCGTAAGCGGAGCCTCTTTTGAAATAATGCTCGTTATCGAGAAAATAATAAATAATACCGTCCTGCTCCAGTTCTCTGATTCCGCAATACGCATAACGCCAGCCGACCGATACCCGAATCTCCGCAATGGTCTTCATACGCGAGCGGTAACGCTCCGGTATGGAGGTATAGAGCGGCAGCATGACGCGCGCTTCAACCCCTAACGGCTTAAGTGCCGCCGGCAGCGCGCCAAGCACATCCCCTAGCCCGCCAGTCTTCAGAAACGGGGCGCATTCCGCCCCCACGAACAATACCTTCAAGCTCCCTCTCCCCTTTGCCTTTGGCTCTTATACCTTTGCAATCCGTTCCCTCTGCCGGCTTCTGCGTTTGCTGCCCGGTACCGGGAGGGCCAACTCCTTATGCAGGGTTTGCGGCTCCTCCATGCGGACAGCAGCCCGCGATTCCTTCTCGCGCTTTAATATAACGACCGAGAGCGGCGGAAGCGGAAGCTCAATGCTATGCTTGCGGCCATGCCAGACAACCGGCTCCGACCGGACGACCGCCCCTTCCGAGGCAGCAAATTCCATAAATCCGGAACCTCCGTAAACAGGGCTGTCGCTGTTAAGCAATATTTTATAGCCGCCTTGGCTCGGAACTCCTACCCTGTACCGCGCATGGGCATGAGAATGAAAGTTGCAGAGGATGATTAGGGATTCCCCGTTTGCCCTGCCTTTTCGTCTGTATACGATGACGCTTTGCCCCTCATCCTGGAAGTCAATCCACTCAAAGCCCTTCGGCGAGGAATCCAGCTGCCACAATGAACGCTGCTCTATATACAAACGGTTCAGCGTGCGGACAAATTCCTGCAGCTTACGGTGCTGCTCATAGTCGAGGAGCAGCCAATCCAGCTCAGCTTCATCGCGCCATTCGATAAACTGGCCGAATTCGCCGCCCATAAACAGCAGCTTTTTGCCCGGGTGAGTCATCATATAACCAAGCAGCAGCCTCAGACCCGAGAACTTCTCCTCGTAGCTGCCCGGCATTTTATCCAGCAGGGACTTCTTCCCGTGAACCACCTCATCATGGGACAGAGGCAGCGTATATCTCTCGTCGAAGGCATACCAGATCGGGAACGTCAGCAAGCCATGATGGCTGCCTCTCTCCTCGGGCTGATGGGCAAAATACTTCAGCGTATCGTTCATCCAGCCCATATTCCATTTATGGGTGAAGCCCAGTCCTCCTTGCTCAGGCGAAACCGTAACGCCCGGAAAAGCATGCGATTCCTCTGCCATCATAAGAGCATGAGGGAAATGCGCCCTCACCACCGTATTCAGCTTACGCAAAAAGGCTGTTGCCTCCAAATCCTCCTTGCCGCCATGCCGATTCGGCCGCCATCGCCCATCCGGCCGGTCGAAGTTACGGAGCAGCATGCTTGTAATCGCGTCTACCCGAAAACCGTCAATATGGTACACGTCCAGCCAGAACAAAGCATTCGAGATCAGAAACCCGCATACCTCCGGCTTCTCGTAATCAAAGGCAAGGGTCCCCCACTGCTCTTTCTCGGCAATCAGCGGATCGGCATTCTCATACAGCGGACTTCCGTCAAAAAGGCGCAGGCCATGCGCATCCTTCGCAAAATGTCCGGGAACCCAATCCAAAATGACGCCTAAGCCTAGACTGTGGCAGCGGTCTACAAATGCCATCAGCTGATGCGGATCTCCATACCGGCTTGTCGCTGCGAAATAGCCTGTCCCCTGATAACCCCAGGAGCGGTCGTACGGATGCTCCGCTAAGGGCATCAGCTCGATATGGGTGTATCCCATTTCCGCCGCATAGGCAGGCAGTTCTTCCGCCAACTCTTCATACGTATACAGCCGTCCATCCTGATGTTGCCTCCATGTACCGGCATGCACCTCATAAATATTTAAAGGCTGGCCAAACAGCGGCTTGCGTCCGCGAAGCCAGCTCTTGTCCTGCCATTCGTAGCCATCTAATGAGCAGATGGCCGACGCCGTGCGAGGCCGCACTTCAGCCTTGAACGCATACGGATCCGCCTTCAGCTGTCTGTCTCCCGCCTTTGTCTCTATATCGTATTTATACAAGTCTCCATCGCCAAAGCCCTCGATAAATCCGCTCCATATACCGGACTCTCCGATCTTCTCTAGCTCGTAGCCGGCTTCCTTGAACCCGTTCCAGCTATTACGGTCCGAGGCTACAGCAAGACGTCTCGCGTTTGGTGCCCACACCGTGAAACGAACGCCGCCGCGTCCTTTTTCCACCGCTAGGTGAGCGCCCATCTTCCGATAGCTGTTCAGCCATGTTCCTTCGTGGAATTGATAAATATCGTCTGCGCTAAGCTTGATGCTTCGTTTCAATATTTCCAACCTCCTAAAAAGAATTGCTACATGCTCTTGGTAGCAATTCTTTACTTCGTAAGCATGTGCTTAGAATTGCTACATGCTCTTGGTAGCAATTCTTTACTTCGCAAGCCAAAAAACACATTCCAGAATGTTTAATACCCGCTAATAGCTTTATAGAAACAGCTGTTTCAAAGGCGAAAGATCCGGTGTAAGCAGATGTTACAAGGACACTATCGATTATACCATCCTAATACGAGAAAGCTTGGAGGAATATAGAATGACACAGATGAATTGTATGGCGATGCTACTGGCAGGCGGCGAAGGCAAACGGCTTGCACCACTTACAACGGCGCTGGCCAAGCCGGTTGTCCCTTTCGGAGAACAGTATCGGATGATTGATTTTCCGCTTAGCAACTGCATGAATTCGGGGATTCGCCGGATTGGCGTGCTGACCCAGTTTTGCGCGGACACCGTTCACCGTCATATCGGCGGCGGAGAAGCGTGGCTGAACGCCGTGCAGCCTAAGCATCTGGGCGAGATTGCGCTATTGCCCGCTTCCGTTGCTTCTCCAAACGGATGTTATACAGGGACAGCTGATGCCATCTATCGCAATCTAAGCTATATCGAGCAGCATAATCCGGAGCATGTTCTCATTCTCTCCGGCGACCATATCTATCAAATGGATTACCGGCCGATGCTGGAGGCCCATATCAAAAGCGGAGCAGCCGCTACGATTGCGGTAAAACGCGTCCCTTGGCATGAAGCGAGCCGCTTTGGCATTTTGAATACCAACGAGGATTACAGCGTGGTTGAATTCGAGGAGAAGCCCTCCCGCCCAAGAAGCAACCTGGCTTCCATGGGCATTTATATGTTCCGTACCGACATGCTGAGGGAGGTGCTGCTGAAGGACGCGGGCAACCCCGTTTCCAGCCATGACTTCGGCAAGGATATCATTCCGATGCTGCTGCAGGATGGAGCAAGCCTTACCGCTTATCCTTATGAAGGCTACTGGCGCGATGTCGGTACGGTTGACAGCTTGTGGGAAGCGCATATGGAGCTGATTGACGGTACGCTGAATCTGTCTGAGCCGCAGTGGCCCCTATATTGCAGCAGCCAAAAGCGCAAAAGCTCCTTGCGTCCTAATCTCCGAAACCTGTCTGCGGAACGGGACAGCATTGTTCATGACAATTGCCGGATGGAAGGTATTGCGCAGCGATCCGTTATCAGCGATGGTGCAGACGTTGGCAAAGGTAGTCTAATTCACGAGAGCATCATTATGCCTGGCGCACGGATCGGCCGGAATGTTCGTATTCATAAGGCGATTATCGGGGAAAACGCGGTTATCGAAGACGGCGCGATTATCGGCGCCCCTCAGAGCGAGCAAATCGCCGTTGTTGGCCCGGGCCAGAGAGTCGCTTCCGGACGCAAGACAGCCGTTTCCGCAAGCCGCGAGACTCTAGCCGCCCTGCTCGGCGGACGCGAGCTGTACAAAGATAATGCCATGAGTTATTAATCCGGCGGGCATCGATGCAGCAAAAAAAAAGACCTTGGGAGTCCCAAGGTCTTTTTGGCTTAACGCAGGCTTATTGCCCCGCTGCCCACTCTGCTTCGCGTTTCTCGGCAGCGGCAAGCTGTTTTTTGTATACCGTTCCGGACAGCAGCACGCTTATCTCATACAGAATGATAAGAGGAATCGCAACCAAGCTGTCGGATACGAAATCCGGCGGCGTCACAACGACACCAATAAAGATCATAAGGAAATAAGCAATCCGTCTCATCTTGCGGAGCCTTACCGGATTAAGAATCCGGATTGCCGTCAGGAACATAATGACTAGCGGCAGCTCGAACAAGAGTGAAATCGGTATCAAAATATTAAACATAAAGGAAAAGTACTGCGTAATCCCAATCGTTTCTTCCAGATTAAGATTCGCCGAAACTTTTCGCGTGAAATGAAAAGCCAGCGGGAAAACGACAAAATACGAAAAAGCCAGTCCAATCAGAAACATAATCAGAGCAAACGGTATGTATTTGATTGTTGCCCGTTGTTCATTCGGCTTAAGCGCAGGCTTCACAAAAGCCCAAAGCTGATAGGCCGTAAACGGAATAGCGAGCAAAAGAGCGATAACAAAGGCAAATTTCATATATATGCCAATGCCGTCCCATAAAGAGAAGGCATGCAGCTGCAAGCCTTTTGCCGGCTCCTGCTCCATCAGGAAGTTATAGGCCGGTTCAGCAATAACGAGTCCGATAATAAGGCCTGCAACGATGACAATCAGCATATAAATAATCCGCTTCCGCAGCTCGCCAAGATGCTCAAATAGCGGCATCAAGCCTTCTTCGCGAATTCGGGCCCGGTCGAAACTCTGTCCGGAAGCCTTGTCTTGTGATGTACTCATCTTTTTAGCCCCCTTTCAGCAAAAAAGCGGGCCCGGTTAGTCCGGAAGCCGCTTATTATCCACTTCGATATTTTCCGTACGGTTCACTTCAACCCGTTTGTTGTCCTTCTCATCATCCATCATATCTCTTGCGCCTGCTTTAAACTCCTTCAGCGTGCGCCCGAATGCGCGTCCCAGCTCAGGCAGCTTGTTTGGTCCAAACAGCAGCAAAGCGACAATTGCTAGCAAAATAAATCCTGTTGCGCCAATTCCCGACATACTCGATCTTCCTCCTCATCGTTATACGCTTATGTACTACACTAACCGTTGTTCAAACCGCCATATCCCATACGGACAATGTCTTCTCTCACGATAGTCTGACCAGCTAATATACGAGGCAGCAGTACATCGAAGGAAGTATACGGATCATGCATGACGCAGCCCGGCAATCCCATAATCGGCACGCCGTTCAAATAACCCATAAGCAGCATCGAGCCAGGCAGCATTGGCGTGCCGTAGCTGACAATATCCGCTCCGGACGCTTTAATCGCGCCTGGTGTCCGGTCATCAGGATCAACCGACATACCGCCGGTCACTAGTATCATATCATAACGTTGCTCTAGCAAATAGTGTATTTCCTTGACAATTATTTGTCGGTCATCCGGCGCGAAACGCTGCTCGGCTACTTCCGAGCCAAACGCTTCCAGCTTGGAACGGACAGCCGGACCAAACCTATCCTGAATACGTCCGGAAAACACTTCGCCCCCGGTTGTCAGAAGTCCCGCCCGCAGCTTGCGGAAAGGTACAACCCGAAGAGGGGCCTCCCCTTGATTGGCGGCTCTATATTCCGCTGCTAGTCTTTCGACCTCTTCAACCTTTGCTTTAGGCACGGTAAGAGGAATCGCTCTGGTAGCAGCGAGTGCACGGCCTTCCTGTACAACGCTATTCGTCTTCACCGTCGCCAAGGCAATCTCTCCAAGCTCATTAATCGCTTCCACAAGAGTCTGGTCTACCTCCGCAAGACCTTGTATTGAAGCTTTCAAGCTGACCTTGCCCTCATGCGGATCGGACAGCGCGATTCCTTCTCCGGCAAGCGCCTTAGCCATCCGGTTGGCTGCATCATCCTCATGAAGCTCGCTCTCGCCCAGCTCCATAATATAGATATGCTCCTTGCCGATATCCAGCAGGCTTGGAATATCAGCTTCCGTGATAACATGGCCTTTTTTGAACAAACGTCCTTTAAACTTTCCGGGTATGATCTGCGTAAGATCATGGGCAAGCCGTAGACCAACGGCTTCCTGAACCGGAACTTCCTTCAGTATCGTATCCGCTCCGCTCATTCGTGATCTCCATGCGTGCCGGTTACAATCTCCAAGGCATGAGGCAGCTGATCCATAATCGCCATCAGACTTTCATGAACACCCTTCGGGCTGCCCGGCAGATTAATGATCAGCGCTTGTCCGCGAATGCCGCATACTCCTCGGGAAAGCATCGCACGGCGGGTTTTCTGCAAAGCTCCCATCCGCATCGCTTCCGAAATTCCGGGTACAAGGCGGTCAACCACCTTAAGGGTTGCTTCCGGTGTTACATCCCTTTGCGCCAGACCGGTCCCGCCCGTCGTTAAGACCAGATCTGCCTGATAATATTCGGTCATCTCGATGATGGCCGCCATGATCTCGTCCTGTTCGTCAGGTACGATCCGGTAATCGACAATTTCTCCGCCTAGTTCTTCCTCTACCAGCTCGCGAATAACCTGTGCGCTAGTATCTTCACGTTCCCCGCGCGAGCCTTTGTCACTTGCCGTCAATATCGCTACTTTCCACCGCATCTATTATTCCTCCCATCCCTTATCCGTTCATGGGTTGTCAAATCCGATAGTCTCCGTTTTTGCCCCCGGTCTTCTCAATCAGGTACGTGGGACCGATGACCATATCCTTCTGCAGCGCCTTGCACATATCATACACGGTAAGCGCCGCGGCAGAGACAGCTGTCAAAGCTTCCATCTCAACGCCTGTCTTACCGGTTGTCTTGACCGTTGCTTCAATATACAGCTCATCTTGTCCGTTATCCCCGAAGGTAACATTAACGCCTGTAAGCGGAAGCGGATGGCACATCGGAATCCAATCCGATGTTTTCTTCGCGGCCATTATCGCAGCTACCTGCGACACGGCCAGCACATCCCCTTTACCTATGCTGCCTTCCTTAATTCGGGCTAGCGTACCCGGGTTCATCTTCACCTGCGTACGCGCGGTTGCCGTTCTCGCCGTTACTTCCTTATCGCTGACGTCAACCATCCGTGCCCGACCTTGTTCGTTAAAATGAGTCAGTTCCATTAGCCGTCACTCCAAACTCTTGCTGAAAGCTCAGTTACAATACCGTCCATTCGCCTGTCATGGGTCTGCATTGGAATATCGTCTACAAGCTGATCTTCGAACGCGATGCCAAGCCATGTCACATCCGCCCGCTCACGGCCCAGCCGCTCGGCAAAACGGTCATAATATCCGCCGCCGTAGCCGAGACGACCGCCTTTTTTGTCAAAAGCGATCCCTGGCGCAACGACGAGACCAGGAACATAAGAATCCGGCAGCGCCGGGCATCTATCCGGGTCAGGCTCCAGAATGCCGTAGGCTCCTGCCTTAAGACCGCTCCAGTTGTCCAGTTTATGCAAAGTCATTGACCGGTCCGCCGGATAACATTTCGGAACAACAACCTCCGCTCCCGTCTTCCAGCCCCACTCAATCAACGAACGGGTATTCAGTTCGGAACGAAATGGCACATAACACATAAAGCTTGCCACTCCATGTTCCATCATCCAATTCGTTAAATACCGGCATGCCGCCTCCGAACGGATGATACGCTCTTCAAGAGGGATCCCGTCACGCAGCTGCGTGATGGCTTTTCGCAGCGCTGCCTTATCCAGCGGCATCCCGTTTGATTGTTCATTCATCGCTTCCCGGATCAGCCTTCCCATACATGCTTTTTGTTTAAATGTAGTTTACCATTGTTATGCAACTTTCGCCAATGGCGACTGGTAATATATAATGGAACGGAAAAGCCTGTCATTATTTGTTGGAGGTATTATTCATGCTGCTTCAGTTATCCAATATCAGTAAAAATTATGGCATAGACGTCATCTTATCCGATATATCGATGCAAGTCCTGGAACGCGAACGGGTAGGACTTGTAGGCGTAAACGGCGCCGGCAAATCGACATTGCTCAAAATTATTGCGGGCGAGCTTTCTTATGACTCCGGTGCCATTCATAAAGCCAAGGAAACACGGATCGGCTATCTGGCCCAGAACAGCGGTCTCCAATCGAACCGCACGATCATAGAGGAGATGCGTGCCGTATTCTCCCATTTGATCGAAGCTGAACAAGAGCTTCGCGAGCTGGAGCGGCAAATCGCTGACCCGGCTCTTCATGACAATCCCAAACGATACGAGGATGTTCTCGACCGGTATTCCCGCAAGTCCGACTGGTTCCGCGAGCAAGGCGGCTTCGAGATTAATACCCGCATTAACAGCGTCCTTCACGGAATGGGCTTTGGCAGCTTCGCGGCTGACACGCTAATCAGCACGTTAAGCGGCGGTCAGAAGACCCGCCTTGCGCTTGCCCGCATTCTGCTGCAGGCACCGGATCTGCTCATGCTCGACGAGCCTACCAACTATCTGGACATTCCAACGCTGACTTGGCTCGAGGGTTATCTCCGCAGCTATTCCGGAGCCATTCTGGTTGTCTCCCATGACCGTTACTTCCTTGATGCGCTCGCTACAACCATTATAGAGATCGAACGCCATGCCGCCAGACGTTACACGGGCAACTATAGCCGGTACATAGAGCTCAAGGCTGCCGAATACGAGGCTGACATGAAGCAATTTGAGAAGCAGCAGGATGAAATCGCAAAGATGGAACAGTTCATTCAACGCAATATCGTCCGTGCTTCCACAACCAAGCGGGCTCAAAGCCGACGTAAAGCGCTCGAGAAAATGGATGTGCTCGACAGGCCGCTTGGCGACTTGAAGAAAGCCCGTTTCACCTTCGAGATCGAGCGCCAGACGGGCAAGGACGTGCTGGATGTTGCCGACCTGTCCGTCAAGTTTCCGAAGAAGGACCGCCAGCTCTTCCAGCACGTATCCTTCAAGCTGTCCCGCAGTGAAACGGTTGCCCTCATCGGACCAAACGGGATCGGCAAGTCAACTCTGTTAAAGGTATTGGTTGGGCAAAGACAACCGCAGACAGGCACCGTCCGTTGGGGTTCAAACGTCAAGCTTGGATACTATGACCAGGAGCAGACCGGGTTAACTCCTTCCAATACCGTACTCGAAGAAGTATGGGGGACTTACCCGCATATGGAGGAAGCCCGCATACGTACCGTGCTTGGCAACTTCCTGTTCAGCGGCGAGGATGTCCTAAAGCGTATTTCCTCCCTCAGCGGCGGGGAAAAAGCGCGCGTCTCGCTGGCCAAGCTGATGCTTGAGCAGGCAAACGTCCTCATTCTGGACGAACCTACCAACCATCTGGACCTGTTCAGCAAAGAGGTGCTTGAATCCGCTCTACTCGATTACGACGGAACCTTGCTTTTTATCTCCCATGACCGTTATTTCCTTAACAAAATGGCGGAACGTATTGTCGAACTAACTCCGGCAGGAACCGAGCATTTCCTAGGAAATTATGATGATATGATCGAGAAGAAAGCCGAGCTGGAGGAAGCCCGCCTTGAAGCAGCCGCAAAACTGGCTAGCAAATCCAACCAGCCTGTTGTAGAAGCTCCTACTTCCTACGAAATGGATAAGCAAGCCAAACGTGAAGAACGGAGCCGCCTTCGCAAGCTGGAACAGCTTGAGCAGGAGATCGCCACGCTGGAAGAACAGATTGCCGAGTTCGAGGTACAACTAACCGACCCGGCTATCTTTAACGACTATATGGCCATTCAAGAGATTCAAACCAAGATTGAAGAGAAACGCGCTTCGCTTAACGCCGCTTATGAGCAGTGGGAACAACTAAGCGAATAAGCGCCAACAGCCTCCCCTCGCATCCGTCGTGATTGCGCCGGGGAGGTTTTATTTCTTTTTATTTTCTAAAAACTTGTCCATGATTGAATAGAAGAAGCCTGCCAGCCCAAACAGAATTAAGGCGCTATTTACGTTAAGATTATATCCCTTCACGTAATAGTCATCGCCCAAATCATAAAATTGATCAAAAACCCATATTCCAATTATCCCTCCCGCAATGGAATATAAGACGATTCTTGCGGGTAATAGCTTTACGAACCTCGTAAGAAGCAATGTTAACGGGAAGAAAGTAACCACGTATATAACAATGCTGCAGAGCAAGCAAAACATAACGAAGATACTGCCCATGTTACGCAGCCCGTAATATTCCGTAGTCGTAATCTTGTTTCCTTCCAGTATTTCCAGACCAAGAGCAGCCATAGTAAAGAGAATAATAAAGACCACCCATAACCATATATATTTCATTGCTTTGCCTCCACCCCACACTCGTATGTATACTGCGAACATTATAGATACAATTATACTTTGTTTATTAAAAAAAAGATGCTTACGCCATATAGACGTAAGCATTGAGAGGGAAACCAAAAGTTAGGGTGGTCTTACATAGACAAAACACGGGGATACGATTCTGCGGCTTCCGCGGCAGCTATCCCATATAAGAAGACTTTCACGTTCACCGGTGGCGAATCGCGAGAAGTCGGGGTAAGCAACAATTAGGTTAAAAATTGCTCCATGCGAATAAGTCCAAGCCGTTTGGCCTCTACAATCGCTTCGGATCTTGAGCGCACGCTCAGCTTCTCGAAAATGCGGGTTAAATTGTACTCTACCGTCCGTTGGCTCATATGAAGCTTGGCAGCGATATCCTTATTGCTGCTGCCGCTCGCCACTTCCTGCAAAATATCCTGGTCCCGTTCATTAATCGAGACCTCTTCGATAGCTTTCTCCGCACGGGTAATCTTCACTTCATTACGCCGCAGCTGCTTCAGCAGGGTAATCGGAATAACCGCTTCCCCTCGCATCGCGCAGCGGATGTTGTTATGAAGCTGCTCCCGTGACACCGTCTTGGAAATAAATCCCGAAACTCCGCATTCAATCAGCAGGTTGTAATGGGTGCTGATCTCATAGCCGGTATAGATAAGCACCCGGCGGTCGGGATCTTGCTGAATAAGTCGTTTCGTGAGCTCAAGACCGCTTATTCCGGGCATATTCAGGTCACACAATATAATATCAAAGGGGTCATGATTGACGGCATCGAGCGCTTCCATTGCGGACAGCACCACCGTTACCTTCATTTCAGGATCCTGTTCGATCATGGTTTTGGTTCCTTCGCCAACGGAAGGATGATCATCAACTAATAAGATACGAATCACGCAATAATCCCCTTTCCGAACGACCGGTCGTCATTGTCTCCGGCAAGTTGATTACAACCTCCAGCCCGCTTCCGCGCCTCGACCGGAACGTAATTTCTCCTTCAAGACTCGCTACCCGCTCTTTAATGCCGGACAGCCCCATATGCTCAAAGGATGCTTTCATATAATCAACATCCATCCCGATACCGTCGTCCTTGTAGCGGAAGTAGATTCTTCCTTTACGCTGTTCAAGCTCCAGAGTGACCCGGTTCGCCTGCGCATGCTTGGCAGCGTTCCTGAGCAATTCCTGTACGATACGGTAAATGGCTGTAATCTGCTCTTCGTTAAGCGGATGGGCGAATGGCTTCGGTCTGAAATCAACGGCGAAATTATCGCGCATCTGCGAGTGCTCGACTATAGATTCAACGGCTTCGATTACGCCCATCTCTTTCAATAGAGGCGGCCGCAGCTCATTGCAGGTCTCCCGGATCTGGTGAATAACATCCAGCAGGCCCTCCTTGATCTCGTTCAGCTCATCGCTAAGATTGTCCGAGATAGGATAATCGTTCATTAATCCCTCCAGCTTGCGGTACCAGATTAACTGGTCCTGCAGCGCGGAGTCATGAAGATCGGCAGCCAGCTTTCTTCGTTCGTTCTCCGACAGACAGAACAACAACCGCAGAACCCAGGGAGCGGTAGTCTGCTCCTTGCGAACTTCCGATTCCAGGTCCTCAATCAGACCTTCGATCAGGTAGAGATTCTCAAAGACAATACTGGAATAATTCGCGAGCGTCTTCAACCAGCGAAGCTCGTCCGAGTTGAACCGGGTATGGTTCGTCTTCGAACCAATCCACACGACATGGTATTTGGAACGCTGGCGGCCGATTACAAGACCGATGCCATGCGGCAGTTCCACCATTTCGCCAACCTGCAGCGATTCCGCAACCTGAAGCAGGAACAAGGACGTTCCTTTCTCCTCGTCGGATTCACCCAGCTTGTGCACGGAGCCGTCTGCTTGATCCACTAGGACAAAATCAATCCGGTTAACCGGAAGCAGATCGCTGATCTCTTGCTTCAGCACAGCCTCCAAATCCGCTCTCTTCATCACGGTTGCAACCTTGCGCGAGAAACGGTCCAGACTGTCCTGATAGCTGTACATGGCTTTGAATAGCTTCGGACGGAACTTATGATCGATCTGCTCCTTCACATACAAGAAAAGAGTCATCACAACATAAGACGTCAGGAATATTTGAATGTAACCAATCCAGGATACGTCAGTCTTTCCTTTCTGCACTCCGATGATCGCAAGCGTCAGCAAGAGAGCCGGCAGGGCGGACAGAAGCGTATAATATTTAAACCTTGTCAGGATGAAGTCAATGTCAAAGAGCTGATTGGATGTTAGCAGATAGAAATAAACGATCGGCAGCACAAACAAAAACAAAGAAGTAAAGGCAGCCGGTAAAATCTGTCCTCCGCCGATAAAGAGCGGCAGCAGGTTCATTGCCGTAAATGGTGTAAACGCAACGATATGCGACACCAGCGTAATTTTGAAAAGCGAATTAAACTTCGTCTTGCGGTACTGCAAATACTTTCTGACGAGCTGATAGATGCAGATGAAATTTCCGATAATCAAGGTACCGTAATACAACATCCGTATGTATACAAACGCACCGTTCGACACAAGATCCGTCCAGACATACAGCAGCATGCCAAGCTCGACCGCGCCAAACGTGCTCAGCATTCCGATTAATCCGGCTTTGCTGATGAAGACGACATTATACCGCTTCATGTACTGATTCATAAACTGCAGGAAAATGATCGGTACAGACGGGAGTACGAAATATATAATCGAAAATCCGACGGGATCGCTCCGATAGGATGCCGCCGAGGAGTAATAGCATAGCCCGATCGTGGCAAAAAACAGCATAAGCATTAATGCTGCGCTGTCATTTTTCCTTTTCGAATACAGAAAAGAAGAAAACCCTGCGAACAGGATCAGCGAAATAAGCGGTATGTACAGCTGAATGAACAATTCCCAACTGGAATGATCCCATACCAGCCCCGGTTAAACTCTATTAACTGCTGATCCTTATTACTATGCTCGACCAGCACGGAATCTGATTTTTCAATGGAAAAGAACTTCTTCACATTACTATATTGACCTGCCGGCGCGTCGTTCACGGAAAGGATTTTATCGCCGACCAAGATGCCTTTGCTAATTGCTTGTCCGGCAGGCTCGAGAGCTTTCACGAAATAATCTCCCTTTGAACCTTCCACTAATTCGACGCCTATAAAAGGCTCCTTGATGATCGTAAGGGTCAAATAGAGCAAAATGACGAGAAACGTAATCAGGAAGAGAGGTGCTGAAATTCTAAGAGTTGGTCTAAACATCGTCTAATCTCCTCCTGCACTCGCATGAAGTCGTTTTATGACTATATTAGCCCCAAACAGCCAGCGTGTAATTGCCTTTTTTCTCGTCTTGATTCTTCAGCGCATCTTGGAGTGCTTTATGCTCAGCTGCGGATACGCCAGCCAATTGCAGCTGTCCACCCATCACCATAGACATTTTCTCTTTGCTTGCAGCCAGCGAACGAATAGCATCTTTCAACATTTAAAATTCCTCCTCTGCTATAGTAGAATCAAATTCTGATTCTACTATAGCAGGAAATCTTTCGACAGCAAACGCCAACATGTCCCGTATTTTCCGCAATCGTCATTGCGGTTTATGAAGAAAGGCTCTAGCTGGAGAAAATCTCTAGGAGCTTGTCCTTAGCCGAAGAGGTCTCCGGTACCTCGTCAAGCAGTTCCCGGAACCGGTTAAAATGCATCCTCATGCGCACAGAGCCATATAATGCCGCCCCCGTCCGCTCACATGCTTCTTCCAGCATTTGCTGCTTGTCTGCGACATCTTCCGACTGCAGCCTGCCTTCGAAATAGTCCAAAATCCATTGATCCTCTTCAGCCGATTCCTCCAAAAGGAACAAGGTAAGAAGGGTCTTTTTGCGCAAAATAAAATCGTTCTTGTCGTCCCAGCGAAGCAGGTCCTTAATATCATTTTTTATTTGGGCCGCCATTCCTACTTCTTCGGCATATTCCGCAACGACGGGATGCCATTCCCGGCCTGCAAGCATGACCCCTGTCATACAGGCGAATACGATGAGCGCCGCCGATTTATGCTGAACCATGGCGAGATAGGAATCCTCGTCCGTCACGGCGTTCATCAAATCCAGCATCTGCCCGTTTGCCGCCTTCAGCAATTGTCCGTTCATCATCCGGGCAACCCGAAGCAGCAAGACTTGATCGAACTCCAGCTCCAGCACAGCCTGCTGCGAAAGCACCATGAAGGAGGCCGCCGCCTGCATCGCAGCCGCCGGCGGTACCTGGGACCAAGCTTGATGCGGCGCGTCCCCGTCCTGCAAATCATCCAGAATATCCGATGCGAGAATAAACAGTTCCACAGCAGCAGCCGCTCGATAGATCTGCCCCGAATCTCCTCCGAACATCCGGTAATGAAGCACGGTCAAAAGACCGAATCTCATCGATTCGGCCTGCTTTTCCCGTATAAAAGCGCGGGCATGTCCGCGAAGCGGCTCCGTAATGAAATACTTATCGGAAATCCGCAGCATCTCCTGCCCGATTATAGGCACTAGTTCTTCCATCCTCTGACCTCCGTCACGGTAGTGTCATCCTTATCTTATACGATGGAAGAATATGCCGCCAACTATTTGCATCAGCTTGTCGTTATTTCGCCCCTTCCGCTTTTGAGGTTTCTGCTTGGTTTTGGATTGTTGGACGATCTCCTCCCCATTTAATTTATCGAGCAGCACGGCAATCATCTCCATGCGCTTCTCTATCACCTGGCTTCGATGAACGGACGGACTTTCGTTGGTGTCGTTTCTGGGCTCCATATGCGCAAAAGTCCTCCTTCAAACTAGGCCGGATCATCTAGGCAAGGCTACATTCCCGCGTAAGCGAAATGAACGTATACGCCTTCCATCGAAAAACAGCCTTCTGGAATTTGGGAGATGAGCTGCTGCGGAGAATCGCATCTGACGATATCCCCTTTGCGCAGCACCGCAATGCGATCGCAATTCCGCTGCATTTCTCCCATGTCATGGGATGCCATAACGATCGTTTTGCCTTGACTCTTCAACTTCATAAGCAGAGCCCAGTAATCCGCCCTCGCCTGCTTATCAAGCCCGGTTGTCGGCTCATCGAGGAATATGATTTCAGGATCGTTCACCAGCGCGAAAGCAAGCGCGATGCGCTGCTGCCAGCCGCCGGACAGCCGTTTCACCGGCTTGTTTACGTACGGCTCCAGCTCCAGATCCGCAATAATCCGATCGATGTCATTTTGTTTGATGTAAAACGATTGGAACAATTCCAGCGCTTCACGAACCGTTAGATTGTCTACGAGCGAGTTGCTGTACATATGCATTCCGATATATTCCTTCAGCTGCTTGGCTTCCATAATGGCATCCATGCCGAGTACTTCAATCGTTCCCTGATCAGGTCGGCGAAGTCCCATGAGCATCTCCAGCAGGGTTGTTTTGCCTGCCCCGCTTGTCCCGATAATGCCAAACAGCTCGCCTCTGTTCACTTCAAAGGAGACTTCATTTAAAGCGTTGTACGGACCATAACATTTGCGAATCGAGCTTACTTGAATGACCGTCTCTAAGTTCACTGCAGTTCTCCTCCATTCAGGCCGGAATACCTACTCGCCGGAACGTGATCTAGTAATTTAACCTTACCTGAATCTGAAAGTGTTTTCACCGAAAACCATGTTGCAGCTTCACGCAATTTTATTGCGGCATGGATTGCGGGGGCGCAACAGCAAAAAAAAGCCCCGATTGCACAAAAGTCGTGCTTTCGGGGAAATGTCCACCTTTTCCACAGGTTTATCCACAATAAAACGTGAATTGTTAGTTAATTCTGTCGATAACAAAGCGTGATTTGTAAAGGTTAATGTCACTAATTACTTACAAAAGCTTCCTTCTACGTAATACTATCCACGTTATACACATTATCCACAGGCAGGCTGTGTAAAAACTATCCACTACTTGCACGCAATTTTATACACAGGGAAAAGGTTGTATTTATCCGTTTTTTTCCTCTTATGCACAGCATCCTTGTTTTTGTGGATAACTATTCCAATTAACCGACATTTTCTTCAATGACCTGTTTTCTTCTAGTCATAACAGCCTGATTGCAGGCTGCGACATAAGCCTGGGCAGCCGCATAAATGATGTCCTTGTGAATGGACGTGCCGCGGAAGCGTTCGCCTTCGATAACAATGCTCACAACCGCTTCGCCATGGGCATCCTCTCCCGTCGATAACGAATGCAGCTCCAAGTCCTCGAATTGGGCGGCAACGGGAATCGCTTGCTGGATACAGTGGATAACCGCCTCTAACGGTCCTTCGCCCATTCCGGAATAGGAACGCTCCCCTCCGTCTTCTCCGTCTCGGATAGTAACCGAAGCGATACGGGACTTCTGGCTGCCGGCCAATACCTGCAGATCCATCAGCTTGTATGGATCCGGCTGCGTCTCGGTCGCCTCACCGGCGATGCGGATCAGCTCGTCATCGGTTACGATCTTTTTCTCGTCGGCAACTTGTTTGAATTTGTCATACACATCGTTCAATTCGTTGTCCGCTACCGCAATACCGTATTCCGACAAGCGATGCTTAATCGCATGACGGCCGGAATGGCGGCCCAGAATAATCATGCTGCGGGAAATCCCCATCGCTTCCGGATCCATAATCTCATAGGTGCTGCGGTCCTTCAGCAAGCCGTCCTGGTGAATGCCGGATTCATGCTGGAATGCGTTGCGGCCAACAATCGGTTTATTATAGGCGATCGGATAATGCATTGCGCGGCTGACCATGTGAGAAGTCGTATAAATCTCGCTTTGCTCGATATTCGTCTCGATTTCCAGAGCCGATTTGCGCGTCTCGATCAACATCGCCAGCTCCTCCAGCGAGCAGTTGCCAGCCCGTTCGCCAACGCCGTTTACGGTAACCTCAACCTGCGTTGCCCCCGCCTGCACGGCTGCCAGACTGTTCGCGACCGCCATGCCCAGATCGTTATGGTTATGCGTGCTGTAGCGAACCTTGTCTCCGCCTCGCGCTTGTTGGCGTACCGACGTGAACAGATCAACCATTTCATTTGGCAGCGCATAGCCCAAAGTGTCAGGCAGATTGATAATCGTAGCTCCCGATTCAATTGCCGCTTCTACCAGCTCAATGACGAAATCACGGTCCGAACGGGTGGAGTCCATTGCGGCAAATTGAATCTCGTCAACAAACTGCTTCGCATAAGAAATCATATCCCGCGCAATCTGAACGACTTCCGACCGTGTCTTGCGAATCTGATGGCTCAGATGAATATCCGAGGAAGAGATGAACAGGTGCAGACGCCGCTTGGCCGCATCCTGCGTCGCCTTAACGGCAGCATCGATATCGACCTTCACCGCGCGGGCAAAGCCGCAGATCTCAACGTTTTGCAGTTCACGGGAAATTTGCTGAATAGCCGCAAACTCGCCTGGGCTGGAGATCGCAAAGCCCGGCTCGATAATATCAACGCCCAGCTTCGCCAGCTGGCGGGCAATAATGATTTTGCGTTCAGGCTCAATCGATGCTCCTGGCGATTGCTCGCCGTCGCGTAAAGTTGTATCAAAGATTTGAATTTTTTTCATGGGAATACCCTCCGTTACATGTTTTTTGGGAACAAAAAAGGCCTGTCGTCTCTGTGTAAGAGACGACAGGCCCGTAAATGAGCTGCCGTGGTACCACTCTCATTGGCCGGAACCTTCGAGAAGCAGCTAGCCGTGCTGGCTAAGCCTTAAGCTTCATGCGGGTTCCGACCCGCTTGAACACCCGATGACGGAGGTTTACCGTAACGATGTACTCGCCATATGCTTTACTGCCGTTAAGCAGCCAGCCGGCCTCCATCATTCCGCTCCCAGGCGAGTTCAAGCTTAAGCTTCGACTGCGTCGCACCACCCCGCAGCTCTCTGCAGCAGCAATTGTTTTCTTTCAGGCTCTGCCTGTTCGTTCAATTGCGCTGTATACCCGCTCTATTGCTTTACTGATCCTGTTCCCAGCGTTTTGTATATGAAATAGCGTATGTTTATTCGTCTGCGTGAAACGAAACTTCCCAAACCTAGTTCAAAGACACCAAAAAGCCTGTCGCCTCTTGAAATCAAGAGACGACAGGCTATCATTAACCTGCGCGGTACCACCCTTGTTGACATTAACCGCTGTAGTTAAACAGCTTCGAATGTCCACCTTAGGCACATTGCCAACTCCGGATGTTGACGAATGCGCACCCCGTTACGGGGGTTAACCGTAGCAACGTACTTGCGGGCTTTCCATGGCCAGCCGCGCTTATCCGCTACTCCGCTCCCAGGCGAGTTTCAGGTATCCTTCGACTGCGTTGCACCTTCCCGCAGCTCTCTAAACCCGGATTAGCCTTACTACTCCTGTTCTTAGCGTTTGCACAGTATGAAGTTTGAACTATTGGTACCCATTATATTCTCCAACAAATATTCTGTCAATTCCAAGAATTAAAAATACAAACAAAATTATTTGTTATTAGACCGACGGCTTGGCCCAGCCCTCCAGCGAGAAATTAGGCTCCGCCTTCATATCCAGCGAAGTGAATTCGCCCTTCTGCCATTTCAAAAAGGCCGCGGCGCCAATCATGGCCGCATTGTCCGTGCACAGCTTGTGCGGCGGAACCAAGAGCGGCACTCCATCCTTGTCGCAGCGCGAAGCAAGTGCTGCGCGCAGGCCTTTATTCGCCGCTACGCCGCCGCATAAGAGCAGCTGCTTGGCGCCAAAAGCGCGGACGGCGCGAAGCGCTTTTTCGACGAGCACTTCGGTCACCGACTCCTGGAATCCGCGGGCAAGAGCACCGGCATCCAGCGTCTCGCCTTTCATGTTCGTCTGATTGATAACGGCAAGGACGGCAGACTTCAAGCCGCTGAAGCTGAAATCATAGGAATCCGGCTCCAGCCATGCGCGAGGCAGCTCAATGACAGCCTCCGCTTCCGAAGCAAGCCTATCGATATGAGGCCCGCCGGGATAAGGAAATTTCAAAGCTCTGGCTACTTTGTCGTATGCCTCGCCAACCGCATCGTCACGCGTGCGGCCAATCATGCGGAAGCTGCCTTCGCTCTCCAGCAGAACAAGCTCCGTATGACCGCCGGAAACAACAAGCGCCATACACGGGTATTCCAGCTCATGGACAAGCTGATTGGCATAAATATGCCCGGCAATATGATGCGTCCCGATAAAAGGCACGTCCAGCGCCATCGCGAGGCTTTTAGCCGCAACGATCCCAACCAGCAAAGCACCAACAAGCCCCGGGCCCTGCGTGACGGCTACCGCTGAGATATCCCGCAGCGTAAGACCGGACTCCTCTATAGCCTGCTCAATCATAAGAGTAATGACTTCGACATGCTTGCGCGATGCGATCTCGGGGACAACACCGCCGAATTGTTTATGAACCTCGATCTGGCTCGAGATGACATTGGATAATATATGTTTACCGCCGCGTACGACAGCGACCGAAGTTTCGTCACAGCTTGTTTCGATCGCCAGTATTACGGCATCCTGATTTGTTGTACTCACCATTCTTGCTCCTCTGTTGCAGGCTGATAGGAATAGAGATCCGCCCACATAATTAACGCGTCCTCGTTATTATCGGAATAATAAGCCGGACGGATGCCGGAAGGTTTAAAGCCCAGCTTCCGGTACAAGCTCTGCGCAATCTCGTTGGACACGCGTACTTCCAGCGTCATTTTGTTCGCGCCAAAAAAAGCAGCCGTCCGCTGCAGCTCGGTTAAAAGCCGTTCTCCAAGCCCTTGACCTCTATGATCGGCACGTACGGCAATGTTAGTGACATGCGCTTCATCCACTATTACCCACATCCCGCCGTAGCCGATAATTTGGCCGTTATGCTCCATCACCATATAACGCGCAAACATATTGCTCGTCAGCTCGTTTTTGAACGCTTCCGGTGTCCACGGAGTGGCAAACGCCTCATGCTCAATATCAACGATAAACGGGATATCCGCCATCGTCATGGAACGAAAAACAAGATCGGACAGCATCAGGACTTCGCCTCCCCCTGCTGCTTGGCGCGAAGATTTACTTCCGCCTCTGCCAGCTGGGTATAGTTAGGCGTCAATCCATGCGTGTCCGCAATCTCGCCTTTAAGCAGTCGCCCACGTCCAAGCCAAGCTAGCGCGCGGCCTTCCAGTTCATAGGACAGCAGCTGCACATCCGCTCCGGACTTATTTTCCCCGCATAAAGCCTGAAGCCGTTCCGCTTCTTCCCGGTGCAGGGCCAGATCGCCAATAACCCAAATACGTTTTACTTGTCCCTGCCGCAGTGCCGCTTCCCCCGCAATACGATCCACCCAGTCATGCATAAGTCTTACGCCGTCGGCCGCAAAGCCGCTCCACTCGCCGCCTGCGGACATCGCATAGCCGCCCGTATAGACTTGTCCGCGCCGGGCATCCATAATCGGAAGAATCCAGTCTTCGCCTGTGCCGGCTCCAGAAGCCGAAGCCGCTCCAAGCTGAACGCCAGCCGCATGATGCCAGCCTCCATAGGCAATCGCCTCAAGGCTGGATACGCTGACCAAAGGCTTGTCCCATACCCAAGCGAGCGTTTTTGCTGCCGCAACCGCGATCCTCATCCCCGTATAAGACCCCGGCCCGCTGCCAACCGCAATAGCGCCTACATCCTTTGACGCTACGCCGCATTGCTCCATCAACTGCTTAATATGGGTAATGACGTGCACGGAATGATTTCTTTCCGCCAGCGACTGCATGTCCCCCAGAATACGGCCTTTATCCAAGATCGCTGCGGCAAAAGCAGCGGTTGAAGTATCAAACGCTAATACCGGTCCAACATTACGTTCAGTCATCGTTATTCCCTGCTCCCATCTCTTTCGAAAAAGCCTCGCTCCAAGAGGCATACGGCTCGCCGATTCCGGAGATCCGGAACTGGCGCTCCTCGCCGCCTTCGTGCGCAATATACATTTCCAGACGCTCCGGCGGCAGCAGCTCTTCAATCAGGCTTGCCCATTCCACAATCGTAACCCCGTCGCCGAAGAAATAATCGTCCAGCCCCAGCTCGTCGGCCTCTTCCAGAGACAGACGGTACACATCCATATGATAAAAGGGCATGGAGGCCCCCTCGTATTCTTTAATAATCGTAAACGTCGGACTGTTTACAATATCCGTTACCCCAATCGCTTTTGCGAATTTTTGCGAAAAGGTTGTCTTTCCGGCCCCAAGGTCTCCGTCCAATGCAAGCACCGTGCCCGGTTTCACAAGGCCGGCAATCCGCTGTGCAAGCAAGGCCGTTTCCTGCTCGCTCCGAACGGTAAACACAACTTGTCCTTTGATCGTCATCTTCTCACCTGCTTATTACTCAAAATGATTGTATCCCCGTTTAGCCAGCGGCTGCCTAAGCTCGCCTCTGTCTGTCACGCGGATTATTTCGGCCGCCGGCGCTCCGGCCGAGGCCTCCCCAATGATATAAAAGGGCAGCCCTTCCGCATGGAAAGCCGCCTGTGCCGCTGCCGCATCACCCTGCTCCATAGTCCCGAGCAGCACGTAATCCTCGCCGCCGTACAGCATCCACTCCAAAGGATCGATGCCAGCTACACCTGCATAAGCGGCCATACTGCCGCTTCGAGGCAGGTGCTTCTCGAATAACGATACGACAAGGCCCGATGCTTCAGCGATCTCCCAGGCCTCGCTAGCAAGCCCGTCGCTTACGTCATTAAGCGAATGACAGGTTCCCCGCGCAAGCAGCAGGCGTCCCGCACGCACCGAAGGCGACGGGCGGCGGTGCGCCTGCACAAGCTGCGCCGCCGCCCTTTCCCCTGCGAGAGCATCCGCGCCGCGTTCCCGCTGCGCGAGCAGGAAATGCAGCCCGGCCGCCGATTTGCCGACCGGGCCGGTCAATACAACCGCGTCGCCGGGCTTCGCCCCCGACCGGCGCAGCGCCTTGCCCGCTTCGACGGCACCTGTCACCGTCACCGCGACAACAAGATGCTGCGGCGACGAAGTGGTGTCGCCGCCAATCACCGCTACGCCATATTGCTCGGCGCAAGCATACAACCCATCATAGAGCCGGTGCATCGGCTCCGGCCCAAGCTGCTTCGGCACGCTAACCGAAACAAGCGCCTGCAGCGGTACACCGCCCATGGCAGCTATGTCGCTCACATTGGAAGCGAGCGCTTTATAGCCGATATCCTCGTAGGACATCGTCACCTCGTTGAAGTGTACCGTCTCTACCATCGTATCCATCGCCATGATGTATTCATACGGCGAATCTACGCCATTTATCGGAGCGGCAGGGTCAACAAGCGCCGCATCGTCTCCAATGCCAAGCCGGACTCCGCGTTCCCGCTGCCAGCTTTCGCTTTGCCGCCCCGAAGTCCAATGGCGGATGCTTGCAAATTCGTCCACTGCCCTTTTCTCCTAACTATCCTTTTAGTGAATATCCCGCTTCTTGAATCTGCCGCCCTTCACATCGTGGATGTTGCCAACGGCGAGAAAAGCTGACGGATCAATATCATTGACGATCGACTTCATCTTCGCTTCCTCCAGACGGGTAATAACGCAGAAAATAATCCGTTTCTGCCCGCCGGAAAAACCGCCTTCGCCATGCATATACGTCACGCCGCGCCCAAGCCGGTCCATAATGGCCGAGCCAATCTCTTTAGCCTCGTCGCTGATGATCCAGACCGCTTTGGATTCTTCGAAGCCTTCCATCGTAATATCAATCATCTTGTAGGCAATGTAGTATGCGACGAGCGAATACATCGCCCGGTCCCAGCCAAACACAAAGCCTGCGCTTCCGAGAATAAACAAATTAAAAAACATCACAATCTCGCCAACCGAAAAAGGCAGACGCTTGTTAAACAAAATAGCGATAATCTCCGTGCCATCCAAAGATCCGCCAAACCTGATCACGATACCGACACCAATCCCCAGAATCACGCCGCCAAATATCGAGGCTAGAAAATATTCCTCTGTCAATGGAGGAACCGGATGAAGCAGGAAAGTGCCAAGCGACATTACGCTTACCCCGTACAGGGTCGACATCGCGAACGTTTTGCCGATCTGCTTGTAGCCAAGCACCAGAAACGGCAGGTTAAGAAGGAATAGGAAAATACCGAGAGGCAGTCCTGTCAGATGGGATACGATAATCGATATCCCGACGATCCCGCCGTCAATAATGTGATTGGGGACCAAAAAAATCTCCAATCCTACTGAAACCAGAGCGGCTCCCAGCGTGATAAACAAAATCCTGCGAAGCAGCTCCAGCTTAGGCAGCTTTAAGTGCTGTGCATGTCCCGTCATATGTAGCTTGTTCCTCCCCCCGAACTCGCTAATTACGATTATTTTACCTTAATAAACAAGATATTCAAAGACCGGCCTGCGCAGAATATAGCAATCAGACACGAAACTTGTCCCATAGGATGTCAGGTTAATGAGCAAACTACGCATTTGAATGTTCTTCCGACCGTCATTAACCTAGTAAGAATAAAAAAAGTGGCTGTGCGCGTTTTAACTAGCACAGCCACTTTGAATCTAGTTTGTTGAATTAACCAATAACAGCAAATGTCTCTACGCCGGATGGAATCGTTCTTGTACGGAATAAGGCACCGTCTGCGCTTCGGAAGATCCTAAGCGTAAACGTTGCTGTCGTAAGAGTTGTAATATTATTGAAGCGAACTACGCCAAATCGGTCAAAATTCGCGGTGGAAACAACCGTGTTCCCTCTGGATAATCTAGCAAAAAAGCCGGTTGTGTTAAACGGGATACCTTCCTCGTTTACCCAAACGATTGTCAATCTGCTAAAAATCGGGCCTGATTGCTGAGGTGCTAATTGAGCCGTTCTTTTAATCACTTTCCCCTTGCCTTTGGAAGGACTTTTTAAAGTCGGTCTTATTCTGGCAGCCATTCTGTCACCCTCCCTCCTAATTCTTTATTAGGATATTCAGAGAGTGATAGCTTGGTATGGATGGAATCCTATGCCCGTTCGTCCAAAATTACAATTCTTTGATGATGGTCAGATGCAGCTCATCCTTCAGCTCCAAATCATACGGAGAAGCCGGTTCCTTGCCGTCCGCTTCCCGGATAATCCGAACTCTTGGCCGATGCAGAGCAAGCTCACTGTTAAGAGATACTACCCCGACCTGGCCGGAGCTGAGCAATACGGTCGTTGAAACCGGATATATCGAAATATGCTTGCAGAACAGCTTAATCAGGTCAAAATCAAAATAGGTATTGCCTGCGGCAAACAGAAACTCGATTGCCTCGGATGGCGAATACCGTTTGCGGTGCGGCCGTGGAGAGGTAAGGGCATCATAGACATCCGCAATCCCTACGATCTGGGCATACATATGAATCTCGTCCCGTTTCAGGCGGCGAGGATAACCAGAGCCGTCATAACGTTCATGATGCTGGAGCGCGCAATGCGCCGACACGATTGAGATATCATGATATTTGCGCAAAATATCAAAGCCTTCCTTGGTATGGCTCTCCATAACTACCCGTTCTTCGGCTGTCAGAGGTCCTACCTTCTCAATCAGCTTTTGCGGGATCTTGGTCATTCCGATATCAAACAAAAGCGCGCCGATGCCAAGCTCCTCCAGCTGGTTGCGGTTATAACCCTTCGCAATTCCCATTACCCCTGCAAGCATCGCGACATTCACCGAATGATGGAACAAGTAAGCGTCTGCAACATGAATATTCGTCAGATTGACCATCATATTTGGCCTGGTCGTCAAATCCGTCATAATCTGGCCAAACACATTACGAAAGGTCCGCCCCAGATCCGGAGCAATCGCCCGGCCCTTCATAACCACCGACTGGTCCTTAAAGGAATTCATCGTCTTGTAGATCGCTTCTACCGCCTGCCGGCGAGTCTCGTCTCTAAGCGTATCCTCGGGAATAAGGTCCTCTGTCATGCCGTCCTCGATATAAACAATATCAACGCCTAAATTTTGAAGCCGATTTATATAACGATCATTCAGCTCTACGCCTTCGCCAAGCAGAACCCGTCCATTATCTTGAAATATCGGTTTTGCAAGCTTGTCCCCAGGTTTGACCGATCCAATTTGCACTTTTCTCATCGCTCATACCTCTTTCGATCCATACTCAATCAACAGTACGAAGCTATTTTATCAAATATATGAGGGGCTGACTATCAAGGAAGGATATCTATCATTTATTCATAAAATCTTAACAAAAAAACTCGGCATACCAGGTCTGTTATCCCTTAGTTTGCCGAGTCTGTCATCAAGCCAGCTTACGCTTGACGATACGGTTGCGACCGTTGTATTTCGCTTCGTATAATGCCGCGTCAGCCTGGGCGAGCAATTCTCTCAGAAAAGCCTTCGGATCGTCCAGAGCCCGCTCGTCGAACTGCTCTACCGAAACAACTCCCATGCTGATCGTTACTCTAACCGACTGACTGCCAATGCCGGTTCTGACGACATTCTGCTCTACCGATTCCTTGACCATATCGGCAATAATATCCGCTTGGTCCCGGGTTGTATGAGGCAGATAGACCGTAAATTCTTCACCGCCGTACCTAGCGAGTATATCTGCCGAACGCAGCGTGTTTTTTACGGCCTCGACCGTCGAACAGATCACTTCGTCTCCTACAAGATGACCATATTGATCGTTAATTGCCTTGAATAAATCGATATCAAAGAGGAAGATCGAAAAAGGAATGCCGAATTGCACGTTTACCGCTATCTCATGCTCCAGCTGCTGCAGCAAATACCTCCGGTTATAGCAGCCGGTTAATCCATCCGTAATCGCCATATGCTCCAGCTTCTTGTTGGCTTGGAACAGCTCGTCCTGCATGACCAACAGCTCGCGGTTCCTGTCCTGAAGCAGCTCGTTTTGCGTATTTGTCTCATCCACCAGCAGACGCAGCTCCGTTACATCGTGGAAGGTCAAAAGCCGTCCGAGCAGCTCCTTCTTCTTCTGGCTCAGAATAGGGGCGGACTGCACAACGATGTGACGGTAATGGCCGTTGTTGTTATGCAGCGAAATCTCAAGCTCCTGACGATCCATCGGCCGCAGTTTCTGTTCGTCCAGGAACTGATTAAATTCCTTCCGGATCGGCTTAGGAAGATGAACCTCTAGCGCTTCCGGAGAAAACCGCTCGCCAATCTTCAGCTTCAGGATCGGCTTCATCGCCTTGTTGAATTCAAGAACAACCCCGCTTTCATCCAGCACGATAATACCAGTCGAGATCGTGTTCATCACATCGCGCTGTACGATTTGAATGATGTCGAATACCCGGTGTCTGGTGATCGCGTGCACTAGATACACGGCGGATAAAGTAATCCCTACCGAGAAGATAGAGAAGTAGGAGGAAATATATTTGATAAAGATAATATTGACGAGAAAATCGCCTAATCCAAACAGGACTAGCACAAATACTCCGTTCATGGCTGTCCGGACAAGCATTTGCTGCCGGACGGACACGCCGCGGCGGATCGTATACCCCATAACCACGAGCGAAACGAGAATATACGAGAACAGCTGAACGATCATATACCAGTATAAGGGTCCGCTTTGAAGCTGCTTGGTTGCCAACTGTTCGTTAATAGAGAGAAACAGCTCATTCGGATTTACGATGACACACGCGACGGAGATCAGCGCCGGGATCGACAGCAGAATAAGCCGCCTTGTACGTATCAATTGGGCTTGTCCCGTCATAAAGACAACAAAGATAAACCACCCTACGCCAACCAATGACAATCCGACGTAGGAACCCGAAAGATAAAAAAGCCTGTATGGAGAACCAGGCATCGATTGAGCTATAAATTGAGTAAGCGGCCAAACCATCAACACAAGATGCAGCGCGAAATAAATTTTGTGCAGCACGGTAATGGTACCAACAGCAAACACGTAGAAAAACAAACCGAGCAGTACGAGGAACATGCTAAAATCCAGCCACATCATCGATTCCAATACGGTTCACCCATCCATTTATCTATCCATCTATTTCCATTGTAACAAATGTTATTTCAGTCGACAATTCCTCCCATAGGACTTCCTGCGTATTATTTTTCGGAAGAGGTAGGCCAAAGGTCCGACAGCATATGTTCCAATGACGGAGAAATATTCAGGAAGCTGCGGAATTGCTCGTACTGCCCCCACTTCTCCATCGACCCTTTTTGCCCGCTGCGGACAGCGCGAATCAACAGGTTTTTAGGGGTATGCTCCGGATCGACAAACTCCAGCATCTGTACTTTGTAACCAAGCACCTCGAGCAAAGTGCCCCTGGCTGCGTCCGTTGCAAGAGCGGAGAAGCGCTCCTTCAGAAGTCCCTGCGACAGAATCGGCGATAATACGTCGCTCTCAACCTGCCGGAACAATTCATGCTGGCAGCAAGGCACGGACATAATGACCGAAGCTCCCCATTTGACTGCTTTGGCAAGCGCCGCATCCGTCGCCGTATCGCAGGCATGCAGGGTAACGACCATATCGGCTTCGTTTAGCTCTTCGTAATCAGCGATGTCCCCCACCAGGAACTTCAGCTTGTCATAATGAAGCCGGTCCGCAAGCTCTTGGCAAAAAGCGATGACATCCGCCTTCAAGTCCAGGCCGATAATCGAAATCTCCCGCTTCTGCTCAATAGCAAGCAGGTGGTACAAGGCAAAGGTCAAATACGATTTGCCGCAGCCAAAATCAACGATCGTAAGCGGCTTGTCCGCAGGCAGGCTGGGCAGCACATCCGTCACCATCTCTAGGAAACGGTTAATCTGTCTATACTTGTCCTGTTTCTTTGCGTGTACGGCTCCATCCTTCGACATAATGCCCAGCTCCACCAGAAAAGGCGCAGCGGTCCCTTCGGCCAATATCCGGTTTTTCTGACGGTTATGCTGAAGCTCTGCCGAAGCCTTCACCGCTGCGGTCGGCGGCTTGCTGAGAATCGTTGCCTTTCCCTTCTTGCTGAACAGCAACTGAAGATCCTCCGTTGCCGTCTTGAACAGCGCCTGCTTGTAATCGCCTTCGAGCAGCTCGACGATTCTGGCACCGGCCAGCTCGGGCTTTACGTTATCGTGGGTTACTTTATTGCTGTAATGGTATTCGAACTGCAGATGAAGCCCGTTCTTCAGTTGAACCGGCCGCACCACTGTTTTGGGGGCAGCCGCCCCATCCTTGCGGCGCAGCTGGCTTAACGTTCCCTGCAGCAGTTCTCCTGCATCTACGATTTTTTGTATGGACTGCTGCCATTCTTGTGTCATATTGAAAAGTCACTCCCATAGATCTTTGCTTTTATTTATTTGTTGCTAAAGAATCCAGCCCGTATTGGACTTCCTCACGCGGCAATCCGCCGGCTTCCAGCTTCTCGTCGTCATAATATAACAAGCGGCGGTAGAAGGCTTCGACCTCTTCGCCAGTTACCGCTTCATCTTCCATAAGCTCATATAGGACATCCTCCGCTCCTGCGAACTGTCCTTCCCCCTCCAGCCATTCGGCTTGCAGCTGCTTGGTATGGTTAGGCAGCTCATAAGCTTTTAACTGCTCCAGCAGCTGACCGGCTTCCTTCGAAGGGTTCACAAGCGTAGGCTCGGCGTCAACTAACGACAGCCTCATAAAGAGCTGCAGCGCCTTTAAACCGGAAGCAAAGCTGGCGTCTTCGTTGCCAAGCTCGGCATGCAGATCCGACTCTTGCTTCAGGGTTACGGCTATAGCCTGTATTTTGTCCGTCTCCATAACGCCGTTTGTAGTCAGCACCGCCATCAGATCCTTATCGGACAAGGAACGGATCAGCTTACCGCTAAGTCCAAACCTTTTATCCAGCAGCTCATCGATTACGAGCAGGGCATCCTGATGTTTAAGCTCCCGCTTTAACTGCAATATTTGCCCGACGGCTTCCGTCATCTGTTCGATCATGTTCATTAAGTAGTCTCGACGAAACAACCTGTTCCCCTCCCCTATTGGCTAATTAAGCTTATTTATGAAACGCAGGACTGCTTCCGCAAAAGCTTCAGGACGCTCCACCATGCCCATATGGCCGGCTTCCGCAAGCTTCTCGCGGGTAACGTTTGCTCCGTCGATAACAAAGGTGCGTTCCACGGGAATAATTTGATCCTGCTCGCCCGCCAGGAGCAGTACCGGCAGCGAGGTCTGCTTCAGCACCTCCGTACGGTCGGGACGCTCCTTCATCCCTTTGGCTGCGCCAATCGCACCAGACGCGCTTGTCCCTCTGCCAATGGCAATGGAACGTTCTACCTGATCCGGCATCGCTGATTTATTGTCCGGGGAATAAAGCTTCGGAACAAGGCCCTCTACAAACGCGCCTACGCCGTCCTTCTTGATCGCGGCTACGGCATTGTCCCTGTTTTCCTTCGCCGCATCGCTGTCGGGCAATGGCGTTGAATGAACTAGCCCAAACGCAGACAGCTTCTCTTCAAAGCGCTCGGCAAACGCAAGCGTAATATATCCTCCAAGCGAATGGCCGAGAACGCAGGCCTTGTTTATTTTCAATTGATCCAGCATGGCAGACAGATCGTCTGCATACAATTCCATAGCATTCGTCTCTTCCGGTCCAGTCTCCCCGGAAGAGCGGCCATGTCCGCGCAGATCGAGCGCAATAATGCGGGCATGTCGGGCAAGAGGCTCTACAACCTGCTCCCAATAGGCGGAGCTCCCGCAATAGCCGTGAAGAAGCACTACAACCGGCTGTTGAACCGTCTTGGAATCATAATAAGCTAACGAGATACCGCTTGGCAGCGTGATCGTGTGATTGGCGATTGTAAGTTGCGTCATTGTTTTACCCCTTTGAAAAAGTTATTTGTCCAGCCAAGCCGGAAGCTTGCTTCCATGCCTGATCCACCAGCTCTGCAACCGTCTCAGCCATCTGCATGACGGTGTACAGCGAGGTCGTCTGAAGCGTCATGTAAGGCTTATGACTGCTGGCATTAACGACACCGGCAATGCTGTAATCTCCAACAGCGGGCAGCCGAGCCCCCGTTGCCTGACCTGGCGTAAGCGGCCCTTCCGCAGTAATATACTTTCCAACGGACAGCGGTTTGCCGAGACAGGCATCAACCGCGATAATTACGGCATGCTCCCGCTCCGCCGATTGTTCCAGCGCTTCTGCGAACCGCTTTGCGTCACAGGGCTGCTTTAATGTTCCGAAGACATAAGGCCAACCCCGTTCTTCCAGCTTGGTGCCCACCAAAGGGCCAAAGCTGTCTCCCGTAGAGCGGTCCGTACCGATACATAGGAATACGACCCTGCTCCGGTCAGGATGTCTCCCGGCAACATGAGCCAAAAATGCCTGAAGGCCCTCCACTCCGTTATCCGCTTGATCGATTGCCTTTCCTGACATGAATACACCTGCTTTATGTTCGTACAAATGGTAGTTTCTTTCATTGTACCCGAATTACACAGTATGGTTCAATTTACGGGCATGGGATGCGTGAAATATGTTACAATGGCGAGAATAATGACAAGTAGTAAGTATGGAGAGGGGACTAATCATGGTGAATCTGGAAGAACAAACCCAGCAAAACGTGGAGTATATGATCGAGACCATCAAAACAAAGCTAAGAATGGCGACAGCGGCAGCGATGCAGGCTTCCCACTTCAACATTGATCAATACGAGGATATCCGCGATTTGTACGAAGTTGTAGCTTCAAAGGATAAATTCAGCATCAGCGAGGTTGAAGCCCTTGTATCGGAGCTTGGCAGGCTGCGCGGTAAATAGAGTCAAACAAGAAAGCACCGGCAGGCGTCAAACCTGCCGGTGCTTTCTTGTACGCCCATCGGACTTCAGCACGAAGCCTTCAGTCCTAGCTTTATGTTAGCCGTACTCTGAAAGTAACAATAATTATTACAATCTTTACCACTAACAGGCATTAACTAGCATTTTTTAGACATATGTTCAATAACCGAGCATGAAGAAAAAAAAGAGGAGCTCCTATCCCAATCAGAGCTCCTCTTTTGCTGCCTTATTCGTTTGTTTCCTCGGCTTCCATAGAAGCCCCGGCTTCAGCCGATTCGATGGTCAAGCTGATTTGCACCGGCTTCTGCTCCCCCTTCAGGAAGAACGCCAGACGCTCAAGCTTTTCCGCCAGTTCCGAGCCTGTAAGCGTTGTATTCAACTGATAGTTGAAATGGTCTGCCGGCTGTTCATCCTGCTGGGTATAAGTGCTGCGGCCTCTCCAGGTGCGTTCCTTGGCTCCGCCCTGTTGAACCAGCAGCTGGTCCTGCATCGGGTAAAACTTATCTGATTTATTCACCACGCGCTCGTAAATCCGCAGCTTCTTGAGCAGCATATAATATTGCGCCGAATGCTTGAAATTCCAAGCTTCCCGAATATCCTTAAGCGTATAGTCCATCTTCCAGCGCTTTAGCTTTTCGATCTGCTCCTCGGCATTCAGCTGCAAGAAATCATCTAAAGGCATAATTGCTTCCGGCATCTTGACCCCTCCGTTAACCTGAAATAAATGCTCCAGATAAGCGTTGACTTTCCCCTTTATCAAAAAAAGAACACGTATCTTTCATTAAAAATATAACAATGCGAATAGTTTATATTTTCATATAAAAAATACCATAATTTTTTTCGATTTACAAATTAATTTCTTTACAGATTTGTATTATTGCACATTCCTCATATAAAAAAAGCCGTCGTACATGTCCCTAGGGCAATACGACGGCTTTAGACCTACAATATTAGGCTTGCTTCAGGCCAAATGCAGCCAGGAAACGCTGGAATGCGGCATAGCCTTCTTCGGTTTGCTTGAACACGCCTGCGTCCTTCAATACCTCGGAGAACTTGGCGCCGGTCTCGCCTTCCACGATAGCTTGTGCCTGTTCATCCGTATTGGAAGCGCCATAGCGGGCTACCAGCGATTCAATCCATTCCGCATGGAGATAAAGCGGATGATCCGTGCCGTGCAGCTCGTTATGGAGCGCTTCGGTCTTGCCGGTCAGATAACCGGCAATCTGCTCAAGCTCCGCCTTCAAGCGGCCAGGGAGCACGGCCAGCCCCATAACCTCAATCAGGCCGATATTTTCTTTCTTGATATGATGCAAGTGCTGATGGGGGTGGAAAATCCCCATCGGATGCTCTTCGCTGGTCCGGTTGTTGCGGAGCACGAGATCAATCTCGTAAGCACCGTCATCAAGCAGTCTTGCAATCGGGGTGATTGTATTATGCGGTGTCAGCGAACCGTCGCCATTGGCCGTAAAAGCAAGCACGTCAACCGCTTCGTCGCTGTAGCCGCGCCATGTATCGAGCATCCGGCATGCTGCCTGCAGGACATCGTCCTTGGAAGCGCCGTTTACGCGAACAACCGACATCGGCCAGTTGACGATGCTGAAGCGTACGCCCGGCAAGGAAGGATCCGTAAACGAAGCTACCGGTTTTGCCTTCTCCATCGGGAAGGTATGGCGTCCAGCCTGGAAGTGGTCATGGCTCAGAATCGAGCCGCCAACGATCGGCAAATCGGCATTGGAGCCGATGAAATAATGAGAGAACTGCTCCACGAAGTCCAGCAGGCGCTTGAAGGTGCCATGAGAGATCACCATAGGTTCATGGGCGCCTTTGAACACGATGCTGTGCTCGTTATAGTAAACATACGGCGAATATTGGAAGTACCATTGCTGATTATCCAGCGTCAGCGGCAATACGCGAAGATTCTGACGAGCCGGGTGATCCGCGCGGCCGGCGTAGCCGACGTTCTGCTCGCAGAGCAGACATTTCGGGTAATGCGCCTGCGGCAAGGTTTTGAGCAGCGCAATTTCCTTTGGATCCTTCTCTGGCTTCGACAGATTGATCGTAATTTCCAGCTCGCCGTACTCGGTTTCGTGCAGCCAGTATTTATTTTTCTGAATGCGGTCCATCCGGATGTAGTTGGAATCGATGCTCAGCTTGTAAAAAGCGTCCGTTGCCGCTTTGATCCCGGCTTCGGCCGTTGTCTTGCGGAACGCAGCCGCAGCTTCGGAGGGACGCGGCATAAGCAGCCCCATGATGCGGGCATCCAGCAAATCGCGGTAAGTCAGAATGTTGTCTTCGATTAGACCAATCGAATATCCGTAATCGAGCAATGGTTCAAGCAGCGATACGGGGCTGTCCAGCTCTTCATCCGGAATCTCGCCTTCATGCGGCTCCGTGAACTTGAACAGATCCAGCAGCGCATTACGCGAATAGTTCGCGTCAAGCGGTTCAATCATCCCTT
This sequence comes from Paenibacillus sp. JDR-2, assembly GCF_000023585.1. Lineage (NCBI taxonomy): Bacteria > Bacillati > Bacillota > Bacilli > Caryophanales > Paenibacillaceae > Paenibacillus > Paenibacillus sp. JDR-2. The sequence goes on along the minus strand of NC_012914.1, from coordinate 1,222,789 downwards.
GACGAAGGGCAAATTGGACAAGCCTGTCGATTAGGACAAGCGCATCCGCTGCGGTAACGGCCGTATTTTCTTTGACTGTCATGATGTAAAAAGCTCCTTTCCGTTCCTAAGCGGCTGCTTAGTTGCTGTAACCGTTAGGGTGATTGACGTGCCAGTTCCAGGCGCTGCGGATAATATCCTCAAGGTTCGCGCGGGACGGGTTCCAGCCGAGCTCCTTGCGGGCACGTGCCGAAGATGCAACAAGCGTAGCCGGGTCGCCTGCGCGGCGAGGCTCGATAACCGCTTTGATCTCGCGCTCCGTTACCTTGCGGGCAATCTCAATCACTTCTTTAACGGAGAAGCCTTGGCCGTTGCCGAGGTTATAAATCGCGCTCTCCGAGCCTTGACGAAGCTTATCTACGGCAAGGACATGGGCGTCGGCGAGGTCGCTGACATGGATATAATCGCGGATGCAAGTGCCGTCCGGCGTTGCGTAATCATCGCCGAATACCGAGATATGCGGACGTTGGCCAAGCGCTGCCTGGAGCACGATCGGAATCAGATGGGTTTCAGGGCTATGGTCTTCACCGATTTTGCCGCTGGCGTGAGCGCCTGCCGCATTGAAGTAACGAAGCGATACGTATTTGAGGCCATGAGCGACATCGAACCACTTCATCATTTTTTCCATTGCCAGCTTTGTTTCGCCGTAAGTGTTTGTCGGAAGCGTGCGGTCGAATTCGTCGATCGGCACGTTCTCGGGCTCGCCGTAAGTTGCCGCCGTCGATGAGAAGACGATCTTCTTTACGTCATGCTCAATCATTTTTTCCAGCAGGCAGAGCGTACCGTACACATTGTTATGATAATATTTCGCAGGGTTTGTCATGCTCTCGCCAACCAGCGAGTTTGCAGCGAAGTGAATAACTGCGTCAATCTTGTTTTCTTTAAACACCGTATCCATAAATTCTGCGTCGCGAAGGTCGCCTACGTACAGCTTGCCTCCAACAACCGCCTCGCGGTGACCTTGCTGCAGATTATCGACTACTACGATTTCTTCTCCGCGTTCTGCAAGAGCAGCCACGGCGTGCGAACCGATATAGCCCGCTCCTCCGGTTACTAATACTGCCATACTCCTCATCCCACTTTCTCTATGTTTTATATTATTGAAGCTGTTCTACACCATTGCCGATGCTGCAAACGTAGAAGTCGGGAGTAAGTCCCGTTGCTTCCGTATATTTGCGTCCTACTTCTTCCTTGAAGCGTTCGATGCTGTCTTCGTGAACAAGCGATACGGTACAGCCGCCGAAGCCTGCGCCAGTCATACGGGAGCCAAGCACACCCGGAACCTGGCGTGCGGCAGCAACCATCGCATCAAGCTCAGAACCCGTTACTTCGTACAAATCGCGGAGCGAGTCGTGCGAGCCGTTCATGTATTGGCCAAACGCTTCGAGATCGTTTGCTTTCAGGGCATCCATTGAACGAAGAACGCGGTCGATCTCTTCGACTACGTGCTGTGCACGGTTGCGGACAACTTCATCCTTGATCAGATGTTTGTTGGCGTTGAACTGCTCCAGATTGATTTGGCCCAGAAGCTTAAGTTCAGGGAATGCCGCCTGCAGGTCAACAACGGCCTGCTCGCATTGAGAGCGGCGCTCGTTGTACGCGGAGTCTACCAGACCGCGGCGTTTGTTCGTGTTGCCGATGACCAGCTTGTAAGCGCCGGATTGGAACGGAACGAGCTCGTATTCAAGCGTATCGCACATCAGCAGAATCGCGTGGTCCTTCTTGCCGTTAGCCACCGCGAACTGGTCCATGATGCCGCATTGCACGCCGTTGAATTCGTTCTCCGATTTCTGGGACAGAAGCGCAATTTGAACCGTGTCCGTAGGCTTTCCTTCCATCGTAAGCAAAGCGTAAGCTGTTACTACTTCAATCGATGCTGAAGAGGACAAGCCCGCGCCGTTCGGAATTTCGCCGTGGAAGAGCAGATCGTAACCGCTGCTGAATTGGATACCCTTTTGCCCCAGTTCGTAAACGATTCCCTTTGGATAGTTCATCCAGTCATCCGCTTCGTCGAATGCGATTTTGTCGATATCAAGCGATTTGGAGGAAGGGAAATTTGTTGTCGCGAGGCCAAGCTGGCGGTCATCGCGCTTGCGGATAAGCAAAGTCGTGCCGAACGTAAGTGCTGCCGGGAATACGTAACCGCCGTTATAGTCGGTATGCTCGCCGATCAGATTGACGCGTCCTGGTGCGTGAAAAGCTTTGATCTCAGCGGCTTCTCCGCCGAATTGCTGTATAAATTGTTGTGTAAGCTGCTCGATAGAGGCCATATGCTTGCAACAGTCCTTTTTTTGTATAATTTTTGAAGCCTTTGTTCTATTTCAGTATAACGCAAGCCATAACGCGAGCAAAATGGCGCAAAGTGCTTTTCACATGGATTTATGTGACTTTCAGCAACCCTCTTGGCATGATAATATGGGATTATTGTAAACCCCACACCAGAAGGCAGGTGCCGTCAAATATGAGGCAAGATACTTATAAGGTAGCTTCCAATCCCGTCATTACGTACAACGAGCATATGAATGTATTGTTTGCAGGCGAGAGCCAAACCAAACCGTCCCATCAGCGGGGACCTAAAGTATATGATTTTTACCTCATGCATACGGTGCTTGAAGGGAAGGGGGAATTCACCTGCGGGGGAAAAAGCTATCCTCTTCAGGCAGGGGATACCTTCCTAATCGAACCGGAAGCGCTAGTCAGCTATATCTCCAACGCGGACGAGCCCTGGCTGTACCGCTGGGTCGCCTTTAACGGCCCGCAGGCGGCCGAGCTTGCGCAGGCGGCTGGCTTCTCCGTGGCCAATCCCGTAGCCGAGACGGCTGCGATAAGGCGCGTAGGCGTCCTGTACAACCACATTTTCAGCATTTTTCGCAAAAACGATCCTGCAGCCCATCTGAAGGCCGCCGGTTATTTGCAGCTGCTGCTGGCTGAATTTTGCACGGTCCATAAGCTTTCGGAAGATAATGCCGCTATGACCAATATGGATGACACCGATAAGCTGATCCAGCAAATGATTCATTACTTATCAACCCAATACGCCCAGCCTGTTTCTATCGAGCAGATGGCCGAATCCTTCGGCTACAATCGTGCTTATCTTTCTCGCGTATTCAAACGTTATACAGGCGAATCGCCCATTACGTTCTTGCTCAAGCTCCGGATCGATAAGGCCCGGCAAATGATCAGGGAACGAGAAGGGCTGACTATCGAACAGATAGCGGCGTCTGTCGGGCTCCAGGACTCCTTGTATTTCTCCAAGCAATTCCGCCGTTTCTACGGCTTATCCCCTTCCGCCTACCGCGAATCCATGCGTCAAATGAAGACATAACGGGTAATCAAAAGTTAGTCCGAATTGGGGCATATTAACGGATGAGGTGATCTTCATGAAGGAGCTGCACAGCGGTCATTTATTCTGGCCGACTACTTGGAAGCAGCATAAATCTTACCCTGTAATCTCCGGAAATCTGCAAGTGCGGGTTGCCATAATCGGAGGCGGAATGTCCGGATCCATGTGCGCTTATATACTGGCGAAGAGCGGAATAGCTAACGCCGTCTTCGAAAGAGGCACTATCGCGGGCGGCAGCACTTCCGCCAACACGGGCTTATTGCAATTCTCTAATGATGTTATGCTATGCGATCTGATTGATCAGATCGGCCAGCAGGCGGCTGTGCAATTCTATGCGGCCTGCAAGGAAGCGGTCAAACAAATCGGCCTGATCGCGGGCGGGCTCGCCATCGATCCTCATTTTGTCCCTCGGAGCAGCCTTTATTATGCCAGCTCGGAGCAAGAGCTGCCTAAGCTTCGGAAAGAGTACCAGGCGCTTAAGCAAAACGGCTTCGACATCGACTTTTGGGAAGCGGATGCGATCTCCCGTCACTTTCCGTTCCGGCGCTCCGGAGCGATAATAACGAAAGGAGATGCCGAGGTGAATCCGTTCCGGTTCGTGCACGGGATTGCCGATGCCGCCGCCGTTAGCGGAGCAAGGCTCTACGAGCATACGGACATCGTATCCCATGAACGTTCGAAGAATGGAAAGCATCGGTTATCAACGGCTGAAGGTCATATTATCGAAGCGGACCGTGTCATCTATGCCATTGGGTACGAACCGGAAGAGCTTCGCGGCAAGCTGGTCAAGCCGATTCTTAACCGGTCTTTTGCGGCGGTAACAGCCGTTCAGGATCAATCGAAGCTTGAACAGAGCTGGCATAAGCGAATGATGGTCTGGGAAACGGCAAGGCCATATTTGTATATGCGAACAACCGTTGATAACCGGATCGTAATTGGCGGTCTCGATGAGCCAACCGAGCACCCCATTGACGGCGAGCAGGAGCGCAGCAAACGTATAGATAAGCTTTATGACAAGCTTACCGCACACTTCCCGATGCTGGATGTCCCATTCGAATACGAATGGAGCGCGACCTTCGGAGAATCCGTCGATAATCTGCCTTTTATAGGAGAAGATCCCGCTTTGCCCGGCGTTTATTACTGTCTGGGATACGGCGGCAACGGCACGGTTTACAGCATGCTGGCCTCCCTTCTCCTGCGTGATCTGATAAATGGCGATCAGCATCCATTGACGGATATCGTTGGGTTGAAGCGGCCATCCCTTCAAGCATGAGTTTGGTTGCGTTACAGCAGCATACAAAAAGGGATTCAGCCGAGAGCCGAATCCCTTCTTCTAATTATTAAACAAAAATCAGGAGCCGTGGAAGATCCGCTTCGCTCCGTGCTGCCTGAAGATACCCTCTGCGATGCCAAGACGCGACAGGTCCGGACCGCCATCCTTATCCAGCAAGGATTTGCTCTCTTCAGACTCGATAATCACTAAGGTTGCGCCTTCCCGGATGGAATCACGACAGGAGGCCGCTTCCTGCTCCTCAAGTCCAAGCGCCATCATAGCTCCTTCAATATGATCTTCATCGCCGAAAATATAATCTCCAGTCAACGTGTTTCCCATTGCCGTCAGCCCTGCAGCCGCAAATCCCGGGTTCCATGAGCCGCCTCCCGTCAGACCGATGGCCGGAATAAAAGCTGCCCCGGTCCAAGCCCTTCCGCGGCTTTCGTCTCTCTCCGCTTCGTTTGCTGTCTGCGCCAGCTCCGTCAATTCGTCGACGTGGACGTCGCTTTCGGCTTCAATACGCCGGGAATGCTCGCTATCCTTCGCGAGGATCTTCATTTCCCCTTGGACGAAACCGGCTTGCTCAAGGGAATGAATGGTATCGATAACCTGCTGCTGTGTAGCAAATGATCCAATTATTTTAGCCATTGTCTCATCATCCTCCTCTTCTTCCTTCAAGGTAGTTATACCCTGTTTCGCCCGCAATCAATCTCGGTTAATCTGGGTTATAGGAAGTTATAGGAAGGTTGTGCAAGAAAGCCGTTCAGGTTATGATGAAGAGTAAGCGACATGGAATTCGGAATTTAGACAGGAACGAACAGGAGGTAAACAATGATTCACCGGATGCTTCGCTATCCCGCGGACTGGGAATGGCATGTTCTTCAGCTGGAACGGCCTCCAATGGAGACAACCGAGGAATTGCCAAAGCGCAAAGACAATCGAAAAAAAGCTGACCCGTCTAAGGCATCTATGACATTTACCTCACCTCCTGTAACAGACGATGAATTTGAAGAACAAATGACCTGCAAGCGCATCCTTCCCGAATGCTCCAGCTGGCTGGACGAGTGCTGGGGCAGACAGGTCAATAAGGTTACCGTGATGCATTTCGCCAATCAGGGTACAATCGTATCCGGTACCTTGATGCTTCAGGCCTCAGAGGAAATGACCGATGTACAGCCTTTTCACTTCTGGCTTACCGTTGATAAACTTGTTACCCTTCACACAGACCTGCGTCTCATGATTCGCTTGCAGGAGGATTCCGTTACTTCCCGGCTCAAGGACTGCGCATCCGCTCCCGAAGCGTTCTTTGTTATGCTGGGGCAGCTGCTTGGACCTTTCCATACCGGACTCGACGGCTTCGAAAAAAGGCTTGGCGAGCTCGAGCAGGCGATGCGGATATCGAACAGAACGGGGCTTCTCGACGTCATCTTTGAACGCCGCTATGATTTATTGCATTGGAGCCATCTGTTTATCCCCATTAGGGAGCTGTACGGTGCTGCTCAAGAGGCTTTTATGGACACGCTGACCGAAACGGAAGTATTCAAACGAACCACCTACAAGCTGGACCGGATTGAATCCCTGCTGAAGCATTACGCGCTCGAGATTGATACGCTGATTTCGATGGATGATGCACTCTCCAGCTTCCGCGGCAATGATATTATGAAGACACTGACAATCTTCACCGTAATCTTCACGCCTGCAACCGTTATAGGCGCCCTATGGGGAACAAACTTCAAACCGCTTCCTTGGGATACTCATCAGTTGGGCTTTACGGGCATGTGCATCGTTATCCTTTTTATTACGATTCTTATTTACGCCTGGCTGTGGCAAAAAGGCTGGACCGGCGATTTGCTCACGGGACGGGACTCCAATAAGAATAAGAAAAGTCAAAAGCAGATTGTGATGCTCGAAGAACAGTTAACCGAGAGAAGCGAAAGCATGGAGACAGAGCCGGATCTGTCCAAGCTGTCACGCAAAAGGCGCTCCAAGACGATCTAACATCGTCGGGGAGCGCCTTTTTGCATTTCTATCTTCGTTTGCGGAATTCCTCTACGATTGCTCCGGCGATCTCTTCCAGCTGCTGTACGGAGCCTTCCGCCTCGCCGCGTTTGCGGACCGACACGCTGCCGCTTAAACGCTCGTTTTTACCGACGACAAGCATATAAGGAACCTTCTCTAGCTGGGACTTCCGTATTTTATTGCCGAGTTTTTCGCTGCGGGCATCAACTTCTACCCGAATTCCTGCTTGAATAAGCTGCGATTTGACCTGAAGCGCGTAATCCAGCTCATGCTCCGATACCGGAATAACCTTAGCTTGCACCGGCGCCAGCCAGATCGGGAAAGCTCCGCTGTAATGCTCGATCAGAATTCCAAGGAAACGGTCAAGTGAGCCATAAATCGCGCGGTGGATGACAACCGGCCGCTGCTTCTTGTTATCCTCGCCGATATAAGACAGATCAAATTTCTCCGGCATTTGGAAATCGAGCTGGATGGTTCCGCACTGCCAGCTTCTCTTCAGGGCATCGACGATATGAAAATCGATTTTCGGCCCGTAAAAGGCACCGTCGCCTTCATTAATGCGATAGTTCACTCCCTGTGCGTCCAGCACATTCTTCAGAGACTGCTCGGCTTCATCCCACAGCTCATCCGAGCCCATATAATCGGCAGGCCGGGTCGACAGTTCGACGGTATAAGCAAATCCGAATACCTTGTATACCTCACCGATCAAACTCATCACTTTGCCGATTTCCTCTTCAATCTGATCCGGTCGGACAAAGAGATGGGCATCATCCTGGCAGAAGGTACGTACCCTCATCATGCCGCCTAATGCCCCAGACAACTCATGCCGGTGTACCTGGCCAAACTCCGCCAGACGTACCGGAAGCTCCCGGTAGGAGCGCAGGCTGTTCTTGAAAATCAGCATATGACCCGGGCAGTTCATCGGCTTTAATGCAAATTCGGATTCGTCAACTTTAGTGAAATACATATTGTCCTTGTAATGCTCCCAATGTCCCGACTGCTCCCACATCCGCTTGTTCATCATAAACGGCGTACGGACCTCTTCATAATCGTTCCGGTTAAGCAGTTCCCGGGAGAAGTTTTCCAGCGCGGTCCTTATCGCCATTCCTTTAGGCAAATAAAACGGCATCCCCGGCGCTTCCTCCGAGAACATAAACAGCTCCAGCTCTTTGCCCAGCTTGCGGTGGTCCCGCTTCTTCGCTTCCTCCAGCTGGTACAAATAGTCAGCAAGCTCAGTCTTGTTGAGGAAAGCTGTACCATAGATGCGCTGAAGCATCTTATTATCGGAATCGCCTCTCCAATAAGCACCTGCCACATGAAGCAGCTTGAAGGCTTTGATACGGCCGGTTGAAGGCAAGTGAGGTCCCCGGCATAGGTCCGCAAACTCCCCTTGCTCGTAAATACGTATAACTTCTCCATCGGGTAAATTCAGGATCAGCTCCAGCTTGAGCGGCTCTCCTCTTTCCCCGAAAAGAACTAGCGCCTCCTCCCGCGAAACAATCCTTCGTTTAATCGGCAGGTTCTCCTTGACGATGCTCCGCATTTCCTGCTCTATGGCTTCCAGGTCCTTGGTCGAAAGCGAATGGTCCAGGTCTACATCGTAATAAAAGCCGTCTTCGATTACCGGTCCGATGCCCAGCTTTACCGCCTCGCTGCCATACAAACGTTTGATCGCCTGCGCAAGCACATGAGCGGTACTATGCCGGGAAATATAAAGCCCTTCCGGGCTGTCCAGAGCAATCATGTCGATTCGGCTGCCATCGCCAAACGTCTCATCAAGATCGGCCATCGTGCCGTTGATTGCCCCCGCTATTATCGTTTTCTTCCAATTGGCATCCATTGATTCCGCTACCTGCGCAATGGTCGTGCCTTGCAACACCCTCCTTATGCTTTCGTCTGGCCAAACAGCTTGAATCTCCATTTTTGCTCCTCCAATTCTTCCTTATTTTTTTGAACGCAAAAAAACGCAGCTCTCCCTGCAAGGGACGAGTGCGTTCTGCTCGTGGTTCCACCCTAATTCCATCACGCGCGTTACCGGCGCGATGATGCTCATTGGAATCCGGTAACGGGGATCAGTCGGTTACGTGTACTACCGCAAATCGTTTGCGGGTTCCAGGTGACGGCTGCAAAGCGGTAATCCCGATCTTTTACCGAAGAAGCTTTCAGCCGGGGCTTCTCTCTCTGGGCGGATCTAGGGAAGGAGATCATGTCTTTGGTCATTGCCTTCGTATGAAATTGTTATCATGTTACAATGTTTTATTTCAAAAAGTCAAGAGGAATCAGTTCCCCATACAAGCGCCCAGACATAGTATACATAACCAGCCCAAGATAAGAGCGGAGGGATCCGTATATGGCAAGAACAACGAGAAGGTCCAATGCAAATACGACAACGGCGTTGCCAAGGCCTATGAGACAAGGTCAACCTCAGCAATTCGATCTCCGTATCGCCCTATTTCTTGCCGGTATTGCTGGACAGACTTACTCACAATTCGAGAATAAGGACGGCCTTTTCCTTGTCCCCCGAGGGTATGAATTAGTGGGGGATTTCTCAGCCAAAGCTTATGATGATACCGAAGAACGCTTTGGCTTTGTTCTGCAATCGGACCGTTCTTCCGTTCTGGCCTTCCGGGGCTCCGGTTCAGCCGTGGACTGGGTATCGGATTTTATCGCTCAACAGACGACTTACCGTCCTGTTAAAAATGCCGGCCAAACCCATAAAGGCTTTACCGACATTTATACATCAACCCGCTCGCAGGTGCTCGACTTGATCGCGCAGCTGCCGGTCGAAAAACCGTTATTTATTACCGGCCATAGTCTAGGCGGAGCGCTTGCCACCCTGGCTGCTCTCGATATCGCCGTCAATACGCCGTTTACGGCGCCAATCATATATACCTTTGGCGCTCCAAGGGTCGGGGATACGCGCTTCGTCAAGCTATATAACAATACGGTAGAGACGCATTGGCGTCTCCAGAACGAATACGATATCGTTCCCCATTTGCCGCCGCTTGTGTACCAGTCTCCGGATACGAAGAAGACGTATTTCTATATGCATGTCAAAGGCGAGGTCAAACGCGGATTCCGGATGGGCTCGGTTTCCGGCAATCATATCCTAAGCAGCTATTTTGCCGACCTATGCGGCGAGGAGCCGCAGTTCGCCGAAGCGATTTGCTCCGAGCCGCCCGGCTGGTGCCCGCTGACTTAAACAAAAAACTCCGCGAAGCTGCGGAGTTTTTTAGCGTTTTCAGGTCCAGGATTGAAGGAGCCAGTCCCGTACCCGATTAATGGTTTTATCCAGATTACATACCGAATTCTGATCCACATAAGGTGTCTGATGACAGAAATAATGAGCATGTCCGCCGATTAACGGAATTCCTTCCACAATAGACGGAGAATATTTGAACCGGTTCCAGCGAGGCACGGATGCCCCTTCTGCCGACCATCCTCCCCAAGTGCCAATCCTGCTGATCGGATCGCTGAGTTTTCCTTCCGTATCAACGGAATGAAGAAAGCATACTTTATCCCGCAGCTCCGGATGAATCGGAATACGAGGCGAACCCACCTGAACAATCCGGAAGTTCCGGTTCAGACGCTGCTGATGCAGCATTTTCCCCGCCTGGTAAGCTGCCGCCCCTCCTCCGCTATGACCGATAAAAAGGATTGGCTCCTCCTCGTTTTTCATCGTTTCCTTCACTTGCCGGAATGCCGCTCGCCCGCCAATCCGGCCAATGGACAAGCGGTTGGTAAGATCCGTGCCGACTTCAACAATTTGCCGGTACAGATTACGGCTGACATCTCCATACGGGTGCAAAATATGAATGATTGGCTCGCGGCCATCCGCCCGAAATATCCGGTCAAGCTGATTCCTGCATTCATCGAAATAGCCTTTGGTAGTAGCAACGCCAGCCAGCAGGTAAATCCGTATTGGTGAGCCGCTGATCGCTGTCATGATTCATCCCTCCGTTCATGCTGTGTTAATGGAATTGTGTACTTTCATTATGCGGGGGGATAAGCGGTTTCATTCCTCCATGTAGATGTGAATTCCATTCCAGCTGATCTGGTAGCCAAGCTCCTTGGCTGCCATAACAAGGGGCAGAGCTTTAATATCCCTCCATAACGGGGTGATACCGTTCAATTTGTATCCGCTCCATATTTTATGCGGAATGAACGAAACCCGCGCCACTCTTGGTATTCCGCTGTCCCATCGGATCAATTGGACCTTCCCGTCCTCCATCGTCTCCGCATCCGTTTGAAGGATCCGGCTGAAGAAATCCTCGTCCACATACAGCTCTCCGTCAAGCTCGAATATATGACCGCGGTAAGTGAACGGCTGATTTACGGTTGCAGATCCTCCGTTATCGGCTAAACGGCTCAAATAATAAGAACCAGCCGTCGCCTGTCTATAAGCTTCAATGATCTTAGGCTCATTCGTGATGGAATAATCATTAATACGCCGTACCTCATTATATTCTGCAAGATTGTTAACATCGAAATAAAATACAGCCTTAACCCTTGGATAAAGCCCGGGAAGGCTGGAATACAGACGATTGATTTTCGCAATGGCAAATGCGTTATCCTTTACCCCGTCTGTCACCGTATAGTGAGTCGCACCGTATTCGGACAACTGAATCGGCTTTGTCCTGCTGAACCGGTTATACACATAATCAATCATCTGAAGCGGATCTTCGAAATCCGACGGCTGCTTGATATCTCCGTTGTGATATCTTACGTTATAGACGTTGATTCCCACCCAATCTACATAATTATCACCCGGGTAATAGGCATCAATCGGACGCTCCGGCACATTCAGAACGGTCCAGACCATGGCAATTTTCGGAGCGGTTTTCTCGAATATATCATGAACCATTCTCCACGTCTTTATATATAGCTCCGGGTCTCCGCTGTAATTCGTCCAGGTTCCGTTCATTTCGGATGCAAAACGCAGAAAGATTGGCACATCGGCCTTGCGAGCCGCTTCGGCAAATCTCCGCAGGTAAGCATCGTCCTTCACCATGGCCAGTCCGTCATTAGGCTCCCAGGCAATATGAGGAAAAGCTCCCGCTTCTTTTACTTCGGACACCCACTCGGCCGGGAATGGCTCTCCATAACCGACATATTTAAAAAAACTGGCATGCTGCTTCCCTGCTAAGTTATTGAACTCCGTCATGCTGTTATGGATGGTTGAGTTCTGAAGCACATACGCGCCCAGATAGGCTCCGGACACCGGTTCGGCTTTACCCAGCCGATAATTCGGATGCGAGGATGAGACATGAATGGTCCACTCCGAATAACGCGCCTCTTCCACCTGAAAGGCAGCCGCGTACGCGCTTGAATTAGCAAGCGGATTCTGTTTTCTAGCAGCGCTTTCTGCTCCTTCCAGCATGACAATGAGAGCGCAAACGAGCATCAGGCCGGGCAGCTTGCGGCGATGCGTTAACCAATAACTCAGCAGGGGAACCTCCTCCTCTTCTCTATTCCAAGGATGAGGCAAAGAGGCGGCATTTATACGTATTTCGGCGGGGATATCGCAATGAAAAAAGGCTGCCTTTAACTAGTCCCGAATAGACTAGTTAAAGACAGCCCCTGCATGTTTTTATTAAACACCCATTTTTTTGCGCTGGTTGTTTACTTTCTTCGTATTCTGGCTCTTCATAGCCTGCGTAGAAGTCGATTGATGCTTCTGACCGGCTGCTCCGTTTTGCCCTTGCTTCTTCTGAGCAAGAAGCTGCTTCGCGCGTTCAGCTTGTGTAAGCGGCTTGGCTTGCGCTGGCGCCTCAGCTTGAACCTCATTATGTTCATTGGCGGACATATGATCACCTCACTTTAATGTACTCAGCATATCAAGTGAAACGTCAATCGGCAAGCCCCCTGGCCGGGACTTTGCGAAGTTGCACAATTCCGATTCTTGTTAATATAACCGCCAGCACGAACAGCTGAGGTATCGTCGTCTCCCACGTCGGGTATACGCCCAGGAAACCAATGGTGGCAAGCGATTCCGAGGAATGCGCCGGAAGCCATGAAGCTACCTGAAGCGAATGAATGCTTTCCCCGAGGAAACGGACTACCAGGTAATAGATTAGAGCCGAAGCCGTAAGGAAAAACGGCCGGATCGGCAGCTTCGCGCTAAATCGGATGATCGCAAAGCCGATAATCAGGAGCAGGAGGAATGTGACTCCAATTCCGAGGATCATCTGAACAGGATCGATAGAGCCTGCCATTCCGATATAAAAGATTGTCGTCTCTGCGCCTTCCCGCAAAATAGCGAGACCCGAGACGATAAATAGGGACCACAAGCTTCCCTTGGCGAGCGCATTACCCATCCGGTCATCGATAAATTTGTTCCAGGCCTGCAGATTCGATTTCTTATGCAGCCAGTTGCCTACCGAAAGCATCAGAAGCACGGATACAAGTCCCGTAATCCCCTCCATCGCTTCCCGTGCGCTGCCCGCGGTTGCTTCCGCAATGACTGTTGTTAACAGAACAGCCAACGCGATGCTTAATAGCAATCCCGTCCAAACGCCCGACCATACCCAAACATTTTTGGACTGATTGTCCGTGCGTTTCAAATAAGCAAGCAATGCCGCCAGAACAAGAATCGCTTCAAGTCCTTCCCTGAGCAAAATCATTCCGGCATCCCATGCCGTATATTTAGCATCCGACGTCATCGGCTCGAGTTGACTGCGGATCTCTTCAATAACCGCTTCCGCCTTATCCGGCGCCGGGGTTCTGGCCAGCAGGTATTTGGACACATCGGTCATCTTGATCTCGATGTTCTGATAAGCGGCGGCGGACCGGATAGATACCTGGCCCTCAACAGCAGGCCAGCTGCCGATGAAGGATTGCATCTGACCGTTTGCTTCAGCATAATGGTTCGCTGCAATATCCTTCGAAGCCTGATTTAATATCGCGATTAAGTCCGCAATGGTCATTTCTTCGGTATCCGTGCTTGCCGCTGCGATCTTCCCGTCTTTATAGTCATTGATAAGAGCAATCAGGTTTGTTGTATAAGTCTTGGCATCTTCGGCACGAGGCGGTTCAGCCTGCAGCGCAATCCGGATCATGCTCATGCTCGTCTCAAGCTTGCCATACACGGTAAAATTCTCGCTGCGGATCGATTGCTCAATCGGCGGCCAACCGTCATTGATTTGCTTGTAAGCGGCATTCGCTTGCTCCCATTGCCCAGCCTCAATGCCGCTGAGCAGCTTCTCCGCCAGAGGCAGCAGGCTTGCTGCAGCGTCTTTCCCGGATAGCGCCGGCACCTCGGCTGCTTTCTCGCTCTTCACAAACGCATTAACGGCTTTCGCCAGTGCCGATAGAGCGGCCTTCGCCTCATCCGGCTTATCTGCCGCCTGATCCAGCGCTTCCGTGGCGTGAGCAATGGCGGAGGATACATCGGCAGAGTCTGCCTTCGCCCCGGTCTTTAGCTGCTCCCAGCTTTCACCCGCCTGCCGGATATGATCCTTGGCATCCTGCCAATCTCCTTCGCCCGCCGCGGCAAGAGCGCCGCCAACAAGAGGCAGCAGCTTGCCCAGCTGTTCGGACGACGACGCTTCGGCAGCATAAGCGGTGTTGTTGAAGCTAATCGTTGAAACTGCGGCAGACGTCCCGATCCATACCGCAATTAGTAGCAGCAATACCCGGGAGATTAAAGCTTTTGGTTGTTGTTGTCCAGCCATATCAAGTCATTCTCCCTTCTACAATAACGTATCGCCGATATAGCCGCCTTCGCGTACGCCAGGGAAGCAGGCAAATACGGCGCTGCCGTTGTGAACGATATATTCATTCAAGGCATCCATCTGTCCAAGCTTCTGCTGCATCGGTATAAACTGCTTTCTTGTATCGCGGTTATAACAAATAAATAAGAGTCCGGCATCAAACTGTCCGGTGCGGTTATCCATGCCGCTTGAATAGGAATAAGAACGGCGCAGGATTTTGACCGACCCATTCCCCCGTGCAAGCGCAACGTGGGAATTTACAGGGATAAGCGGCTTCCCTTTCTCATCCTTCTTGGCGAGGTCCACGGAATCAAATTCGTTCTTGGAACCGATAGGCGCACCGCTGTCGCGATGACGGCCAAATGTCGCTTCCTGATCGCCAAGGGTTGAACGGTCCCATACTTCTACCCGAATCCGGATGCGGCGGACAACCATATAGCTGCCGCCTGCCATCCACGGCGTGCCATCTCCGCTCTGCGCCCATACGACGTCGTTCATCAACGCTTCGTCCTTCGTATCCGGATTGCCGGTACCGTCCTTAAAGCCCATCAGGTTGCGGGGAGTTGCTCCCTTAGGATCGGCGCCGCCCGTACGCTGGAAGCCTTCCTGCGTCCAGCGCAGCACCGCCTTGCCTCTTGCAATGCGGGCCAGATTGCGGATCGCATGGAAGGCAGTCTGCATGTCATTGGCATTCACCTGAACGCCAATGTCGCCCCCGCACCATTCCTCACGCAGCTCATCGCCGCCAAAGGCCGGCAAATCCACAAGCGCAGCCGGCCGTTTGGAGGCAAGACCAAATCTAGCGTCAAAGAAGGACGGTCCCACGCCGAACGTAATCGTTGTTTTTGAAGGATTCAGCCCGGCAGCTTCACCCGTGTCCGCAGGAGGAAGATTCAGATTATCGTTTACCTCTCCGATCATTTCGCCTCTTGCCATGGATGCGGAAGCTTCCGTCCATGCCTTGAACAGCTTTCGAACGTCATCAACCGATTTGGTAGTCAGATCAAAGGCAGCGAACATCAGAAAGTCCTGCGCCGGAGTCGTTATTCCGGCCTGATGCTTGCCGTAAAAGTCTATCCTGTCCTCGCTGCTCGGCTTGGCCGCGCCCGAGACTGTGCTGCCTTTTGCTCCGAATATCGCTCCAACGCCTGAAGCGCCAAGCAATAGCCCGGCGCCTCCAACCCCGGCCAGCCGCAAAATATCCCGGCGGCTGATCCGTTTCTCCAATATGCTGTCTCCAGCTTGGTTATTCTTGTTGTCTGTTGTCATCTCATTACGCTCCCAGAATCGTTCCCATTTGGGACAACGGTTCAGCTAATGCATCAAGCAGTTGGCTCAGCTTCTTGGTATCTTCTTCTTTCAGATCGGTATAAGAAACGTATCCGTCCCCGCTCTTATACGCTGCGAGTGCCTGCTCCAGGTTGTCAAAGCTTGTGCCGATTTGCGCTTCCAATTCAGCATCCTGTTTGTTCAGCTCAGCTTTCAGCAGCTCGTAGATTTTGTTCGCGCCTTCCACGTTAGCCGCAAAATCATACAGATCCGTATGCGAGTAACGTTCTTCCTCGCCGGTTACCTTCGAAGAGGATACTTCGTTCAGCAGCTCCACCGCTCCTGTTACGAGCAGGCTTGGTTCTACGTCTACCGTTTCGATCAAGGCACGGAGCGTCTTTGTATCGTCAAGTAGCTGGGAAGCATAATCTTCCGCACCGGCAGTTGAGTTGTTCACCCAAAGCGCCTGCTCAATGCGGTGGAAACCGCGCCAGTCTTTCTCCTCTACATCATTCTCGCGGGCATCGATGTTAGGATCCAGATCGCCAAGCGCTTCCGCGATAGGCTCGATTCTCTCGTAATACATCCGGGTTGGCGCATACAGCGACTTCGCCGTTTCTACATCGCCGGATTTCACCGCTTGAACAAATTTATCCGTTTCGGCAACCAGCTTATCGGTTTGATCGAGAGCATACTCGCGGTATTGGCCGGTAATCTCATCCCAGTTCTCAACCTTCGGAGCCGATTGCTCCGTGTTTGTTGTATTCGCGGCAGCCTCTTTAGCCTTATCCGCATCATTATTGTTCGAGCCGCAACCCGCAAATACGACTGCGCTTGCCAGCATTACCGCAGCTAACTTGATTTTCATGAATTATTAACCCCTCATCCAATTAATATATAATTCCGCAATGAACTACCAATGAGTATATTCACAATGATAATCATTGTCAATTAGCATTTTTAGTACTAAACATTTATTAGACACTTGTCGCATATAGACAGGCTTTCGCCTATTCCTCCGCCTCCGCTCATGCATAGTGTATAGCAGACCTTCCAACATCCCACACTAATAGACAAGAACGGATATCCAGAAAAGGAGGCTTTACCCTGTGTCACAGTCATCAAGCAATAAAACCGCGGTTTTCCCGCCTCAGCATCAGAATCAGCAGCCAGGTATAGAATCCGAAATGAACCCGCTTCCGGTCTATAAAACCGATCAATATAAAGCGGCAAACAAGCTTGAGAATAAAGCTGCCATTATTACCGGAGGAGACAGCGGCATCGGCCGTGCGGTAGCGGTTGCGTTCGCCCTCGAAGGCTGCGACGTAAGCATCGTGTACTACAATGAGCATGAAGACGCCAAGCTTGTTCAACAGGAGATCGAGCAAGCCGGAAGACGCTGCCTGTTAATTCCCGGAGATATCGGGGATGAAGCATTTTGCCGTAATGCCGTTGAGCAGACGGTGATGACCTTTGGCAAGCTGGATATTCTTGTTAATAACGCAGCCGAGCAGCATGTGCAGCAGCGGCTTGAAGATATTACGGCGAAGCAGCTTGAAAAGACGTTCCGGACTAACGTATTTGGCATGTTCTTTCTGACCAGAGCCGCCCTACCTCATATGAAGCAAGGCGCTTCCGTTATTAATACGGCATCGATCACCGCCTATAAAGGCAATCCGACCTTAATTGACTATTCCGCTACCAAAGGCGCCATCGTCTCTTTTACAAGAGCGCTTGCAACCAACCTGGCCGGACGCGGCATAAGGATCAACGGTATTGCTCCCGGTCCAATCTGGACTCCGCTTATCCCGTCGACCTTCGATGAGCAATCCGTATCCACCTTTGGATCCGATACGCCAATGAAACGGGCCGGACAGCCATATGAGCTTGCCCCGGCATATGTATATCTGGCTTCCCAGGATTCCAGCTATGTGACAGGCCAATTCATCCACATTAACGGCGGCGAGGTTGTAAACGGTTAAGTAAAGCAAAAACGCCTTGCGGCTATTACGCAAGGCGTTTTCCAATTTCCTCGTTTATGCATTTATCTAATAAGTCCTGCAGCCTGCCCTCGTACACAAGCTCCAGCTTTGGCGTATTTTCAAGATCCCCCGGCGTCACAAGGAACGAAGATTTATTAACAAGATCGACACCACTCTTCTCGAATACCGATGCCACAAATTCCGAGCAGAAGTAAGCATAATCTCTCTTAATGAGCCTTGTGTTAAACAGCAGGCCAATAACTCCGATCAGATTATATCGGTACAGCTCCCTATTCCGTTCCATCTCCGCAATAACGCCGCGCATCTTGGCGTATGCAGCCGGTTGTATCCGGCAGCGGTACAAGGCACAACTAGCTTCGGCAAATAACTGTCCGCGCATATTCTCCCTTACAAAGCCGGCGAAGAACGGATTCTGCGGGTTTTTCCGACCAAAGCTGTACACCTCATTCAACCCGCTGTCAAACGCGATCGAGGCATGATTAAGCGGATCCTTCGTAAACCATTTAATCGTTCTCGTAAATAAAGTTCCCGTGTCCGTTAAGACAACATAAACCTCCAACTCTCTTGTCATGCCCGACAACCTCCACATTAAAGAAGTAACGCTTCTCATTTAACTTTAATGCAGGAGCCATGGCTTCATTAACCTGCTGAGGTACAGTCCTATCCACGACCTTGGTCCTGTTCTGGAAAATTTACCTAGCCTTTCCCCTATCTTAATGGAATTATTAGTATTTCTCAATCAAAACTTAACAAATTGGCAGGAAAGTGTAAATTAGTTCACTGCTAGTCCTTTCGAATGATCAGGTGAGGAATTGGTACTAGATCCGTTTCTAGTAATCTCTTTTTATATGGTATAATAAGCCACATTACAGCTGGGATACAAAAGGAGATTTTGATACAAATGGAATTCAAAAAAGTGAATACGCCCCTCCGTCTCGTAGGTATTCAAAAGTACAAAAGCAAGGACGGCAGAACCTGGATCAAGTATCCTGGCGGCTCCAGAAAACCCTTAAAGAAAAGCGCGGTTATTTGGACAAGACTGCTGACCGTCATCGTCATCGTTGGTGTCATCGGATTTGCCGGTTACAAGATCGGGCTCCACTACTTATCCAATAAAATGATGAATGAGATGGCCGATCAAATCCTGACTACCGACGAAATCGATGCGTTTAAGAAGGATCCTGCCGTTCAGCAGATCATTGCCGATAACTCCAAATATTTTGATAAAAAGGCTGTCGAAACCCTCCAAGGCTCCATCACTACTGATGCAGGGACCGGCGGCAAAGCCGAAGGTACAAATACCGCAAAACCGGATAATTCAAGCTCGAACTCTGGCAGCAAGGCAAGCGGCGGCAAGGAAGATACAAAGCCGGCGGACAAGCCGTCCACAGGCGGCCAGCTTGTTGTGAAGAATAAGGATGAAGCGGCCCAGCTGCTGCTGAGCAAGTTCTCCATGAAGGAATTGACCGGACTCGCCGATAAAGCAAAGGACGGCCTGACGCCGGAAGAGAAGCAATCTATTAAAGATACTCTTCTCTCTAGGCTTTCTTCCGAGGAGTTCAACTCCGTCAAGATTGTTGCGTTGATGGAGATTATGAAGCGTGATGAATAGAGCTCGAAAATGGGGAGCCTGCAGATGAACTATTTTGATCCGTATCGTCAAGAGCTGCAGCTTGTGTTCTCGGAAGCCAAGCAGCGAATCGCTAATTTCCCCGAGCCGTTTAACGAAGCCGGGTTAGCATACCTCCGCAAGTTTGATGTCTTTGAGAGGGAGAGCTCCAAGAACTATATTTGTTATCTGCTCCCCTATTGGATTAATGAGTCTGCTTCGATTCCAATTGTTCAATGCCGGATGCTCTCATTATCCAATGTATTCAGCATGCTCTATTACTTCCTGCAGGACGACGTAATGGACGAGACTCCCGCTGCCTGGAAGGAACAGCTTGCTCTCGCCCATTTATGCCATTTCGAGATGGAAGCCATACTTCGGGAGCTGTTTGCTGCTAACTCTCCTTTCTGGGGCTATCGTCAGCACTATATGAACGAGTGGGCTTCAGCCGTTGTGCATGAAGACAAACATGATTACTTTATGACAGACATTGTGCAGGTCGCGAAAAAAGCTTCGCCCCTCAAGCTTGCAAGTACCGGTGTTCTGCTGCTAGCCGATCAGCCGGAGAAGATTGCTGATGTAGAAGAACTCGTTGACTATAGCCTTGTTCTTCTTCAAATGGCGGATGATCTGACGGACTGGGAGGATGACCTGAGCGAAGGGAATTATAATTGCCTGCTATCCATGATTCATGCCAAGCGCCAGTCAGATCACCCGCTTCAAGCGGAAGAGGCAGAATCTTATATCTATGACCGTAGTCTCATGACGGAGTACTGTGACCGCAGCAAGGAGGTTCTCGACATCCTAAACAACAGCCAGATTGGCATTTCAACGCTACTTTCATTCAGCCATTTCACCTATGAAGGTATAGCAGGCTTTACGAATCGGGTAGAGAACAAAAGAAGGACTTTACTATCAGGCGGATTTGATTATATTTTGTCGAATTTTCAGAAAAAATAGTATAATATAACCAATAATTATGCTATAATTCTATTACTCGAGTAGTATTTTATTAGCATAATTGGAGGGGTTAGTTTGTCGAATCAGATTACTAGGGATCAAATTATTCAAAAGGCTTGGGAAGACGATGCATTCAAGCAACAATTATTGAATGACCCTAAAGCGGCTATCAAAGATGCGTTTGGCGTAGAAATTCCAGATCAGATCGAAGTAACAGCCGTAGAAGAAACGCCAGATCACGCCTACCTGGTGATCCCGCCGAAACCCTCCGCATTAAAATCTGCATCTTCAGTAGAATTTCCATCTTGGTAATCGAAATCGCATAAAAAAACCACTCCTAATTGGGAGTGGTTTTACTATTTTACGCCGTCGGAAAGGTAACCGTAACTTCTGTCCCTATCCCTTTAATGCTCTTAAATACGATATCACCCTGCATCACTTCGATTATGCTGAAGGTAACCATAAGTCCGAGTCCAGTACCTTTAGACTTATTAGAGTAATAAGGCTCTCCCAGCTTAACAAGTTCCGCTTCCGTCATACCTTCCCCATTATCCTTTATACAAATGACAACCCTGTTTCCTTCCATATAACCGCTTATATCAATTCGGCCCTCGTTTTTCAAAGCCTCGATACTATTCTTGATCATATTAATAAAGGCTTGCTTGAATTTAGATGAGTTTCCATTAATCTGTAAATGATCGGGTATGTTTAATCTGATTTGCCCGCCTTGCATATTAGCCAGCGGAATTAGAATGGTACCTATATGCTTGAACTCATTGGCTATATTTAATACCGATACATGTTCAAGCTGAGGCTTGGCAAATGTCAGGAAGTCGGTAATAATTTCGGAAGCCCGGTCCAACTCATTGATTGCAAGTAGCATATAGTTTTTTTCTTTATTGCTGCCGCTTTTCTCTTCAAGAAGCTGCAAGAATCCCCGTGTAACCTGCAACGGATTTCGCACCTCATGTGCAACTGAAGCCGCAAGTTGACTAATCATATCCATCTTCTCTGAGCGCTGGAGTTCATTATTAAAAATCTCAAGCTGACGAGAGTACGTTACAACCTTTTCGAAGCCGATTACTATCTGCCTGCCAAGCATGACCACTAAAGTGAACACGAAGCATACAGTTCCCCATTTCCAATATACAAACTCATAGTTTTTTGACAGAGAATAATATTGAATAATATCGGCTACTGCAAACAATATAAAAAAGCTTAAACCTGCAGATAGAATAATTGCATCTCTATTCTTCTTAATGCTATGAACAACTAGAACACCAATGACTATGCTGCATCCGCCCAAAACTCCCAACACAAATAGTACTGTTGCAACCGAATAGTAAAGAGAGTAGAAGGCATTGTTGGTCATAATATTCAAGATTAAACCGATGGTAGATAAGATCATTGAACCTAAGGCATATATCTTGAAGATACGAATAATTGCAAACTTCCCTCTACCAAAGAATGTCTCCAAGAAGAAAAATAGAGCAGGTAGAAAGAGGTTAGACGATAGATCAAAACCTGTAGCATAAAGCCATCCATATTTTTCATTTACCATGTACAAAAATGGAGAGTAGAAAATTAACATGCAACCTATTGAAAAAATAATTAAACTAAGTGACTTCCAACCGGATACATGGATTCTTTTCAGAAAGATCATACAAATAAACATTAAAGCAGCTATGAAGATAAACGCTGTTCCAAGAATAATATTATCAACATCACTCATTAGCATCGTTCTATAGAGTTTAGAATATTCTCCAATAGCAAGGCCCGTAATTCCTATATTACCCGTATGATTTACCAAATGGATGTAAAGGGTTTCATTTGTAGAAGTACGTTCTATAGGGATTACAAACCGATTCACATCATAAGAATGGTTTCTTTTCGTCTCATAAACATTTTCCTCATTCAAATATGCAAATACATTTTGCGCGTAAGCTTTGGACACCAGAAGCCCTGCATGTGACTGAGTAATAACGGGCAAATCGACTTTTAGCCATAACGAACTTGTCCCTTTCGGCAACACCGGCTCCTTCTCGTTTTCCCTTACGGTAATCCAGCCATCGGCAGGCGGTATCTTGCTATCCTCATCATTCCCAGGATGGAGCTGCCACTCTGTAATTCGTATTTTCAACGCTGATTCATCTGTATTCGCAAAGGTGATTGTGGGGCTTATTGAAGTGATGACTATTATAGAAAATAGAATGAAAATCGTATACTTCAGAATGGCCTTCATCTTTACACCTCAAATATTGGAAAATAGTTCTTATTACTCATAAGTTCGACATTTTTCGATTATATCCTTCACCTTTCTCTTATATATTAAAAATCTTAAAAATAAAAGGAGCGGAATATCCTCTCCGCTCCAGGTTTTTACTATGATATCGCCGCTCTTCTTGCCGGTACCGAAAACGACCGTACCTCTTCGCCGATTATTTCAAGCGCGTTTAGCTGCAGGCCGCTTGCACAGCCGCCGTCGATTCCAATCTTGCCTTTACCGTACCAGACATCCGCTCTGCCATGCAGATCAACAGTCTTTGTATGGCCAAACACGACAACTTTGTTAACGACCGTATCCGATTTATGAAACGAATCCTTAATATATAAGAAATCCCTCTTCGGCTGTTCCTTCCAGTTCGGGTATTTCGGATTCAACCCCGCATGTACATAAATGAAATGCTTATCTTCGTAATAATAAGGAAGCTGTTCCAGGAAATCGGCGTGATAAGGATACCTCTCGAGAACCGTCTCTCTGAGCCTGTTCAGCAGATCCTCCTCGCTTCCCGTCATATCGCTGCCCTTCAGATAGCTGTACACGGTCTGACGGCCGCCATGGCGGAAGAATTTCTCCCTTGCCTCTTTGGTTTTGTTACGGACAATATCCACGAAGCGCTCGTCGTGATTGCCTTGAACCGCAATGGCACCATGCTCCCGGACCAGGCTTGCCGATTGTTCGACAACCAGCTTGCTGTCCGGTCCCTTGCTGACGAAATCTCCAAGCAAAATCAACTGATCTTTAACCGGCTCGTAGTTTACCCGCTCGAGCAGCCGGTTAAAAGCATCATAACAACCATGAATATCGCTAATGACTAGCGTCCTTTCCTTTCCCATGACATCCCATCCTTCCCCTATACGTATTTCATTCTACAGCTATCGAAAAAAAACCTTCCGAAACGGAAAAAAGCCGCAGGCCATAAGGCCTGCGGCTGATTAAGAACTTGTCCTGCTTTGGGTTAACCTAAACCGTATTCATTATCATATATAAAAAAAGAAACGCCGTCTATTACACAAGACCCTGGCGCTTTTTGAATCGGACAGGCTTCTTCGTATGGCGGTTGGCATAAGCCGATGCCGCGTATGAATCCGGCTTCACCCTTGCCAGATACGTTCCCATCCCTTTTACCCGGTCGATCATCTCTTCTACATAAAGCGATGTCTTATTAATTGTTGGTTCCGTACCTGCGTCGATATCGATAAACAAATCAAGCGAAGCTCCCTGGTATACAAATGGCAGCAGAACCTCTTCCATCCGCTGGATTGCGCCGTCCACGAAATAATAGGCAACCTCCTGGGACAATGCCGTCTCCATCGTAAGCTTCTCCTTCAGGGAGGTCAGCTCGCGCGGGACAACAACCTGCCTGTAACAAGCCCAAGCGCCTTTCCCCATCCGCCGGATAATGATGCCTGTTACGAACTTTGTATATCCGTTAAACCCCTGGCTGTCTGTCCCAATGACAAAATGATACGCCGCTCTTGGATCACTTGCCATAAAATTCAATATACGGTCATACACCTCATGAATCGTAAGCCTGCTCTCCGTCACGTTCTGGAACCTCAGCTCTTCCGGTAGCCTACCCAATTGATTTTTTCTCATCGTCGTCACCTGTACAATGTACATTTCAGCCCTTTCTTTCAGAGATCGCCTAAATCCCGCTCTTCTATACCATGCCTATGCGAAAGGAGTTGTATATTATTATTAATAGTTATATGATGACAAGCGCGATTCTGCCTTACCCAAAAAAAGAAAAGGCCCCTAAACCGCGATGTCTCGCGGCTTAGAGGCCCTTCTCTTGCCCTTATTTATATTTTCGCCAATCCTGCTTGCTGTTCTCCAGCAGATAGCCCATATCGCTCTCCAGACGCTTCTGTTCCTTCTTGCGAGCCTCTTCAGCCTCCGTCCGCGCTTTCTGCTTCCGCTGCTCCTCAGCCGCCTTCATCTCGTCAGATTGGGCTTTAAGCTTCTGCAGGACATCCGCGCTAAGCATATCCTTTAACGTTGTCCCCTGCTCCTGCTGAGGGCTTGTGTTCGCCCTATGGTTCGCGGCAGGTGCCGTTCTTTTCTTCTTCGCCATTTCATCCTCACCTACCGTTCTTAAAATGCCCAGTTCCCTTTGCGGAAGATCGGCACAATGGTTCCATCGGCTTTGATGCCGTCAATATCCATCTCAGCAGATCCAATCATAAAGTCAACATGCGTGATGCTTGCATTTACGCCATTCTCGGCCAGTTCTTCCGGGGACATTTGTTTGCCGCCGTCGATATTAAACGCATAACCGCTGCCAATCGCCAAGTGGTTCGATGCATTCTCGTCAAACAAAGTATTATAGAACAAAATATTCGATTGCGAAATCGGCGATTCATGCGGCACAAGCGCAACCTCGCCCAAGTAATGAGAGCCTTCGTCTGTATCAACAAGCCTTTGAAGAGTTTCCTGGCCTTGCTCTGCTTCTACCTTCACGATTCGGCCGGCTTCAAACGTAATTTTGAAGTTATCGATAATATTGCCGCCGTAGCTAAGTGGTTTTGTGCTCGAGACATAGCCGTTAACTTCCGTCTTTTGCGGCACCGTAAATACTTCCTCAGTTGGCATGTTTGCCATAAAGGAAACATGGTTCTGGTTCTCGCTGCCGGCCGCAACCCAAATATGCTTATCTGCCAGTCCAATTGTCATATCGGTCCCTGGAGCCGTATAATGCAGCTTTACAAAATGACTTTCATTCAGCGCCTGCGCTTTGGAATGAAGAGTCGTGTTATGCTCTTCCCATGCTTTCACCGGGTCTACGGAATGCAAACGAACCGCCTTGAAGATCGCTTCCCAAAGCTGGTTGACGGCTTCTTCCTCATTAACGTTCGGGAATACTTTAGAAGCCCAGGCTTTACCGGCCGCGGCTACAACGGTCCAGCTCACTTTATCGGATTGAACCGCTCTGCGGAATGCTTGCAGACCTTGGCCCGCAGCTTTTTGGAAGTTGGCAATTCGCTGCGAGTCAATGCCCGACAGCAGATCCGGGCTGGAAGAAACGATAGAGATAAATACGGCATTACGCTCAACGAAGGAATTCCGTTTGGCGGTCTCCCATTCCGGGAAACGGGTAAATACCTCATCGGCAGCTTTCTCGTATTTCAGGCGGGACAAACTGTCATCCGTCCAATCGACGTGCACATTGCTTGCCCCAGCCAAATAGGCCTGCTCCGCAACAAGTCGTACGAGGTCCGCTTGATCGACAGCCCCCGTAATGAATACCTCCTGGTTCTCTTGAACATTAACGCCTACCTTAACGATCAGTTCAGCGTATTTGGTCAGATTGCTTTCGAATGCAACGTTTGTCATCGCTCATTCACACCTTTCTAAATATGTATAATGACTATTCTTTGCTTCTTGTCCCGGGCCTATGAAAATAATTACCCGAGGGCGAAAAGAATGGAAAATGAAGGTTTTTCGTTTTTCCATACCTCTTTTTATGTTATTATATAGGAATGTACTCTTGCATAAAAGATTTTCGCACGAAGGAGCTCTTATGTCTAAACTAGGTAGAAATGAACAATGTCACTGCGGCAGCGGCTTGAAATATAAAAAGTGCTGCATGTCGAAGGACGAACAATCGGCTAGAACAAGCAAAGCCTCCAATGCAATTCGTCATTTTACAGAAGCTGAACTGGTTCACTTGGTTGACCACGAATCCACGTGGGCTAATCCGCAATATGCAGAACTGGCACATGAACTTATTGCTTCCATGAAACAGGATTACAAGCCTAATCATATCGCAATGGCGGTTATGATCTGGCATGATTTCACGAATATGACGAAACCATCGTATCGCAAATCCGGCGCATTCTGTGCCGCGTTGGAATATATGGTCTGCGAGGTTACCGAGTCCGGTAAGAGCAAGAACGAGCTTGCCGAGAAATATGAAGTATCCGCTGCTACGATTACTAAGCGTTATCAGGAGCTTTCCGGCTTCCTTATGCAGCAGCTGGAGCAAAACGAGCAAACCCCAGAAGCGGTTGCTCAATAATCGAACAGGCTGTTCTGGAGTTAATCATCCGGAACAGCCTGCTTTTTTATGAGCCCTGAGCCTAATTCTTGTCTGCAGGGTATACAAGCCCGATCTGGCGGCGTGTCTCATCCATAATCTCCATTACGGCCAGAGAGTTGGCATAGGAGTTAACCGGCGATTCAAGCTCGCCACGCTCAATTAGCTCGGCAAAAGCTTGAATCTCATATAGCATGGAATTGTCCGCTTGCGGTCTGCTGATGTTTTCTTCAGGACGCCCATCGCGGTATTGAATCCGAACGCTGGCCGGCTGACTGATTCTCTCGATAATCATATTGCCTTCTTCGCCTTGAATTTCAGCAGGCATATTCGAATTCGAGATCTTCGAATGCAGCAGGATCGCTTCCATGTCCCCGTAATTCAGGACCAAGCTGCCCTTGCCGTCCACACCGGAGTCCAACATAACCGCACTTGCTTTGACGCTGTCCGGCTTGCCAAACAGCACGACAAGCGGATATATGCAGTATGTACCGATATCCATTAGCGATCCGTTCGACAATTCCGGCTGAAAAGCATTCAATACTTCTCCTGCTTTGTATTTGTCATATCGAGAAGAATACTGACAG
The DNA here is from genome assembly GCF_000023585.1 of Paenibacillus sp. JDR-2. Lineage (NCBI taxonomy): Bacteria > Bacillati > Bacillota > Bacilli > Caryophanales > Paenibacillaceae > Paenibacillus > Paenibacillus sp. JDR-2. Next base: position 1,195,655 of record NC_012914.1, on the reverse strand, counting down.
AACGAAGCAAAGAAAGTACGGACCTTGCCAATCTTGTGCAGGTTCTCGCGGATCGCGTCAAAGTTCGGCATTACGGTCGACTTCATGGCTTCCATCAGCAGTACCTTATTCTCCCGCGCTGCTTCAAACATCGCTTGCACTTCAGCAGCATTGGAAGCTAGCGGCTTCTCGCAAAGCACATGCTTCCCATTCTTCATAAAAGTAATCGCATACTCGGCATGCAGCGAATTCGGGCTTGCTATGTAAATCGCATCAATCAGATCGCTTTGCGCCATCGCTTCAAGATCCGTGAAGGTATGAGGAATGCCCTGTGCATCCGCATATGCCTTTGCACGCTCCTCCGTACGCGAGTACAACGCCGTCACTTCAACCTTATCTACCTGACGTGCAGCATTCAAAAACGTTTCCGTAATAAAGTTAGAGCCAATAATACCAATACGCAGCATAAGAACTCACCTCTTCATCCTTAAGTTATCCCAAACTGTCCATAAACTAAAAAAAGCCCGCCCCACGTACCAAGTACGTCTGCTGACTTCCAATGAATTGAAATGGTCGGGATGACACGATTTGAACATGCGACCCCCTGGTCCCAAACCAGGTGCTCTACCAAGCTGAGCTACATCCCGTTATTCAATTTAAAAAATGGCGCGGCCTAAGAGATTCGAACTCCTGACCTTTTGATTCGTAGTCAAACGCTCTATCCAGCTGAGCTAAGGCCGCAAAAAAAATATGGAGCGGAAGACGGGAATCGAACCCGCGACCCTCGCCTTGGCAAGGCGATGCTCTACCGCTGAGCCACTTCCGCATATGGTGCGGTCGAGAGGACTCGAACCTCCACGGCTGTTACACCACTAGAACCTGAATCTAGCGCGTCTGCCAATTCCGCCACGACCGCATGCATATTGTGTTGTAAAGATGGTGCCGGCGATAGGAGTCGAACCCACGACCTACTGATTACAAGTCAGTTGCTCTACCAACTGAGCTACACCGGCATAAAACTTTTTAAAAATGGCGGAGCTGACGGGATTCGAACCCGCGGTCTCCTGCGTGACAGGCAGGCATGTTAGGCCTCTACACCACAGCTCCACATTGTGTTTTCGGTTATTACCGAATTTTTTTTGGTTGCGGGGGCAGGATTTGAACCTGCGGCCTTCGGGTTATGAGCCCGACGAGCTACCGGGCTGCTCCACCCCGCGTCATTAAAAAACATATATGGTGGAGGCTGAGGGGATCGAACCCCCGACCCTCTGCTTGTAAGGCAGATGCTCTCCCAGCTGAGCTAAGCCTCCATACTTGGATTAAAATGGTGACCCGTAGGGGATTCGAACCCCTGTTACCTCCGTGAAAGGGAGGTGTCTTAACCCCTTGACCAACGGGCCTTGCATTCAAGATTTGTGCCTTGAAAACTGGATGCGAAAGTTTGAATTCCTTAAGTCTTTAGGATAAGCCCTCGACCGATTAGTATTCGTCAGCTCCACACATTGCTGTGCTTCCACCCCGAACCTATCAACCTCGTCGTCTTCAAGGGGTCTTACTAGTTGGGAAATCTCATCTTGAGGGGGGCTTCACGCTTAGATGCTTTCAGCGCTTATCCCGTCCGTACTTGGCTACCCAGCGGTGCTCCTGGCGGAACAACTGGTACACCAGCGGTACGTCCATCCCGGTCCTCTCGTACTAAGGACAGCTCCTCTCAAATTTCCTGCGCCCGCGACAGATAGGGACCGAACTGTCTCACGACGTTCTGAACCCAGCTCGCGTACCGCTTTAATGGGCGAACAGCCCAACCCTTGGGACCTACTTCAGCCCCAGGATGCGATGAGCCGACATCGAGGTGCCAAACCTCCCCGTCGATGTGGACTCTTGGGGGAGATAAGCCTGTTATCCCCAGGGTAGCTTTTATCCGTTGAGCGATGGCCCTTCCATTCGGTACCACCGGATCACTAAGCCCGACTTTCGTCCCTGCTCGACTTGTTGGTCTCGCAGTCAAGCTCCCTTATGCCTTTGCACTCTCCGAATGATTTCCAACCATTCTGAGGGAACCTTTGGGCGCCTCCGTTACATTTTAGGAGGCGACCGCCCCAGTCAAACTGCCCACCTGACACGGTCCCCGAACCAGTTTCATGGTTCCAGGTTAGAACTCCGATACGATCAGGGTGGTATCCCAACGTCGCCTCCACACAAGCTGGCGCTCATGCTTCTCAGGCTCCCACCTATCCTGTACAGATCGTACCAAAGTCCAATATCAAGCTGCAGTAAAGCTCCATGGGGTCTTTCCGTCTTGTCGCGGGTAACCTGCATCTTCACAGGTATTAAAATTTCACCGGATCTCTCGTTGAGACAGCGCCCAAGTCGTTACGCCATTCGTGCGGGTCAGAATTTACCTGACAAGGAATTTCGCTACCTTAGGACCGTTATAGTTACGGCCGCCGTTTACTGGGGCTTCGGTTCACAGCTTCGGGTTACCCCTAACCGCTCCCCTTAACCTTCCAGCACCGGGCAGGCGTCAGCCCGTATACTTCGCCTTACGGCTTCGCACAGACCTGTGTTTTTGCTAAACAGTCGCTTGGGCCTTTTCACTGCGGCCCCCTCGGGCTATTCACCCTACCGAGGCACCCCTTCTCCCGAAGTTACGGGGTCATTTTGCCGAGTTCCTTAACGAGAGTTCTTCCGCGCGCCTTAGCATGCTCTGCTCGCCTACCTGTGTCGGTTTGCGGTACGGGCACCTAGATCTAACTAGAGGCTTTTCTTGACAGCCGGAGTACATGACCTTCGCTACTGCAATTTTCGCTCCCCATCACAGCCTAGCTTACGCGAGTTGCGGATTTGCCTACAACTCTGCCTCACTGCTTGGACGGACTATTCCATCAGTCCGCGTCACTGCCCTTCTGTGTCACCCCATTGCTCAAACAATCTTCGGTGGTACAGGAATTTCAACCTGTTGTCCTTCCACTACGCCTTTCGGCCTCGCGTTAGGTCCCGACTTACCCTGAGTGGACGAGCCTTCCTCAGGAACCCTTAGGCTTTCGGCGGACAAGATTCTCACTTGTCTTTTCGTTACTCATACCGGCATTCTCACTTGTATGCTGTCCACCAGTCCTTACGGTCTGACTTCAACCTACATACAACGCTCCCCTACCCAAGACACAAACGTGTCA
>NC_012914.1:1170000-1187500 GCF_000023585.1 Paenibacillus sp. JDR-2 | reverse complement strand
GGTAATTGCGCTGCCGTTTGCTTTTACCGCAAAATCAAACACCGGATGGCTGCCCACAGCTTGCAGGAATTCGGTACGCTTAGCTCCCGTTAAGCCTGCACCGGCCGTTGCCGCATCGGACTGGCGTACGGTAATCGTAACATCGTTGTTTTTGGAAGCCGCTGCAATAGAGGCGATAGCTTTTGCGTCAAAGGATACCGTGCCGACTCCCGCTTCAATCGTCAACTCCGTCAGAGCTGCATCTTTAGCATCGGTGAAAATCCCCTTCTCAAGAACAATCGCTGCTTCTTTTGCTTTGCTGTCCGGTATGGCCGATACCGTCAAGCTGCCTGCCTGGCCGGCTGACAATTCGTTACGCAGTTTTTTCAAAGCAGATGTAAATTGGCTGGATGTCACATTTGCGCTTGCTTTACCCGAGCCGTTTGTTGTCGAATCAACTTTCGTCACTACATTAGCTCCGGAAGATCCGTTATCAATAATGGTTGTGCCGCCTCCACCTGTTCCGCCGCTGCTTGGCTGCTCAGGCGTAACTACAGGTGATGCCGCTACAGTTACGGTGCTTTCCGCTACTCCGTATCCGTCCGCGCTTGTTGCTTTGATGACAGCCGTACCTGCTTTCACAGGCGTAACTTTACCGTTCTGATCAACCGTTGCAATGTTGGCATCCGAGGATGACCACGTAACGCTGCTCGAAGAACCGTTTGCAGGTACAACCGTTGCCGTCAGTTGACTTGCCGTTCCGCCCGCCGTAAGAGAGAGAGACTTCTGGGCAATGGACACTTTGGTTACGTTCAGCTGGTAGATGCCTACTTTACCGCCTACTTCATAAGCGACAAGCACCAGGGGCTGTCCTGTTGGGCTGACCGAAGCCGGGATAAATTCGATGCCTTCCGGACCGGTGTCCGTATCGAGATTTACTTTATCGTCAGCACCTTTAAATACACGGGTATTCGTATAGTTCGCAAACTGAGGATGCTCCGGATCCGTCACGTCATACGTCATCAAGCCGCCTACGCGCTCCAGGCCGATAAACGCAAGTTGTCTGTCGCCTACTTTGCCTACCTTAATGTCCTCAGGCTCCGGACCTTTCTTCACGCTTCGGTCATCCATCGTAATCTTGCTATTGCTGACGTTGAAATAATCCGGTAAACGGACTGCCGTGATATTCTCGAAATCATTGCCGCTGTCATACACCTGATCCATCGAATCCGCGTTCCAGATCGAGAAGGAACGGCCCCCGTACATGTAGATACCATCGTTGCCCATATCGCCCGCTACTTCAATAGCGTCGTAGGCTGTCGTGTCTTTCAGGAACTTATAGGCTTCCGAATTAGGATCCAAGCTTCCCTTGAGAGCACCCGCCGTGCTTGCGTTTACGCGGAATTCAGATGCGTCGCCTTCGTTGGCCGTTAGAATATAAGTCTTACCGTTAACCGTATAGGAAGCAGCTCCATCCGGCATGTACATGCCTTTAAATGGTACAGTCTCCAGTTGAATAGAGCCATTGGATTGAACATCCAAAGCGTTGGCGGGATTATTATAGTCTTTAAGGCCAAGCGCTTTTACCGCGGTAACTTTCTGCGTGGCAATATCAACAACCGCTACGGCGTTGTTCTCTTGAAGCGTTACATAAGCGGTTTTGCCGTCGGCGGAAAGCGTAATGTATTCCGGTTCCAGATCGTAGAGCGCATCTTGTTTCGAGCCGCTGGACTTAACCGTATTCGTTACCGGATCCAAAGCGCCTCGGATATGCACGCCATCTTCAATGACAGACGGGTCATCGAAGTATGCCGGCGTAGATTTACCGGTTACAGTATCTACAATTGTGATGCTGCCTTTGGCATCCTGCGTAACAAGGCGCGGTTCAGCTTCGTCAGCTGTCAGGATATAACGGCCGTCTTCGGTTGATTTGATCATATCCGGCTGTACGCCCGCTCCGTATTCGGTTACGTAATTGCCGTCATAATCGAGAACAAGGATTTTACCGGGCTTAAGCGGATCCTTCTCTTGTACGGAAACGGAAACCCGCTTCGTTGTTGTATTGATGTCTACGCTTGTCAGGTCGCCGTAAACGAAACCTTTTGTCTCAGAAAGATCCTTCACCAGAACGGTTTTTTCAGTTGTCAGTGTACCTTTTGCATTGCCTAAGCTAACGATCTCCAAAGTAGGCGGATTGCCGGAACCGTTAACCAGATAAAACTTGTTGTTGTCTTTATTGTATTTGACGATCTCGGCAACGCCGCCGTCTTTGTTCGACGTGCCAATCGAGAGGGTACCGATTTTCTCAACCGAAAGCGTATCCTTCATATCGCGAAGCTGCTGGCCGACTGTAAGCCAGAACGATTTGGTTCCCGTTGCAACAGGATTCGCACTGTCCGTTGCCGTTACCGTAACAAGGGAAGACTTGGCATCCGCTGTTGGCGTACCGGTAATTACGCCGGTTGCGCTATTAAGAGTAAGGCCGGTTGGCAGATTTGTTGCACTGTAAGTAAAAGGCGCCGTGCCGCCGGCAGCAGCAACCGTAGCCGTATAAGCAGTGCCGATTGTTGCGCCTGCGATTGTGGTTGTTGTAATAGTAACCGGATTAGTTTCAGGCGTTTCCGGTTGTTCAGGTGTTGTTACTCCCCATGGGCCGTCAGAAGTACTCCGTGGCGCAACCGCGGCGATATCACCGGCAATACCCGCTTTTTTCAAAGCGTCATAATCAATTTGAGAAAAATCATTTTTGTTAATATCGCTATCGGCAAAATCGGTTCGACGAATGGCCTTCTTCTTAGAAGTACCGCCTTTATCGCCGGTAGGGTAATCCACAAGATCCGCTGCACCTTCATAACCGTCGATTGTACTGCCGTCATCATTGCTTCCGGTTCCGACCATATCTACGTAGCCGGCAGGTTTCGTCAGAAATGGATTAGCAACGGTAAGCTTCGTCTGGTTACTCATAAGAGCAACTTTTAAACCTTTATTATTGATAAATCTATCCCATGTCAAATCGCCTTTGCCAGAAAGATCGATAAGCGGTGCAGATGCAGTTGTAGCCTTTCCTTTAATGAGAAAAGACGAGTGGGCTTTAATTGTTCCGGAAAGATTTAAAACCTCCCAGTCATTGGTTGCTCCTGTAGTAGCTGTCGTTCCACGATCCGCATATTGAAGCGACCAACTTGATAAATCAATATCTTGATCAGTCGGATTGTAAAGCTCAATAAATCCGTTCGAGAAAAGCACCGAAGCATCGGCGCTTAATCCGGCACCGTAAACCTGATTAATAATAACGTGCGGAACGTTGACGCTGTATTCGCTAGAAGTGTTGTAAGGAGTTCCGGCCAGTGGAGTTACGCCGCCATCCGCCATTGCCACACCGGTCCCCATTAAGGCTGTAGCGGCGATTTCGGCAGCAAGGAAAATGGACAAGAAGCGTCTGCTTTTATTGATCATTTATTAGTTTCACTCCCATTTCATAGATTCTACTAAAATTGTAATGGGGGAATGTTTTCTAAAGGTTAATAGGCAGTTTAAGATATTGTAAACAATTGTTATTTTTCATCCTGAATATTCGCATATCGCGCATGGATTAAGAAATGTCTTGCCAAGCAACACTATACTTATGTAAAATCGAGCAAGTTGCGCAAAAGTTGACTTTATGTTATGGAGGGTTACAGCTAGATGAAACTACAAGAAATCGGCGTCCACGATAGGCCGCCAATGGGCCAAAGCCTCATGCTGAGCATTCAGCATTTGTTCGCGATGTTTGGTTCAACCGTACTCGTTCCAAACCTGCTTGGCGTAGACCCGGCGATTTGTCTTCTGATGAACGGTATCGGCACTCTGCTTTATCTATTTATCGTAAAAGGAAAAATTCCCGCGTATCTCGGCTCCAGCTTTGCGTTTATCGCACCGGCCGGAGCGGTTATCGGCAACCATGCTTCCCACTCTGACGGCTATGCCGCAGCACTTGGCGGATTTATTGCAGCGGGCGTTGTGTTCACCGTTGTTGCGCTTATTATCCAAGTTGCGGGTACCGGCTGGATTAACGTGATTTTCCCGCCTGCTGCGATGGGCGCCATCGTAGCGGTTATCGGTCTTGAGCTTATTCCGGTTGCAGCCGGCATGGCCGGATGGATCAAAGCGCCAAGCGCACCGGCTGACCAAGTATGGACACCGGACGGCACGGCCATTACGATCTCTATCGTCACTTTGCTAATTACCGTGCTTGGTTCGGTCCTATTCCGCGGCTTCATGCGCATCATTCCGATTCTGGTTGGTATCGTATGCGGATATTTGCTGTCCTACTTCCTGGGTTATACAAACTTCGATAATGTAACGACGAGCAACTGGCTTGCGGCCCCTACATTCACGGCACCAACCTTTGAGTGGGCAGCAATTCTGACGATTGTTCCCGCTTCCCTGGTCGTTCTTGCCGAGCATATCGGCCATTTGATCGTAACCGGCAACATTGTCAAAAAAGATCTGTCCAAAGATCCGGGCCTGCACCGTTCGCTGCTCGGCAACGGGATTTCGACACTTCTGTCCGGCTTCCTGGGCTCTACGCCTAATACGACTTACGGCGAGAATATCGGCGTACTTGCGATTACGCGCGTCTACTCCACGTTCGTTATCGGCGGCGCGGCCGTATTCGCAATCGTACTGTCGTTCTTCGGCAAGTTCTCGGCATTGATCGCAGGTATTCCCGCTCCGGTTATGGGCGGCGTATCCCTGCTGTTGTTCGGCGTTATCGCGGCTTCCGGTCTCCGGATGCTTGTCGAGTCCAAGATCGACTACAGCAAACCAACCAACCTGTACCTGACAACGGTTGTTCTCGTAACCGGCCTTAGCGGCGCGAAAATTACAATCGGCGACTTCTCCCTCTCGGGAATGGCGCTTGCAACCGTAACGGCGATTATCCTGAGCCTGTTGTTCAAAATCTTTGAAATTACCCGCTTGTCCAATGATTCGGAAGCTTCCGGTCATTAAAACGCAAAAGCCCAGCGGCCTATAAGCCGCTGGGCTTTCTTCATAATACGTATATTAGCTTCTTTTTCTCCGAGTCATCACATCGAAGATTACCGCAACCGCAAGCACGCCTCCGCGAATCATGTATTGATAAGAGATACCGACCCCCATCAGGTTCATGCCGCTTGATAGCGAAGCCATAACGATCGCACCGATAATCGAACCGGTGACTTTACCCACGCCGCCTGCTGCCGATACCCCGCCGACATACGCCGCCGCAATCGCGTCAAGCTCGAACAGCGTACCGGCTGTTGTTGTTGCCGACTGCAGACGCGCCGTGAAGAGAATGCCGGATAAAGCAGAGAGCAGACCCATGGAGCCAAACACGATGTAGGTAATCTTTTTCACGTTGATCCCGCTCAAATGCGCCGCTTCCGGGTTGCTGCCTACCGCATATATATGACGGCCAAGCACGGTGCTTGTGGTCAAGAAGTGATAGATCACAACAACCAGCAGCATGATAATAACCGTCCAGGAGAAGCCGTTATAGCCTGCGATAATATAAGTAATGTAAGCAATAATAGCGGATACGAAGATCAACTTAACGGTGAACATGCCTTTGGAGATCACTTCGAACTGGTATTTGATCTTGTTCCCGCGTTTGGAAATTTCAAAGTAAATAAAGAGAAGAATAACAAGCACGCCAAGCAGGAGGGACAGGAAATTCAGATCGTCCATCTTGAACCAGGATGGGATGTAGCCATTGCCCAGCGCGTTAAAATGCTCGTCCTTAACGATAATCGTACCGGTCTTCTCGGTTACGCGAAGCAAGGCGCCGCGGAAAATCAACATGCCTGCGAGAGAAGCTACGAATGAAGGGATGCCTAGCGACGCAACAAGCACGCCGTTAAACAAGCCTACAACAATACCTAAAATCAAGATAATCGGGATGGTAAAATAGACAGGGACACCCGCCTGCGATAGTAAAATAGCGGCAATAGCTCCCAGGAAGCCTGCAGCAAAGCCTACCGACAAGTCGATATGGCGAATTACGATAACAAGCGTCATGCCTACCGCGAGCACCGCAATATACCCGGTCGCGTCAAGAAGGTTACTAATGTTACGGGAAGACATAAACAAGCCGTCCGTAAGAATCGAGAACGTCAGCATAATAACAAACAAAGCAATGTACATGCCGTACTCGCGAATATTTACTTTCAGCAATGTTTTACCTTCGGTAAGAATGTTTGTCTGGTGTTCCTTTTTGCCCTGAGTGACTAAGTTCATGGGTGATCCTCCTAAAATGAATGGCTGCACAAAAGGCGGTTATACGCCGATCGCGGCGATTCATGCTTCGTAAGCATTATCTATTGCGTTGCGAATTGCATGATATTTTCTTGGTTCGCCTCTTCAATCGGAAGCTCGCCTTTAATCGCGCCTTCCGCCATGACATAAATGCGGTCGCTCATGCCGAGAATTTCCCCCAGCTCGGAAGAGATCATAATAATGCTCATTCCCTCCGCAATCAGCTTGTTCATGATGGTATAAATCTCAAATTTAGCACCAACGTCGATACCGCGTGTCGGCTCATCCAGGATAAGAAGCTGCGGCCCGACGAACAGCCATTTGCCAAGCGATACCTTCTGCTGATTGCCGCCGCTAAGATTGCCCACGATCTGTTCGATGGAAGGAGCCTTAACGTTTAACGAGCTTTTGTAATCGCTGGCGATCCGGATCTCCTTATTGTCGTTGATGACGCCTTTCCGGGAGATTCCGTTCAGGTTAGCCGCAGAGATATTATTTTTAATATCCTGGATGAGGAACAACCCGTCGCCTTTTCTGTCCTCGGTTACATAAGCAATGCCTTCCTTGATCGCATCCTTCGGATGCTTGAGCGATTTGGCTGAACCGTTCACCAAAAGCTCGCCTTGCAGTCTATAAGACTTTGGATTGCCGAAGATGCTGCGAGCAAGCTCCGTCCGTCCTGAGCCCATCAAGCCGGCTATTCCGACGATTTCTCCTTTTTTAACATGCAGGTTCACATTCTTGACGACATGTCTTCCGAGCTCGGGATCGTAAGCGGACCAGTTCTTCACCTCAAGGATTGTGCTGCCGAACGATTTGCTCATTCTCTTCGGATAAATATCTTCTATTTCGCGGCCAACCATGTTCCGGATAATATTGTTTTCCGTGATTTCCCCCTTGGACCCGTCCAGGGTGCAAATGGTACGTCCATCGCGAAGCACCGTTGCTTTATCCGCAATGGAGATGACTTCTTTCAGCTTATGGGAGATCATAATGCAGGTAATGCCTTGCTTCTTCAGCTCCCGGAGCAGTTCAAGAAGATTCTCGCTGTCATTCTCGTTCAAAGCTGCCGTTGGTTCGTCCAGAATAAGCAGCTTTACGTTTTTGCTTAATGCTTTGGCGATCTCGACCAGCTGCTGCTTGCCGACACCTAGTTCTTTAATCAGTACTTCGGGATTTACATTTAGGCCAACCCTCTGAAGCATTTTCTGCGCTTCGACAATCGTCTTGTTCCAATCCACCACCGAGCCGCGTTTTATTTCGTTTCCGGCAAAAATATTCTCGTAAACCGTAAGGTCCGGGAACAATGCGAGTTCCTGATAAATAATGGCGATGCCCGCTTTTACGCTGTCGCTGATTTTGTTGAAGGCCTGAATATCGTCTTCGAACACGATATCGCCTTTGTAGGTGCCATAGGGATAAACGCCGCTCAAAACCTTCATCAGGGTTGATTTGCCGGCTCCGTTCTCGCCGATGAGACAATGAATTTCGCCCTTCTCCACCTTGAAGTTCACGTCCGAGAGCGCTTTGACACCTGTAAATTCCTTCGAGATATTGTTCATCTCCAAAATGTAGTTGCTCATCACTATGCACTCCTAAAAGAATTTTCGCGTTCTTTGCGATAATTCTTACATCGTAAGGATTTCCTTAAGCAAACAACTCTGCAAGTAAGGAATAGCGATAGACGAATCTATCACTATTCCCCAAATGAATTGCAAAGCAATTCATACTTCGAAAGCATGAGCTTTGCGCTTTATTCGTTTACGATTACAGACCCGTGAAATCGCTCGCCGCGTAGTAAGCCGAATCGATCAGTTCTTTCTTCACATTGCCTTTGTTCACGACAATAACGTTGGTTTGTTTTGCTTTCACTTCTACTTTGCCATTGTCATACGAGCCTGTTGTTGCAGGATCTTTGCCGTCCAGAATGTCTACGGCCATACCCATCGCGTCTTTAACAAGCGTACGAACGTCTTTGAATACCGTCATCGATTGTTTGCCGTCAATGATGTATTGAATGGAAGCTTTCTCAGCATCCTGACCCGTTACTACATAGCTTTTAATAGCGCTATCCGCTTTAAATACGTCGGCAATCGAACGTGCCGTGCCATCGTTCGGAGCCAAGATTGCTACATCGCCTTTCATGTCGGCAGCTGCGGCAGTCAAGTGAGTTTGAGCTTTGTTTTTCGCTTCGTTAGCATCCCAGTTTGTTGTAACTTGGCCGATGATTTTGCTCAGCTGGTCACGGGACAGATCTTTTGTAGCCTTCAGAGCTTCAGCTTCGCTGGAGTTCGCGATTTTGAAAGTGCCGTCAGCGATTTTTGGCTGCAGAACGTTCCAAGCGCCTTGGAAGAACAGGAATGCGTTGTTGTCGGAAGCTGCGCCCGCGTACAGGTACAACGGCTGGCCGTTGCCTTTAGCGTTATCAACCAGGTATTGAGCTTGTGCCGCGCCTACCGCTACGCTGTCGAAAGTAACGTAGTAGTCAACCGCGTCCGTGTTGGTGATCAAACGGTCATAGGAGATAACCTTGATGCCTTCTTTTTTCGCAGCTTCTACAGCAGCAGCAGCCGCGTCGCCGTCTTGAGGACAGATAATAAGTACTTTGATGCCTTTATTGATCAATGTTTCTACGTTTTCTTTTTCTTTTGCAGAGGAGCCTTGGCTGAACAGAATTTCCGTCGTGTATTTGGAGCCCTTCAGCGCATCCTTGAAGCGCTGCTCGTCTTGAACCCATCTTGGTTCGTCTTTCGTCGGAAGAACGATACCAACGCTGACTTTACTGTCGCCTTTACCGCAAGCTGCAACCAAAGCCGTGAGCAGCAGAACAACCATTAAAAGCGCAAACGATTTGAAGCCTTTTTTCATCTTCGTTACCCCTCCAATAATGTCTTTGTTCCTTACACGACCAACTATAGCACGGGGAACTTCCAATGAAAGCGCTGTTATATAGCACTCTTTTATAACCGCCTAGACTTTTTTGAACTGCGGGGGCCGCAGGCAAAAAAATAAAGGGCTGTCCCTTAAGTCATTAAAATGACGTTGGGACAACCCCTCAAGATCTTTACTTACTCGATTTTTAAAACAGTCGAACTGGCCTTGCACGAAATACAATGTATTTGCCCAATTCGAGGCGGTCAGACGAGTTTTGTTGTACAGAGTGCAGTATATTCGGCTGATTGGAGTCAAAGCTTCTTATCGACGTTCTTATAGACGTCTTCACGGGAATGGAATCCGTCGGCAATAATCGTCTCGTCAATATTGGATTTGTCTACGGCGATCGGGGACAGCAGCACGGAAGGCACTTCGATCTTGCCGTTATTGACGGTCCGGTCCGCGCCGGTATCCTCGCCTTTCGCCAGCTTGACGGCAAGCTCGGCGGCTTTGTCGGCCAGCAGCTTGATCGGCTTATACACGGTCATCGTCTGCGTTCCTTCCACAATTCGCTGCGCGGCGGCAAGCTCGGCATCCTGGCCGGCAACCGGGAGCTTGCCCGCCAGCCCTTGCCCCGCTAACGCCTGAACGACACCACCCGCCGTAGCGTCGTTGGCAGCAATAACCGCATCAATCTTATTGTTATTCGCTTCAAGCGCATCCTTCATGTTGGCCAAGGCATTCACCGGGGTCCAGTCCTTCGTCCATTGATCATAGACAACCGTAATATCTCCTCGGTCGATATAAGGCTGAAGTACGTTAAATACGCCTTGTTTGAACAAGTGCGCGTTATTATCCGTATCGGCGCCGCCGATATAAACAAATTTCCCCTTTGGCACAAGCCTGGTGATCGCTTTGGCCTGCAGCTCCCCTACCGCCTCGTTATCAAACGATACGTATAAATCCACGTCGGCGTTTTTTATAAGACGGTCGTACGCAAGCACTTTAATACCGGCCGAATGCGCCTTCTTCACGATGGCAGCCGTCGCATCCGCGTTATGAGGAACAACAACAAGAATGTCGACCCCTTGGCTGATTAACGCTTCCGCTTGGGAAATCTGCTTGGCATCATCCCCGTTAGCCGCAATAATCTCCACATCCGCGCCTAGCGCCTCGCAGGCCTCCCGGAATAAATCCCGGTCCTTCAGCCAGCGTTCCTCGAGGAGCGTATCCATCGAGAAGCCAATCTTAATCTTTTTATTTGCGTGATCGGAAGGAGCTATGGTTGCCTTAGGCTGTTTATTATTTAGGTTCTCAGCTGTCGCCCCACCACCGCTATTACTGTCGCAAGCCGACAAGAGAAAACAGACGATTAGAACGGCAATAAATAGAGTAGACCTTCTCCTCGCGAAGCCCTGTTTCATTTGCTTCTCTTCCTTCATCCCAAATTTTTAGCTCGAAGCCGATTTGCCAAGGAGTGTCTTGCGGTATTCCGTCGGAGAGACCTCGCACATCTTTTTGAATACTTTACTGAAGTAATTCGGATCATGGTAACCAACCATATAAGTAATTTCCTTCAAACTCCGCTCGGGATCGCCCATCAGCTTTATCGCTTTCTTAATGCGGCATTCGGTCAGAAAATCGATATAGTTAATGCCAAGCTGGTCTTTAAACATTTTGCTGATATAAAAAGGACTTAAACCAACCATTCGCCCGATCGCTTCCAGCGAAATATCCTCGTGGGAATGATCCGTAATATACTGCTTGATTTGTTGTATCGCATCCGGCTCAATCCGTTCATGATGTTCGGTATACGATTGTCTCATCCGCTCCAGCAAATGCTCGGACTCTGCCCTTAGCTGCCTGTAGTCCCGCACCTGGAAGGAGAACATCGGCGTATCAATCTCAACGCCCATCTCAAGAAGTACGCGGGAGGCAATCCAGAGCAACTCGAGTACACGCTGCTGGGTATGCAAAAGGCTTGCTCCTTCGTTCTCATAACGGCGGATAAAATCCGTTAAATCATTACGGACCTGCTCCCATTGCCCCAGCCGGATGCGGTCGAACAACTGCTGTTCCAGCAGCTTGACCGGATAGCCGTCCCGCGTAACGCCAAGAACAGGAGTATCCTCGTAGAAACGGTATTTGACCGGCAACGACGGATCGATCGAAGCCATTAAGGCCTCCTGATACGACTGCCGGATCTGATCAAGCGACTCATACACGCCGCCAATTCCCACAAACCAGCCGTCGTTACCGTCCGCCTTCGCCACAGCGAGCAATTCGCGCGCCATTGTAACGGCCTGGGAACGGTATGACCTGTCTGCCTCCGGAAACACGATGATCGGAATTTGCCGTCCGTACATCGCGCCAACCCAGCCGCTACCCATCTTTCGGACCTTTTCCTTTATAGCGGTATAGCAGCCCTCCGCTCCCGGAGGCAGTAATACGGTCATCGCATACTTCTCGTTTGCCGTATGCACGCCAAGCAGCCCTACCAGCTCATCCAAATGCACCTCATGAACATGATCAAACAATAATTGCGTGACGATATCCGTTTCGATTATAGGCATAACTCTCTGCAGGGCGGTACGCTGAAGCTCGGTTGTCTCTACCGTCTTTCTCTCCTCTTCAATGAGATGAAGAACGCGCTGTACGGTTGTCACGATCTCGGAGGCTTTGCTTGGCTTGAGGAGATAGTCCTTTACGCCAAGCTTGATGGCCTTACGCGCGTAGTCAAACGTATCATAAGCCGTCACCATAATGAATTTGATCGACGGCTGATTCGCGCTTATCAACTCTACCGCCTCTAGTCCATTGATTCCCGGCATCTTCACATCCATTAAGATCAAGTCCGGACGGAATTCCTCCGCCAGCTGTACCGCTATATTCCCGTTCTTCGCCTGTTCAATGATAATGTCCGGCAATCCATGCTGCAGGATGGCCTTTAACCCTTCGCGCTCAATCTGCTCGTCATCCACGATTAACAGCTTATACATGATTTAACCGGCCTCCCTTTCCTTCGGCAGCTTCAATATCACTTTCGTTCCTTTGCCTACCTCACTCTGAATAGCCATAACATCCTCCCGGCCGTAATAAAGGCGCAGCCGGTTAATCACATTACCAAAGCCGATACCCGTCGAATGCCCGTCGCCCTCCTGGCTGGCAAATCGATCCTCCATGATATGCGATATTTTTTCCTCCGATATGCCGCTGCCTTCGTCTTCAATTTCGATCATAATCTCGGAACCCTCGTCCCGAACGCGGAACGTAATCGTGCCGCCATCTTCAAGCGGCTCTATGGCATGAATAACAGCATTCTCGATAATCGGCTGGATCGTAAGCCCCGGAATCTGGACATGCAAGCAATCTTCATCCACTTCTTCCACAAAGCGCAGCCGTTCCGTAAACCTTGTTTTCTGGATGAAAATATATTCGCGCAGTACGCGGACTTCCTCATAAAGCGTAACCGGCCTGTCTAGCCGCTTAAGATTGTAGCGGAGCAGTCTCGCCACACTGGTCAGAAGATCGCTTGTTTCCAGCGAGCCTTCCAAATAAGCCTTTTTCGATAACGTATCCAAGGTGTTAAATAAGAAATGCGGATTGATCTGACTCTGCAGACTTCTCAGCTGGCTCTCCTGCAGGAGCAGCTTGTTCTTCTGAAGCTCGCTCTCAAGCTGCGCTTTCGTCTGAATCTCCGAGATCAGATTGTTGATGTTGATCCTCATCCGGTCAAAGGTCTTGGCTAGGAAAGAAATCTCGTCATTGGCGTAAATTTCGATATGGGTATCAAATCTTCCCCTCGACAGCTCGCGGGCAGCTTGGGTAAGACGCTGGATCGGGCGAGTGATGCTTAGCGAGAACCAATAAGTAAAAAGGAGGAGAAGGAAAGTGATCAACGCCAGCATCCACACCCCAAGCTTCTTCAGCTCCACAGACTGCATAATCATGCCGCGGTAGAACTGGTCGTACGTCTGAAGCTCGGTCCCGAGCAGTGTTAACGTCATCTCGGAAATATACTTCGATAGCCGTGTCGCCTCCGTAAAATCATTAAGCGCTTCTTCATTATTCTTCTCGTTCAGAAGCCGTATTGACCGATTCGTGGAGTCCACCAGACTGTCGATCAGGTTCAAATAATTGGTTAGGGTAAACTGATTGCTGTTGTTGCGCAAATCCGCAATATGCAGCTGCGCATTCAGAAGTCTCTGCCGGTCTCCCTCTACATTTGAAAGCTTCGAAGGAGTTGGCGTTTGTATGTAGTTGTTAAGCGAAGTGACTAGCTGCTGGCTGGACGCGCTTACCTCGTTCATTTGCAGGTAGCGCTGCAAAATATCATTATATTGATCTTGCATTTTCTGATTGTAGTACGTGAGGATAAACCAGATCGCAACCATGATAAACAAGACAATAGCAGTGAGCGACAATATCTTTTTCTGGACTGTATTCATTGGAGTTCATCCGCCTTAAGGAGCCGAATATCCGTAAAATAACCATCATATTTTAGGGGGAAAGTCTCTCCCTTCAGCCACTGCACCATTAGCTGCACGCCAAGCTCGCCCATCATTTCCGGGGATTGCTCGATAATGCCGCTCATCTTCTTCTCCTTCAGCAAGGTCTTGATCTCAGGACTATCATCAAAAGAGTAGATATGGAACTTGCTCAACTGCGCGCGCTTGCCAATCTCCTGCACCATCGCGCTTGCGTTGTTTGCCGTGACCGATACAAAAGCAGCTACATTCGGCTCTTTATTCATAATTTCGTTGGTAGCCGTAACAACCTTCTCCCTTGTGTCCCCTGCTACTACCGTAATAGGTTCTATGTCCGGATAGAACTTCAAGATGTTAAGTATTCCGTTTAGCCGCTTGCTCTGAAAATCCTCCTGACGATCCGAAACCATCAGCACAACCTTGCCTTTATGACCAAGATCTTCAGCCAGTTGCGTACCTATCATCTGTCCTGCCTTGTAATGGTCGGAACCGATATAAGTCCGCCTTAAGCTGTCTTCAATAGGTACGTCGTTAGCAATCGTGAAGATCGGAATTCCGTTCCCGGCAGCCTTAACCGTTGCCAATTGATTAAACTCATCCGTATTTAGTCCCTGTACCAGAATACCGTCTACCTTTGAAGCGATCGCGATCTCCATATTTTTCAAAAAATCCTCCTGATTGGTTCCGTAGCTGCCCCATACTTCAAGTTCGGCTCCATACTTGGAGGCGGCTTTGGATGCCCCGTTCTCTACCTTATCCCAAAACGGCGTATCCATTTCTTGCGTAATCAGGATGAGACGGTAACCGGATTTATTCGCGCTGCCTACATCGGCTGGAGCTGACAAATTATAGTGGAATACATGGATAAAGGAGGATAGGGTAAATCCTAACAATACCAGGCATATAGCAGATAACAGGACAATGACGAGTTTCCTCATTTGTCGGCTCCTTTTTCAATGAAACAATCTACTAAAACGCTTCCATCAATAGTTGCCCTCATCATAGCACAATAGACCTAGTCAAGAAATGTAAATTTTTCGTACATAAAGAATTGACATTAAAATAATCGGAAAGTTATAATTTTGTAGCAGTAATGGATTAATATGGTATTTTAAAATTTAGAAATTAGGATGGTGATTCTGATTAAAAAGTTTTTTAGCGTGGCGGGCAAAATTGTATTGAGCGGGTTACTCCCTATCGGAATTATGATTGTGGTGGGTATCGGTTACGCGATCTACGCTGCCGCAACAGGCGCCGATATCGATGAAATCACTAAGGTTGGAGAGGCGCGCTGGACGCAATACCTGCAGACGGTTCTTTTTATAGGGTCTGCCTTTACCATGTATGCGTGGTTTGAACGCAAGCGCAAGTGGCCGCTGGGACTAAAGCAAAAGCATGGAGTAGACCGTGGTCTTCAAGGTTTTTTTGCAGGAATTCTCCTTATGACCCTCTCTGCCATTCTGATTTGGGCAGCAGGCGGAGTAAGCTGGGAAGCATCGAAATGGGACCAAACTTTAATCCTTTCCTTGTTTGAAGGCATTATTTTATACATATTTGTCGCATTATCCGAGGAGTTATTCACACGTGGGTACATTCAGGGACTTATCAAATATCACTATGGAACGCCCGCTGCCATTATCGTCAGCTCGATTATTTTTGCACTTATGCACAGTATGAATCCGAATATGTACGAGACGCCGTTTCCGTTCATCAATATTTGTTTGGCAGGTATTCTATTCTCGGTAGCTAGGGAACTGACCGGGGGCTTGTGGTGGCCGATTGGGCTTCATATGAGCTGGAACTTCTTCCAGGGCTACGTATACGGCTTTCAAGTATCCGGAACGGAGCCTGTGCCGGCTGTCCTTCAAGTAACCGACAACGGCCCTATTCAGTTATCAGGCGGAGAGTTTGGCGCGGAAGGAAGCTACATGGCCTCTCTTGTCCTTATCCTCGCTATAATAGCCGTTTACTTCCTTTATAAAAGGAAAATGAAAAAGGATTGATGCCTTTAAGCGCTGACCATGTGTCAGCGTTTTTCTGTGTAAATAAAAAAAGACCACTTCGTTTCTGAAGTAATCTTGTGTTTGTTATATGGAGCGGAAGACGGGAATCGAACCCGCGACCCTCGCCTTGGCAAGGCAATGCTCTACCGCTGAGCCACTTCCGCTTAAATGGCTGGGGATCAAGGATTCGAACCTAGGAGTGACGGAGTCAAAGTCCGTTGCCTTACCGCTTGGCTAATCCCCAACGCTTTTTATGTAGTTTTAAAAAAAAAAAATGGGGCGATCGATGGGACTTGAACCCACGAATGCCAGAGCCACAGACTGGTGCGTTAACCCCTTCGCCACGACCGCCATATAATCGGTGTAATTTACACCTTGAAAACTGGATGCGAAAGTTTGAATTCCTTAAGTGTTCCGATTGTTACACCGGGGTCCCCGAAAAGTAATCGGAATAAGCTATAACGCTTAACTTCACTTTTTGGGGGGTTGTTTTAGGATAAGCCCTCGACCGATTAGTATTCGTCAGCTCCACACATTGCTGTGCTTCCACCCCGAACCTATCAACCTCGTCGTCTTCAAGGGGTCTTACTAATTGGGAAATCTCATCTTGAGGGGGGCTTCACGCTTAGATGCTTTCAGCGCTTATCCCGTCCGTACTTGGCTACCCAGCGGTGCTCCTGGCGGAACAACTGGTACACCAGCGGTACGTCCATCCCGGTCCTCTCGTACTAAGGACAGCTCCTCTCAAATTTCCTGCGCCCGCGACAGATAGGGACCGAACTGTCTCACGACGTTCTGAACCCAGCTCGCGTACCGCTTTAATGGGCGAACAGCCCAACCCTTGGGACCTACTTCAGCCCCAGGATGCGATGAGCCGACATCGAGGTGCCAAACCTCCCCGTCGATGTGGACTCTTGGGGGAGATAAGCCTGTTATCCCCAGGGTAGCTTTTATCCGTTGAGCGATGGCCCTTCCATTCGGTACCACCGGATCACTAAGCCCGACTTTCGTCCCTGCTCGACTTGTTGGTCTCGCAGTCAAGCTCCCTTATGCCTTTGCACTCTCCGAATGATTTCCAACCATTCTGAGGG
This sequence comes from Paenibacillus sp. JDR-2, assembly GCF_000023585.1. Classification (NCBI taxonomy): domain Bacteria; kingdom Bacillati; phylum Bacillota; class Bacilli; order Caryophanales; family Paenibacillaceae; genus Paenibacillus; species Paenibacillus sp. JDR-2. The sequence goes on along the minus strand of NC_012914.1, from coordinate 1,170,790 downwards.
AACCTTTGGGCGCCTCCGTTACATTTTAGGAGGCGACCGCCCCAGTCAAACTGCCCACCTGACACGGTCCCCGAACCAGTTTCATGGTTCCAGGTTAGAACTCCGATACGATCAGGGTGGTATCCCAACGTCGCCTCCACACAAGCTGGCGCTCATGCTTCTCAGGCTCCCACCTATCCTGTACAGATCGTACCAAAGTCCAATATCAAGCTGCAGTAAAGCTCCATGGGGTCTTTCCGTCTTGTCGCGGGTAACCTGCATCTTCACAGGTATTAAAATTTCACCGGATCTCTCGTTGAGACAGCGCCCAAGTCGTTACGCCATTCGTGCGGGTCAGAATTTACCTGACAAGGAATTTCGCTACCTTAGGACCGTTATAGTTACGGCCGCCGTTTACTGGGGCTTCGGTTCACAGCTTCGGATTGCTCCTAACCGCTCCCCTTAACCTTCCAGCACCGGGCAGGCGTCAGCCCGTATACTTCGCCTTACGGCTTCGCACAGACCTGTGTTTTTGCTAAACAGTCGCTTGGGCCTTTTCACTGCGGCCCCCTCGGGCTATTCACCCTACCGAGGCACCCCTTCTCCCGAAGTTACGGGGTCATTTTGCCGAGTTCCTTAACGAGAGTTCTTCCGCGCGCCTTAGCATGCTCTGCTCGCCTACCTGTGTCGGTTTGCGGTACGGGCACCTAGATCTAACTAGAGGCTTTTCTTGACAGCCGGAGTACATGACCTTCGCTACTGCATTTTTCGCTCCCCATCACAGCCTAGCTTACGCGAGTTGCGGATTTGC
>NC_012914.1:162500-205000 GCF_000023585.1 Paenibacillus sp. JDR-2 | reverse complement strand
ATTTTTTTCGCAAACTTAGAGTACAATTTAATCAAGTAGGCATGATCGGTGCGTACATGGAATCTGACCCTATTAATCTCGGTATACTCTTCCATGACATGATTCGTCCATCGAGCGAAGCCTTTATAGAATTGCATGCCGCTTCGATAGGAAGAAGATAGAATCGCCGACTCAATAAACACCGTATAGCCTTTCGCCTCCAACCGATATTGAATATAACCCTGCAGTTCACCATTCTCGTCATCAAATAACATCAGCCGGCTCTCATTCAAGGAAAGCGTCAAATGTGCTATAGCGTCGTAAAACAATAACCGTTCGTCAAATTCACAGCTATTCGCGAGAAAATATCGGGCAAATCTCGCATAATCTCGATCCTGATTGCAAGTTGCCGGGAAAAGACGGCCCAATACGATTTCCTCCTTCAAGCCTGCGCATTCCGAGGGCCTTTTCTTTACGCCAATGTTTCTCGCTTGAATTTTGCTAAATACGCATTTAAATGATGCAAAGTAACCCGATAGCCGACAGCCAGCTCCCCGACTTCGTTCCGTTCGGCGAACTTATTGAACAACCTTATTGCGTAGTCATCCTTCCCCGTCCAAAAAACCAGCTCAGTCACTACCTCTTTAAGCTCGGTTAAATGTTTGGCAAGCACCTGTAATCCACGAAGAAACAGCCTCGAAAACCTATATGATTCAGATAGAAGAGCTACTTGCAGCTGCACGATATGCCGATCTTCATAGTTGCCTTCTCCCGTGCCATGAATATAGCCGAATGCACCGATAGCTTCCCCCTCATTGTCCAGACAAAGAAAACATTCCTGTCCCATTAAAATAGGGCTGGCGATAAAGCCGAAAGCAACGAGGAATGGATACGGCAGTCGTAAATTCTCATAATTCGCCAAAAGAAAATCCACGTACTTTCGTTGATAGGCCTCGGTTGCACATACGAAAAACGATGCATGCATAAAAACTCCTCTTTCTTTTGTTTCATTATAGAAGAAATTAACAAAAGCCAATACCAACTTTAGTTACCCAACATCCATCTTAAACTAAAATTTATACCATAAAGTGGTTTAAGTTCCCATAATCCTCTAATAATATGGAGCCGCTAAGCATGACAGTGGGTATGCAATAATGCCCATCGACACCATGCCTCCTCATTAAAAAGAATATCGGTTACGCCCATTCCCTTATCTCCGCTCCTACATACAATGTTTTAGCCCATCATATAAGGAGTGACAAGATCATGTCCTTTTTCCCACCTTTCGGCCCTCCAGGATTCCCTGGACAGCCGGGACCGCCGGGACCCCCGGGACCTCCGGGACCGCCCGGGCAACCAGGCCAGCCAATGGCACCTAGTTCACCTCCGCCAGGATTCATTCCTCAACAACCTGCGGTTCAGCCGTTTGCTGTTGACCCTGGCGCGATTTCCCGTTGTATGTTCAGGAACACTTACATTTGGTTAAGAAATGGAAATCAATTCTGGTTTTTCCCCGTTTTCTTAGGGCGCACATCGGTTGCGGGTTTTCAATGGAACGGAAGGTTCTGGATGTACACAGGTCTCAGCCTGCAGTCCATTCAATCATTTACATGTGTCTAACTAAACACGAAAAAAGCTCCATCCCTAGTGGGACGGAGCTTTTTTCGTGTTTAGAAAAAACAAAAACCACATCCTCATGCGGATGTGGTTCATGATGGTGGAGGCGAGGGGATTTGAACCCCTGTCCGAAGACAACGCCACACAGGCTTCTACGGGTGTAGTCACAGTATTGATGTCACCCGAGCGTCGTCCCGTAACCGACTACGCGTTGGGTCAGCCTGATTATCTTCTTCCGTCGACCCCAGGCGGAGACCGAACGGCGTATCCCACTACTTGTTAGCCCCTAGTCTAGTCACATGGGCGATGCTAGGTAGGAGCACGCTCACAGGTTATTAAGCTGCGAAAGCGTAAGTTTGTTGTTGTTTGCCATTTAATAGGCTTTAGCGTTGATGAAGCAGACGACTCCCTGCTACCCGCAACCCATGCTCGTACTATCCCCGTCGAATCCATAAACGCCCCCAATATCGCATAAACGGTATATTTCGACCGCTTAGCTGTAAAGAACGCCCGGAATGAGGTGAAGCGCTTCTGCGCTATTCATTACAAGCAAGTACTACTTCATACATTTGTTGAAGCGGCGCTTCATATCCCTTAGCGCAACTTTAGTATAACACGAACTCGATCGGTAATGCTCGGTTTCTTAATGCCAATGATGGCGGAAAGCTGGAACCTGAACCAGCGAGTGAAGCAAATGCCATTTATCTTGCGACTTTCTGCTTCTCGCGCAACGCACGCTGGATATCCCGTTGAGCATCCCGCTTCGCGGCCGTATCGCGCTTATCATATTGCTTCTTACCTTTACCAAGACCAATCAGCAGCTTCGCGTAGCCGTTGCGGACATAAATCTTCAGCGGCACAATCGAGTAGCCCTCCTGCTTGGATTGGCCGAGCAGCTTATGAATTTGCTGCTTGTGGAGCAGCAGCTTCCGAGCGCGAGTCGGATCAGTCGGGTTATGGCGGTTGCCCTGATCAAAAGGACTGATATGCATGTTATGAATAAACATCTCGCCATTCCGGATCGTTGCAAACGCATCGCTAATATTCGCTTTACCCATGCGAAGAGCCTTGATCTCCGTGCCCATCAGCACGATTCCCGCTTCATACGTATCCTCAATGAAGTAATCATGGGAAGCTTTTTTGTTTTGAGCAAGCTGTTTTCCGTCATTTTTCTTAGCACCCACAGCGGTTCACCTCATTTTTGTTTACGCATTCCGAGAGAAAAGCGTTATTAGAAATTCATTGTAACAACTTTATAATTCTAAAGCAAGACTCGAAAATACATCGCTTACATAAACAAAAAAACCGCCCCGTTAAGGGCGGTCTTCGTTCGTTAAATTAAGCTATTACAGCTTAACAACGTTCTCAGCTTGTGGTCCGCGGTTGCCTTGAACAACGTTGAACTCAACGCGTTGGCCTTCTTCAAGAGTCTTGAAGCCTTCGCCAACGATTGCGGAGAAGTGTACGAATACGTCATTGCCGCCTTCAACTTCGATGAAGCCGAAACCTTTCTCAGCGTTGAACCATTTAACTGTACCTTGTTGCATGTGTATTACCTCCAAAAATGTATTAATATGCGCCTATTTCGTATCGAAACAAAAAATTCACACATTGAAAAAGGTCCATGACTTAAATGACACCCTTTTCAATATGTGAATTCAGGTTCATATCATCAATTGCTTTGAGTGTACTATACCCAAAATCAAAAATCAAGCGACAAGCTTAAATATATTTTCCCAGCTTATCCAAGGAAAACGGCGCTGCTTCCCCGCAGCCTGCGCCCCGCCAAGCAGCGCCGTTATTTAAAGTTATAGTACGTCTTTCATGTAAATATTTATTTACGTTTCTTGCGGACAAATGCGGCTGTGGAATTGCCGCCGCCATTCCCGCTACCGCCCCCGCCATTTCTTTTCCTCTTCTTGTTTTTCCCTTCTTCGCCGGAATTATTCACTCCGCTCGAAGAATTAGCATCGCTTCGCTGACCTCCGCCGCCTCCGCTGCGGTTGCCCCGGCCGCCGCGCCTGCCGCGGCCGCCATCAAAGGCAGAACCTTGATCCGGATCTTCGCCCGTATCGGCGTCTCTGCCGCGGCTGCCGCTAATCGGCAGCCCCCACATATCCGTGCGCGGCCTTGCCCCGCGCACTTGCCGCCCTTGCTCGAGCGGCTTCGCCTGCTCTTGCCAAGGCGAACGCTCCGCCGCGCCTTCGGCCGCGCGGCTCGCGCCCCCGGCTGCTCCGCCGTCAGCGCCACCGCGCTTCCGCTTCGCATTTCCTTGCGCGCCGCTATGCTCGGCGCGCTTAGCGCCATCGCGGCCGCCCTTGCTCGGGCCGCGGTCATTCCGCTCGCCGCGGCCATCGCCGGCGCGGCTTTCCTTCCCACGGCGGCCTTTATCTCCGCCGCGTCCAACTACCGCGCCCGTGTCCCCGCCGCGGCTGAAACCTCCGCGCTTGCGGCCGCCTCCGTTGCGCGCGCCGAACCCTGCATCCGCGACACCGCGGAAATCGCTGCGCGGCTTCATGTCCACCATCTCGAAATCGATAGTGTAATCGTCCATGTTCACCTGCGCCACCCGGATTTTCACTTCATCGCCAATGCGGTATACCTTCGAGGTACGCTCGCCGATCAGCACCATATGAAGCTCATGGAAGTGGTAATAATCATCCGTCAGACCGCTCAGCCGGATAAGGCCTTCCACCGTATTATCCAATTCGACAAACATGCCGAAGCTTGTCACGCTGCTGATAATGCCATCGAATTCCTCGCCGACTTTATCCAGCATGAATTCGCATTTTTTAAGTTTATCCGTATCCCGTTCCGCATCAACCGCAACGCGTTCGCGTTCGGAAGAATGCTGTGCGATATCCGGCATCCGGGCTGCCAGCGCTTCATTGCGTATCTCCGGTAATGCCCCGCCGTTTTCGAGCACCTCGCGGATAACCCGGTGAATCACAAGGTCCGGATAACGCCGGATCGGCGATGTGAAGTGGGAGTAGAACTCCGCCGCAAGTCCAAAGTGGCCCAAGCTCTCCGCATCGTACTTCGCCTGCTTCATCGAACGGAGCATGACGGTCGAAATAACCGTTTCTTCCTTTGTGCCGTGGATCTCCTCAAGAAGCGTTTGCAAAGCGCGCGGATGAACCGAATTGCCCTTGCCCTTCACGACATAACCGAAGTTCGAAGCGAACTGCATGAAGTGAAGCAGCTTCTCCTGATCCGGATCCTCGTGAATCCGGTACAGGAAAGGCACGCGAAGCCAATGGAAATGCTCGGCCACCGTTTCGTTCGCCGCCAGCATGAACTCTTCAATAATCTGCTCGGCAACAGAACGTTCGCGCTTCACGATGTCAACGGCTTTGCCTTCCTTATCCACGATAACCTTCGATTCCTGAAAATCAAAGTCGATTGCGCCGCGCTTCATCCGTTTCTTCCGAAGCTTCATCGCAAGCTCTTCCATGAGAGTGAACATGTCGAGCAGATCAGCATAGCGTTCCTTAAGCTCAGTCTCCGGCTCTTCTTCGGTAGCCATTAAGATCTTGCGCACATTCGTATAAGTCATGCGCTCTTTCGTCTTAATGACGCTTGTGAAAATATCGTGACGAACACGCTTCAGCTTGGAGTCAAACTCCATCTCGCAAGAAAGCGTAAGGCGGTCTACTTGAGGATTCAGCGAGCAAATCCCGTTCGACAAACGGTGCGGCAGCATCGGAATAACCCGGTCCACCAAGTAAACGCTGCAGCCGCGGCGAAAAGCTTCCTGGTCAAGCGCCGAACGCTCCTTCACATAGTAGCCAACGTCGGCGATATGAACGCCAAGCAGATAGTTGCCGTTCTCAAGCCGCTTCACATGGACCGCGTCATCAAGGTCCTTCGCGTCTTCCCCGTCAATGGTCACAATCACTTCTCCGCGAAGATCGCGGCGGCCTTGTTCAACAATCTCTTCTTCGGTGATGGAGTCCGGAGCCGCCTCGGCCTCGGCCATCACTTCATCCGAGAAGCCTTCGGGCAGCTGATGCTTGCGGATAATGGACAAAATGTCGATGCCCGGATCGTTCTTATGTCCGAGAATTTCGATAATTTCGCCTTGCGCCGCAGAACGTCCTTCCGGATAGGAAGTAATCTTCACGACCACCTTCTGACCGGTTACCGCTCCCTGGAACTCACCCTTCGGAATAAAAATATCCCGGTTAATCCGTTTATCGTCCGGAACAACAAAGCCAAATGCCTCATGGCTTTCGAACGTACCCACTACCTGTGTTACGGCACGCTGCACAATACGGACGACCTCGCCTTCCATCCGGCCTCCGCCTTCGCTTTGCGAAGTAATGCGCACCAGCGCGATATCGCCGTTCATCGCGCTCTTCTGATCGTTTGCATGTATGTAAACATCAGGATGGTCTTTCTCGTCAGGCAATAAAAATGCGAAGCCTTTCGCATGCGCCTGGATTTTCCCTCTCAGGAGGTTCATACGCTCCGGAACGCCATAGCGTTCATTGCGCGTCCGAATGACTTTGCCCTCTTCCTCGAGCTGATTAAGCAGCTTCAGAAATTCTTTGAATTCCGCCGCGTCGTTAATCCCGAAATGTTGTTCCAGCTCCTGATAAGTCATCGGCTTGTAAGCCGTCTCCCGCATAAAATCAAGAAGTCCCTGCTCTTGCATCATAGTTTTCCTTGTCACCTCATACACCGGAGGCTTTCCCTACCGCCATCCAGCTACCGGTTGATAGATTATCATATACCGTTAAGTATACACGAAATCATTCCTTAGCATCCGTAAAAGCCCGGAAAAAACAAAAAACGGAGGTTTCCCTCCGTTTCTGAGTACGAATCAAGATTAATTAAACTTTAACGACGTATGCTACAACTAGAGCCAGGATAAAGAATCCGCTTGCCAGCCCTACTGTTAAACGCTGAAGGAACAAGTCCAGACCGCGAGCTTTCTGCTTGCCGAACAAATGCTCAGCACCGCCAGTGATCGCACCAGACAAACCAGCGCTTTTCCCTTTTTGAAGCAATACAACCGCGATCAATCCAACTGCGAAAATAACGAGCAAAATCTTCCAAAAGATTTCCATTTGATCCACCTCCAGCATAGGAGCTCCGTAAAACACATAAATTGATTTTATCATAGGCGGACAAGTAATTCAATAGTTTCAAATTTCGGATTGAATTCCATTAAACAGCAAAAAAAGGCATCCCCTCACCGGGATGCCTTTTTTATTTTACCGAAAAAACTTATTTGAAGTTTTTCAGGTTGTAGAATGCCGATTTGCCTGCATATTGAGCAACCGAACCCAGTTGGTCTTCGATGCGGAGCAATTGGTTGTATTTCGCTACGCGGTCCGTACGGGACGGAGCGCCTGTTTTGATTTGGCCAGCGTTAGTAGCAACCGCGATGTCAGCGATTGTGCTGTCTTCGCTTTCGCCGGAACGGTGGGAGATAACCGCCGTGTAACCAGCGCGTTTCGCCATTTCGATCGCGTCGAATGTTTCAGTAAGCGAACCGATTTGGTTAACTTTAACGAGGATGGAGTTACCCACGCCTTTTTCGATACCGTCGGAAAGACGCTCTGTGTTTGTAACGAACAGGTCATCACCAACGAGCTGTACTTTGCCGCCGAGTTTGTCAGTGAGCAATTTCCAACCTTCCCAGTCGTCTTCGGAGCAGCCGTCTTCGATTGTGATGATTGGGTACTTTTCAACCCACGAAGCAAGCAGGTCAACGAATTCTGCGGAAGTGAAGGATTTGCCTTCGCCTTCGAGGTGGTATTTGCCGTCTTTGTAGAACTCAGTGGAAGCTACGTCCATGCCGAGGAATACGTCAACGCCTGGTTTGTAGCCAGCAAGCTCGATCGCGGCGATGATTGTTGTGATTGCTTCTTCGTTGGAACCAAGGTTAGGAGCGAAGCCGCCCTCGTCGCCTACTGCTGTGTTCAGGCCTTTGTCTTTCAGAACCGATTTCAGGTTGTGGAAGATTTCAGCGCCGATACGAAGAGCTTCTTTGAATGTTGGAGCGCCAACCGGCAGAACCATGAACTCTTGTACGTCAATATTGTTGTCCGCATGTTCGCCGCCGTTGATGATGTTCATCATTGGAACCGGCAGAGTTTTTGCGTTGAAGCCGCCGAGGTAAGTGTACAGGGACACGTTCAGCGCGTCAGCTGCAGCGCGTGCAACAGCCATCGAAACAGCCAGAATTGCGTTAGCGCCAAGCTTAGCTTTGTTAGGAGTACCGTCAAGCTCGATCATTTTGCGGTCGATAGCTACTTGATCAAGAGCGTCCAGACCGATGATTTCAGGTGCGATAATTGCGTTAACGTTCTCAACCGCTTTTTCTACACCTTTGCCCAGGTAACGGCCTTTGTCGCCGTCGCGAAGCTCAACAGCTTCATAAGCGCCAGTGGATGCGCCGGATGGAACGATTGCGCGGCCTTTGCCGCCGGATTCCAGGGATACTTCTACTTCTACAGTTGGATTCCCGCGGGAATCCAGCACTTCGCGTGCGTACACGTCAACGATGATAGACATTTGAGTAACACTCCTTAATTTAAGTTATTTATAGGGTTGAAGCATGGAAAACAAGCTGTTTTGATTCTACCTTGAAACTTACTTCCGAATCAATGTTGTACCTGTCATTTGCTCTGGTTTAACCAGTTCCAGCAGGTCAAGAACCGTCGGAGCCAGGTCAGCCAGAATGCCGCCTTCGCGAAGCTCTCCGCCAGCGACTGTAACGATACAAGGAACCGGGTTCGTTGTATGCGCAGTGAACGGACGTCCGTTTTCGTCGAATACCATGTCCGCGTTTCCGTGGTCAGCCGTGATGATTGCTACGCCGCCTTTTGCAAGGACAGCTTCCACCACTTGGCCCAGACATTCGTCAGTTGCTTCCACCGCTTTGATTGTCGGCTCCAGCATGCCGGAGTGACCTACCATGTCAGGGTTAGCAAAGTTAAGAATGATAGCGTCGTGCTTGTCTGCTTCAATTTCTCTAACTGCCGCTGCTGCAACTTCGTATGCGCTCATTTCCGGCTGCAGATCGTAAGTTGCGACCTTCGGCGAACTGATCAGAACACGCGTCTCGCCCGGAAGCTCAACATCGCGGCCGCCGCTGAAGAAGAACGTTACATGCGGGTATTTCTCGGTTTCCGCAATACGCAATTGCTTCTTGTTGTTTTGAACGAGCACTTCACCGAGGGTGTTGTCCAAGTTCTTAGGGGAGTAAGCCACATAACCGCCGATTGTCTCGCTGAACAGTGTCAGGCAGACAAAATGCAGGTTTTTAGGGCATTTCTCGCCACGGTCAAAGCCACGGAAATCTTCGTTGGTGAAAACTTGGCCAAGCTGGATCGCACGGTCAGGACGGAAGTTGAAGAAGACGATGGAGTCTTCCGATTCAACCAGGCCTACCGGCTTATCGTTCTCGCCAACGATAACCGTTGGCATAACGAATTCATCATAAACGGATTTTTCGTAGGATTCAACTACAGCCTTGATTGGATCAGTGTATTTAGGACCATCGCCGTAAACCATAGCGCGGTACGACTTCTCCGTACGCTCCCAACGCTTGTCGCGGTCCATTGCGTAGTAGCGGCCTTGAACGGTAGCGATCTGGCCTACGCCCACTTCTTCAATCTTCGCTTGCAGCTGTTCCAAGTAACCCTTCGCGCTGTCTGGAGCAACGTCGCGGCCATCGAGGAAGGCATGAATGAATACTTCGTTCAGCTCCTCTTTCTTAGCCAGTTCCAGAAGGGCAAACAGGTGAGCAATATGGCTGTGCACGCCGCCGTCGGACAGCAGTCCGTACAGGTGAAGCTTCTTGCCGTTCGCTTTCGCGTGGCGAACCGCCCCAAGAAGCGTCTCGTTATCGAAAAATTCACCGTCGCGGATCGACTTCGAAATGCGAGTCAGATCCTGATAAACGATACGGCCAGCGCCGATGTTCAGGTGACCAACCTCGGAGTTGCCCATTTGGCCATCCGGCAAACCTACTGCTTCACCGGAAGCAGTAAGGGTTGTGTGCGGATATGTCGACCAGTAACGGTCGTAGTTTGGCTTTTTCGCTTGCGCAACGGCATTGCCGGTTACGTCGTCGCGAAGGCCAAAGCCGTCGAGAATAATCAGCGCAACTGGTTTCGGAGCCATCTTACTTGGCCCCCTCAACGAGTGCGATATAGGAAGCCGGTTCAAGCGATGCGCCGCCGACAAGAGCGCCGTCGATATCCGCTTGTCCCATGTATTCTGCAACGTTGTTAGGTTTTACGCTGCCGCCGTATTGGATACGAACCGCTTCAGCCGTTGCTGCATCGTAGAGATCAGCAACTACGCTGCGGATGTAACCGATCACGTCTTGCGCGTCTTCGGAAGTCGAGGATTTGCCAGTGCCGATCGCCCAGATTGGCTCATATGCGATAACAACTTCAGCAGCTTGAGCTGCCGACAGGCCTTCAAAAGCCGCCTCGGTTTGCACTTTGCAAACATCCTTCGTTTGGTTAGCTTCGCGCTCTTCGAGCTTTTCGCCGACGCAAACGATTGGCGTAATGCCGTGTTTGAATGCTGAATGCATTTTTTTGTTAACGATCTCGTCTGTCTCAGCGAAGTAAGCACGACGCTCGGAGTGACCGATAATAACGTACTTCACGCCAAGGTCCTTCAGCATAACGCCGCTGATTTCGCCTGTGAATGCACCGTTGTCTTCGAAGTGCAGGTTTTGCGCGCCAATTGCGATCGACGTGCCTTTTGCTGCTTCAACAAGCGCGGGAAGAGTTGTGTAAGGAGCGCAAATTACGCTCTCTACGCCAGCAACTTCAGCCTTGCCTTTGACTTCGGAGAAGAACGATACGGCTTCGGAAACGGTTTTGAACATTTTCCAGTTACCTGCAATGATAGGTGTTCTGCTCATCGTATATTCCCTCGTTTCTTAATTATATAATTCTTTCTTATTTATCGTTAAGAGCCACAACGCCTGGAAGTGCTTTGCCTTCCATGAATTCCAGGGAAGCGCCGCCGCCAGTCGAGATGTGATCCATTTTGTCTGCCACGCCGAATTTCTCAGCAGCCGCAGCGGAGTCGCCGCCGCCGATTACCGTGTAACCAGCTGTTTCCGCACAAGCGTTAGCAACCGCACGTGTACCGTGGGAGAATGGCTCGATTTCGAATACGCCCATTGGTCCGTTCCAAACAACCAGCTTGGAGTTTTTGATAACGTCAGCGTAAATTTCGCGAGTTTTAGGACCGATGTCGATGCCTTCCCAGTCAGCTGGGATGCCGTCTACGTCAACGATCTTGGTGTTAGCATCTTTGCTGAACTCGTCAGTAACAACGATATCAACAGGGATCAGGAAGTTTTTGCCCAGCGTTTTTGCTTTCTCGATGAACTCAAGAGCCAGATCCAGCTTGGAGTTGTCAACGAGCGATTGGCCGATTTCATGACCTTGCGCTTTGAAGAAGGTGTAAGACAAGCCGCCGCCGATGATAATGTTATCAGCGATCTCGATCATTTTGTTGATAACGTCGATTTTGTCTTTTACTTTCGAACCGCCAACGATCGCCGTGAAAGGACGTTCAGGGTTGTTCAGCGCTTTGCCGAGAACATCAAGCTCGCGCTCCATCAAGAGACCCGATACTGCAGGCAGGTGGTGCGCAATGCCTTCTGTCGAAGCGTGGGCGCGGTGAGCAGCACCAAATGCATCGTTTACGAACAGATCAGCCAGCTCAGCGAATTGCTTAGCCAGTTCCGGATCGTTCTTTTCTTCGCCAGCGTGGAAACGAACGTTCTCAAGCAAGAGTACGTCGCCGTTATTCAGCGCGTTAATTTGTGCTTTCACTTCTTCACCAACGGAGTCGTTAGCTTTAACAACCGGTTTGCCAAGAAGCTCGGACAGACGTACAGCAGAAGCTGTGTGACGCAGTTCTTCAACCACTTCACCGTTTGGACGGCCAAGGTGGCTCGCGAGGATAACTTTAGCGCCTTTTTCGATCAAATAGTTGATCGTAGGAAGCGTTTCGCGGATACGCTTGTCGTCAGTAATTTTGCCATCTTCGAGTGGTACGTTGAAATCGACGCGTACAAATACGCGTTTGCCTGCTACTTCTACGTCACGAACACTTTTCTTATTCAATGGTGTTGCCTCCCTGATTATGAAGTTGAAAGCATATATGATTTAAAGCTTAAACAGCAGTAAAAAAGGCGTTCCTTCTCGCAAGAAGGAACGCCTTCGCCTAATATCCACTTAAGTGGAGCCGCAGACTAAGCGTATCCCGGAGCTTCAAACTCCGGGACGAAAGCGTTCCATGCGATTGTGGAATAGCGCGTGTATCTTACAGACCTTTGCTTGCCACGAATGCAGCGAGGTCAACTACACGGTTCGAGTAGCCCCACTCGTTGTCGTACCAGGAAATAACTTTAACCATGTTGCCTTCTACTACCATAGTCGACAGAGCGTCGATTGTGGAGGAAGCTGGGTCGCTGTTGTAGTCGCTGGATACCAGTGGCAGTTCGTTGTAGTTCAGAATGCCTTTAAGAGCGCCTTCGGAAGCTTCTTTCAGAGCTGCGTTAACTTCTTCAACAGTAACGTTAACTTTCAGTTCAGCAACCAGGTCAGTTACGGAAACGTTAGGCGTAGGAACGCGCATAGCCATACCGTTCAGTTTGCCTTTCAGTTCTGGCAGAACCAGGGATACTGCTTTTGCAGCGCCTGTCGACGAAGGAATGATGTTCTCAGCAGCTGCGCGAGCACGACGCAGGTCTTTGTGAGGAACGTCCAGTACGGCTTGGTCGTTTGTGTACGAGTGAATTGTAGTCATCATACCTTTAACGATACCGAATTTGTCGTTCAATACTTTTGCGAATGGTGCAAGACAGTTCGTTGTGCAAGAAGCGTTGGAGATTACAGTGTGCGATGCAGCATCGTACTTGTCTTCGTTAACGCCCATAACGATTGTGATGTCTTCGTTAGTTGCTGGAGCGGAGATGATAACTTTTTTAGCGCCGCCTTTAAGGTGAAGCTCAGCTTTTTCTTTCGCTGTGAAGATACCAGTGGATTCAACAACGATTTCAGCGCCTACGGAGCCCCATGCAAGGTTCTCAGGGTTACGTTCAGCAAATACTTTGATTTCTTTGCCGTTAACGATAATTGCGCCTTCTTGTGCTTCAACCGTAGCATCCAGAGTGCCGTGAGTTGTGTCATATTTCAGCAGGTGTGCAAGTGTTTTAGTGTCAGTCAGGTCATTTACCGCAACTACCTCAACATTAGGGTTGTTCAGCGATGCGCGGAACACGTTACGACCGATACGACCAAATCCGTTAATACCAATTTTAACCATTTTAAATTCCTCCTAAGCTTTTAAATGACTATGGTATATATTTCAAAACGTTTTGCAGCAGAGCCTGCCGCAAATCGTTAAGATAACGATTGCTGTTGTTCATCGATAATCGCGGACATCTCAAGAGCTGCCGCTTCATCGGTGACAAGTACATCATTGTGCCCAAATTTCATAATGGCTGCTATAGCTTCACCTTTGCTATGGCCGCCTGCAACTCCAATAACAACTTCAGTCTTCACAATATCCTCGAGTCGTAATCCTACGGTCTGCATTTTGTGAACAACTTCGCCGTTACGGTCGAAATAAAAACCAAAAGCTTCAGCCAATGCTCCATCCGCGGCCATCGCTTCCACCAGTTCAGGATTCAGCTTTCTGCGCCGGGCCATCACCATAGCGTCCCCGATCCCGTGAACGACGATTCTGGCGCTTCGGACAACCTCGACAATATCGCGGATATTCGGTTCCTGCATCATGGATGCGTAGGCTTCGTCACCTAAATGATCCGGCACATGGAGCATCCGGTAATTGGCGCCTGTACGCTTCGCCATTGTTGATGCAATGGTATTGGCTTGATAATCGAGACTTTCACCAAGTCCGCCTCTCGCCGGTACAAACCAGTTGTTCTTGAGCGGTGTTGTCGAAGTTAATTGGTTCGCTACCTGAGCGATTGTCGTTCCGCCGGTTACAGCCACGACATCGTTTGGCTCCATCACTTTGCGAAGCACCTGGCAAGCCGCTCTTCCAAGCTCCCGCTTCGATTGCTCCGACTCCTCGGAATCGCCTGCTACAATAATGACCTGCGATAATCCGAAGTGACTCCTGATCTTCTCTTCCAGATCGGACAAGCCGAATAACGTTTTGTAGAAGGGTTCCAATTGCTCAAGCAATTGCTTGCCCGCTTCACTGATCCGCATCCCCGCCGTATGAATCTCCAGCAGACCTTGCGATTTCAGAAAATCCGTTTCCGCCCTCAGTACCCGCTCGGTCATCCCTAAGGAATTGGCGAGCGTCCTCCGGCCTATCAGATCGGACAACATCACTTGGCGCAATATCGAGTAACGCTTCTTCATTACGTCAAGCAAATCTGGGAGAAGCTGCTGCTGCAGCTCAATAATGTGACGCATCCTCTACTTTTCACTCCACCCGTCAATAGGCGTAATGGGCTTTCAGGGGATGGACGTTAAACGTCCCGCATACTCACTTTAAGTCCCACCTCTATTTTAGCTAAAAACATTTCACATGGCAAGTCAGCAATCGCCGATGAAAGCGTTTGTATTCACGATTTGCTCAAATTTATTTTTCTCATCTATCTTGCTTTCTACAATAGAATCGCGTATACTAAGTTTTGCTGTTGCTTTCTTATGCAAATATGCGCCCGTGGTCCAATGGATATGACGTAGGCCTCCGGAGCCTGAGATCTAGGTTCGATTCCTAGCGGGCGCGCCATTTAACTTTACCTTAACGCTATACATAAACATGAACCGTCCTCGATGAGGGTGGTTTTTTTGTTTTTCTGGAAAATTGAGTTTGACTATCTTTGACTTTTGTTTGATCATCCGCTAGAATGGGAATCAGTAATACCATCTTTGCTATTTTGAGGAGGGGACTTGGTTGGATATGAATTTCGTTCCTATGGTTATTGAACAGAGCAATCGCGGAGAACGCGCTTACGACATTTACTCCCGCCTTCTGAAGGATCGCATCATCTTCCTCGGGTCAGGCGTAAACGATGTAGTAGCCAACTCCATTATTGCTCAGATGCTGTTCCTTGCAGCAGAAGATCCTGAGAAAGATATTTCTCTCTACATTAACAGCCCTGGCGGATCCATTACGGCAGGCATGGCTATCTATGATACGATGCAATACATTAAACCCGATGTTTCGACGATTTGCGTCGGCATGGCGGCTTCGATGGGCGCTTTCTTGCTCACGGCCGGTGCCATTGGCAAACGTTATGCGCTTCCGAACAGCGAAGTGATGATCCATCAACCGCTTGGCGGCGCTGAAGGTCAAGCAAGCGATATCGAAATCCGCGCCCGCCGCATTATCAAAATGCGCGATAAGCTGAACGGCATCCTGGCTGAGCGTTCCGGACAACCTCTCGAGCGTATCGAGAAGGATACCGACCGCGATTACTTCATGAGCGCGGAAGAAGCACGTCAATACGGTCTGGTTGATAAAGTTATCGAGCGTATCTAACACATAAATAAAAAAGCGGCTGAACATGGAATACCATGAGCAGCCGCTTTTTTTGTCGTTTTTTTAAATCCAAAGAAAAAAGGACTATCCCATTGTCATTCAAAATGATGACTCGGGACACCCCTCTTTGTCGGTTCTTATTGGTTCTCCAGCTCTTCTTTGCTGACTAGCGCGACTAAAGCGTTTACAGCCTGTTCTGCATCCGAACCCTCTGCGCTGATATGAATCTCTGTGCCCGAGCTGATCGCAAGGCTCATGATACCCATAATGGATTTCGCATTTACTTTCTTGTCGTCTTTCTCAACAAATACTTCGGAGGAAAATTTGTTCGCTTCTTGAACGAATAATGCGGCAGGTCTAGCGTGCAAACCTGTTTTAAGACGAACGACAACCGGTAGCCTTGTCATGGTAACCATACCCCCTATACTATAATAAGTCTGGCAATTTCGCTTCAATGCTCAGCCTGACATGACTAATAACTTTAAAATGCAGCGTTGCATCTTGTATAAGACTTTTTGTTCATATTATATCATTATACCATCTGATGCACTAGGTTAAAAGTTTAGCCGTTGCGGATTTTTTCCGCAAGTTCATCAATTTTCCGCAGCCGGTGGTTAACGCCGGATTTGCTTACGGTCCCCTTCAGCATCTCCCCAACTTCCTTGAGGTTCATATCCGGATGCTGGAGCCTGATTTCGGCAACCTCTCTAAGCTTATCGGGAAGATTGTTTAGTCCGATTTCCTTTTGCAGCAGCTTGATATTATCGATTTGTCTGACGGCCGCGCCAATCGTTTTGTTTAGGTTAGCCGTTTCGCAGTTCACGATCCGGTTAACCGAGTTCCGCATGTCGCGCATAATACGGACATCCTCGAATTTGAACAAAGCCTGATGGGCGCCAATAATGTTCAGCAGCTCGATAATTTTCTCGCCCTCTTTGATGTAGAACACAAAGCCCTTCTTCCGCTCGATACATCTCGCGTTCAGCCCAAACTTATTGGCCAGCTCAACCAGTGCCTCGCAGTGCTCTTCGTACATCGATGAAATTTCAAGATGGTAGGAAGAGCCCTCCGGGTTGTTGACCGAACCGCCGGCAAGGAATGCTCCACGCAGATAGGATCGTTTGCAGCAAGGCTTCTTAATGATTTCCTTATCAATGCCCAAATTAAACACAAAGCCCTCGGATACAATTCTAAGCTCACTTAGTATTTCCTGTACCTTCGTCGGAATTCTGACGATATATACATTATTTTTTTTGAGGCGCATTTTTTTGCGGACAAGCAATTCCGTATGCACTTCAAAATGCTTCTTTAGCAAGGAGTAGATCCGGCGGGCAATTGCTGCGTTTTCGGTTGAGATGTCGAGGACGACTTTGCGGCTGGAGACGCTGACCGAGCCATTCATTCGAATGAGTGCGGATAATTCGGCACGTTCACAGCAGGTATCCGCCTCAACCATCGTCAGCTCTTTCTTCGTTTGGGCCGCAAATGACATCGCTTGTTCACCTCTTTCTTAACATCCAGTTTTCCACTAATTTATAAATATGATGACTAAGCCGCTCTGCGTCATGGCGCAGAAATGTCCGGTACAGCACGAGGCGGTCGGAGATTATTTCATATCCCAACCGGTTTACTTCGTCTATGTCCAGCTCTACCTGAGTAGAGCCCAGTTCCGCATACTTTTCCGCAACCTCCGGCGATATTTCCCCATCGTTGACCAGCACATAATCGAAAATCTTATGCCCGATATGATCTTTCACAGCCTTCAGATGATCGCTGACCGAATATCCATCGGTCTCCCCCGGCTGTGTCATTACATTGCAGACAAACAGCTTAACAGCCGTTGACTCCAGAATGGCCCGCGCTAACTTAGGTACGAGCAGATTCGGAATAATACTCGTATATAAGCTGCCCGGCCCAATCAGAATCGCATCGGCTTGCTCAATGGCTTCAATTGCCTCCGGAAGAGGCTCTACATTGTCGGGCTCTATAAATACCCGCTTAATCTTCTTTCCGGCTTTCGGAATCATGGATTCCCCGACCACAACGGTACCGTCAGTCATTTCGGCTTTCAGCACGATAGCACGGCCCGCGGCAGGAAGCACACGTCCCCGCACGGCCAATACCTTGCTAAGCTCACGGACGCCCGTAACGAAATCGCCGGCAATGTCCGTCATTGCAGCCAGCATCAGATTACCAAGGCTATGCCCGGCTAATCCGGTACCGCTGGAGAAACGATATTGGAGCACTTCCGTCAATAGCGGCTCCGCATCCGCAAGTGCCATAATAACGTTGCGGATGTCGCCCGGAGGCGGAATCTGCAGTTCATTGCGCAGTACTCCCGAGCTTCCCCCGTCATCGGCGACCGTTACGATTGCAGTAATATCAAGAGGCTTCTCCTTAAGCCCCCGCAGCATCACCGACAAGCCGGTTCCGCCGCCTATTACAACAATCTTTGGCCGCCTTATAATTTTATGCCTATTCTGCATCCAATCACCCCGTCAATGCTTATCGCGGTCAGCATCGCGGTGGCTGACGCGTACCCGTTCCGTATCGCTGCTGCCGAGCATGCGACCCAAATATTCCGCAATCGCAACCGAACGGTGTTTGCCGCCCGTACACCCAATGCCGATAACGACCTGGCTCTTGCCTTCTTTATGGTAAAGAGGGAGAAGAAACTGAAGCATATCGAGCAGCTTGGTCAGGAAGGCTTGCGTCTCGGGCCATTTCATCACGTAATCGTACACTTCCGGGTTTTGCCCGGTATTCGGGCGTAAATGATCCACATAATGCGGATTAGGCAAAAAACGCACGTCATAAATCAAATCGGCATCGATCGGAATGCCGTATTTGAACCCAAAGGAGGTCACATTCACCGAAAGACTGTTGTTCTCCAAATTCGTAAACCGGGAAATAATACGTTCTTTGAGCTGTGCCGGCTTGATGTTGCTCGTATCAATAACCTGCGAAGCCGAACCTTTCAAATCCTCCAGCATTCTTCTCTCGTTGCGGATGCCTTCGAGCGGCATGCCTTCCGGAGCAAGCGGATGACGGCGGCGGCTTTCCTTATAGCGCTGGACGAGCACCTCGTCCGTTGCATCCAGGAACAAAATCTCGCAGCTGATTGTGAAATGCTCTTTGATAAAACTTAAAGACTCCGATAAGGCAGTAAAAAATTCACGGCCCCTAAGGTCAATTACAAGGGCTACTTTGCCGATTTTGCCGTTTGACTGCTCAATCAGCTCTGCGAATTTAGGGATAAGCACCGGTGGTAAATTATCAACGCAGAAAAAGCCCAAATCCTCAAGGCTCTGTACGGCAATCGTCTTGCCGGCGCCAGACATCCCTGTAATGATAACAAGCTTTGACATTGCTCCCGTTTCCATAGCTGTCCCCTCTTTCCCCATCGTAACGCTGTTCATACTCATTAGGAACGCAAGATAAGACCCGCTGCGCCTACAACACCCGCGTTATTGCCAAGCGTAGCCGCAACGATCTTCACGCCTTCTTGCGCTTCCTTCTGGGTATACTTCTCGAATACTTCGCGAATTTGGTCGAACAGGAAGTCGCCTGCTTTCGACACGCCGCCGCCGATAATAAAGCATTCCGGATTCAGCACGACAGCCATCAGTGCCATCGATTTGCCAAGGTAGTAAGCTGCGCGGCTAACGATACGCGAAGCGACCTCGTCGCCTGCTTTCGCAGCGTCGATAACATCTTTCGCCATTATATCTTCAACTGTCGACAAGACCGTGCGGTCTCCGCGCTCAACAGCATCCTTCGCCATGCGGATAATACCCGTAGCGGAGGATACCGATTCGAGACAGCCCATTTTGCCGCAGCCGCATTGAATCGCTTCCAGATCAGGAACAATCGCGATGTGGCCCAGCTCGCCGGCCATACCCGCGAAGCCCTCTACGATTTTGCCGCCGATAATAATACCGCCGCCTACGCCAGTTCCCAGTGTATAGCAGACGCAGTTATCGATGCCTTTGCCAGCACCGGCCCACGCTTCGCCAAGCGCGGCAACGTTTGCGTCATTATTAACAAGGACTTTAACTTGAAGCTCCTCCTCGAGATATTCCTTCAAGTGAACATTCTCAATCTTCAAGTTGCCCGAAAATTTCACAATACCGTTCGGGATATCAAGGAAGCCGGCGATCCCTACGCCAACGCCTTCAACTTGCTCCCAATCAAACGGCGATTCGGTCACGATGTTCCGCGCATACTGCGCAATATTATGAAGGATGGTGTCCGTACCTTTACTCGTTTCCGTCGGCCCTTCGTAAGTATGGAGCAATTCTCCCTCCACGTTACAAATCCCAACTTTAATAGCGGTGCCGCCGACATCGACTCCAACGTAAATCTTCTCAGACATTACTAGTCCACCTCATTAATATGTTATCTACTCTTTAACCAACTATAAGCCAATGCCCTATTCCGGTCAAGATAATCGCCGCCCCAGTGTTTCCCTCCAACTATAAGAAGCTGGCAGGAAAAAGCCCTCTCCGGGAGAGGAAAGGGCTGACTGTTATCTCGCTTTTTTAATGTGAGCCGACGTTCTCGAGGAACCGTTCGCAATCTAGAGCCGCCATACAGCCGCTGCCTGCCGCCGTAATCGCTTGGCGGTATTTGTTGTCCTGTACGTCTCCACAGGCGAATACGCCCGGCACGTTCGTCTCCGAGCTGCCTGGCTTCACTTTAATGTAGCCATGCTCGTCGGTGTCGATCTGGCCGTTCAGAAATTTCGTGTTTGGCGTATGTCCGATTGCGATAAAAACGCCGTCCGTTTGGATCGTTTCATCTTCACCGGTTGCATTATTGCGGACTTTGAGGCCGGTAACCCCCATGCCGTTCGCTTCTACCTCAAGCGGCGTACGGTTCAAGCTCCAGCTGATCTTTTCGTTCCCGCGTGCGCGGTCCTGCATAATTTTCGATGCACGGAGCTCATCACGACGGTTTACGAGTTCAACATTAGTCGCAAAGCGGGTAAGGAAGTTCGCTTCCTCCATGGCGGAATCGCCGCCGCCGATAACCACGATCTTCTTATTGCGGAAAAAGAAGCCGTCGCAAGTTGCGCATGTGCTCACGCCGCGGCCGATATTATCCTTCTCGCCAGGGATACCCAGCCATCTAGCCGATGCGCCGGTAGAGATGATAATCGTCTCGCCTACAAATTCGCCTTTACCTTCAACCTGAAGCTTGAACGGACGCTCCGACATATCGACGTTGTTCACCCAACCGGTCATAAACTCGGCTCCAAAACGTTCCGCCTGCTTGCGCATATTCGCCATCAGATCGGGACCCATAATTCCTTCAGGGAAGCCCGGGAAATTCTCTACCTCCGTCGTAGTGGTCAATTGGCCGCCCGGCTCCGGTCCTTCGATAACAAGAGGCTTCATGTTTGCGCGTGCCAAATAGATCGCTGCCGTGAGACCGGCAGGGCCGGTGCCTATAATAATGGATTTGTACATGGTTGTCCTCCTAAAAGTGGCGATGGTTGCTAGTTGTCGCTCGTGATGTCGCTGCGCGAAAATAACGTCCTTCCGATCGCTGTTGTCCCCGAATTTCTTCATTTGAATAACCGCTTTAGCGGTTGAAATTCGGTGGACAAAGGCGAACTAAAAGCTTTCTGAAAGAAAGCTACTTCGGAAGCATAAACTCCGCTTCTCCAGCACGTTATTTCCGCTACGCTTACAGCGTGCGGTCAAATAGACTACATCGCAGGGATTTTTAAGTCGTCCAACCAACGGGTGGTTGGAGAAGGGAACGATTAGGGCAAACTTATATATCCTTATTATATATAAGTTTGCCCGGGAAAAACAAAACGCACTTAGGGAACCATATCCTAAGTGCGTTCTGATAACGGGCGAAATGCCCTATTCGAGATGGTCCAAGGAGAAAACCGAGCTGATCGATTTCATCTTTTCCTTGATTCCGCATACCTCGTCGATTTTTTTGGCGTTCTTGCTTACGGTTGCGATGGAGACGCCGTAACGCTCCGAGATTTCGGGATACGACGTTGTCCGCCGGTGCATCTTGGCCGTCAAATATTCAAGCGCTGCCGCCCAGCCCTCCGGCTTAGTCAGCTTTGGCACCTCCGGATACAGCCTAGATAGGAACTCTACCCACAGCGTCATCAGATCGTACTGCTGCACAAGGTCAAAGCGTTTGTTCACGCGTGACATCGCCGCTTCCACGACCTCCTGCCATTTGTCTTCCCAGACGGGCAGACGGGATGGAACCCGGTTCGGCTCAATAACCGTAGCTTTGCCTTCCAGTACGGCTTGAAGCGGCTCCTGCACGCCGATTGTACGAAGCACAAATACGGCAATCCGCTTCAAATAATCATCTTCATCCGCTTCGAGCAGGAAAGCTCGAAGGACGTCCTTAACTTCATTATCGGCGATCATGCCTAGCGCCTGAATGACCTGCAGCTTCGTATTCTGGTCTCCGTGACGGAGTGCCCAGAAGAACGAGGAACGCACGAGCGGGTCGCGCTTCAAATGCTCGGGAAGTCCATCCGAGGAATTTTCCCACAGCTTGAACTGCTCCTCGAACGGCAAATGATAATGATAGCTTACC
Organism: Paenibacillus sp. JDR-2; assembly: GCF_000023585.1. Classification (NCBI taxonomy): domain Bacteria; kingdom Bacillati; phylum Bacillota; class Bacilli; order Caryophanales; family Paenibacillaceae; genus Paenibacillus; species Paenibacillus sp. JDR-2. The sequence continues at coordinate 183,304 of NC_012914.1, read as the reverse complement.
GATGCGTTCTGGTCACCGTCTTTGATGAGAGTCAGCTGCTCCATGTAGTAACGCGGAATATCCGATTCCGGATCCAGCTTCGCAGCCTGCTTCCAGAGGCGTTCCGCTTCCACATAACGGCCGATTTGGCATGCGGCTACCGCGGCATAGTGATATAGGCAAGGGTCAAGGTTGAGCTCCACGTCTTTCAGGAGACGGGTGAAGTGGCGGTAAGCCGATTCATGCTCGCCCAGGATGCCCATCGTAGTAGCCAGCTTGAAGACATGCTCCTGATGAAACGGTGCGGTCTTGCGCAGCAAATCAAGCAAAGGAGTAAGACTATCTTTATCTCCCGCATGCTGATAGAAGATCCCCAGATTGCAAAGAGCATGCAAATTCCCCGGCTCGAGCTCCAGAGCTTCCCGGATCGTAGCCATCGCTTTGTCGAACATCCCCATATAATAATAGGCCAGCGCCAAGTTATTGCGGGCTGCCAGAAACTCCGGCTGCTCCTCAATGATTTTCTCCAAGATACGGACCGCTTCCGTAAACTTGCCTTCTTCCAGAAGCTTGCGGGCCTGGTCATGCTCGACCATGCCTTCGCGTGCTTTTATATTCGTCAGCGGTGCAGGGCGCTCCAGCTCGTATTGGAGAAGCTCCATCATTTCCTCGGCTTCGTCGAGGTATTGTCCGTCCGCGTCTTCCTCCAAATAATGAATAAGTGCGCCTTCCGCTGCTTCGTACATCTCCATGTTGGCATAGTTGTTGGCCATGTAGAAATGACATTCCGTCATGGTCGGATCCAGCTCATCGACAATCCATTTCAAAATCCGATTGGATTCTTCATAATTGCCCATCTCCGACATGATGCCTGCCATGTTGCAATGGTTGACCGGATTTTCCGGTTCATACTCCACGGCACGCCGGAAATATTTGAGTGCCTTGTCATAGTGGTAACGATCCAACGAGCGCACGGCCCGCTCGAAAAAGAACGTGGCGTCCCATTGTATCGGTATGATCTTGGCTGTCTGTTCTATGGCTTCACGTTTCTTCTCTTTCACCTGGCAAGGCACCTCCCGGAACTTGATTTTCTACGATTATACCATAGCAATGCCTATCCTAACACGAAAGAATATGTGGGAAAATCGCGAACGTAAGGAAAAACGCCCGCGATTTTCTTGTCATTGCCATATTCGATTAAACGCCGCCGTTTGTCTTGAAGAGGGTGCTGATCGAACCGCCTTCAATGATAATGCGGGTTGCTTCCGCAAGCAGCGGAGCGACCGACAATACCGTGAATTTATCCGGACGATTCTCTGGCAGGGAGATCGAATCCGTTACGATAATTTCTTTGATATGAGGATGATTCAAACGCTCAATGGCATTGCCCGAGAACAGCGGGTGAGTTGCGCATACATAGACTTCTTTGGCTCCGCGCTCCTTCAAACTCTCCACAACGTTGACAATCGTGCTGCCCGTATCGATCAAGTCTTCGATAATGATAGCGGTTTGACCCTCTACGTCGCCGATTACGTGAGTAATCGAGGACTCATTATGCGCAGGACGCTTCTTGATCATAATAGCAAACGATGTGTCCAGGTTATTCGCAAGCTTTTCAGCCGTGGATGCACGGCCAGCGTCCGGAGATACGACTACCGGGTTTTGAATGTTCTTCGACTTCAGGTAATCGCTGAGCAGATCAAGTGCTGTCATATGGTCTACCGGAATGTTGAAGAAGCCTTGGATAGCTGGCGCATGCAGGTCAATCGTGATGACACGGTTTGCACCAACCGTAGTAAGAACGTCTGCCACCATTTTCGCGGAGATCGGCTCCCGCGGTGCTGCTTTGCGCTCTTGGCGCGCATAGCCGTAGTACGGCATGATGATGTTGATCGTCTTCGCGGATGCCCGCTTCGCTGCGTCAATCATGACGAGCAATTCGACAAAATGCTCGTTGATCGGATGCGAGAACGATTGAACGAGGAATACATCGCAGTTACGAATCGTCTCTTCGTAGTGGACGTAGATCTCCCCGCTCTTGAAACGGGACATTTTGATGGCGCCGAGTGTCAATCCCAGATCACCGGCGATCTTTTGAGCCAATGCGGGATTGGACGAACCCGAAAAAATACGCAACTTGTCGCTAAACATGATACCCTCCTGAGCGTTTTAAACCAAATAATTGGACGTGTTGTCCTAAACTTCGCCACTCGGCAAAGCCTTCGTCAATTGCAGGACGCTTTCATGCCGCGTCATGCTTGTTCCATATCATTATACATCTAATTTACCATAATTCAAAAATCGACTAATACCAATTTTCGCCGTTCAAAGGTCGCCAGCTGAGAAAAACCGACATCTTTCAACACCGCACGCGCTTGATCTAAATATTGTCCCAGTCTTTCTGGCTGATGCGCATCCGAACCAATCGTGATTGGAATGCTCAATTGTTTGGCGTATTCGAGCATTCTTCGGCTCGGAAACATCTCTTCTACCGGCATCCGAAGGCCCGATGCGTTAAGCTCGATCGCCATGCCGTGTCGCTTCACCGCTTCAAGCGCGGCATTCTCCAGATGCGTAACGTCTCCCTCGGGCTTAAAACCGAAACGCTTGATAACATCGATATGTCCGATGTAGTCATAAAAGCCCGTTGCCGCTGCTTTCGCCACCGCTTCGTAGTACTGCTCATAAACTTTCATCCGGTTCTTGCCTTCCCAGCCATGGGTCTGACGGAAATCGGTGATATCCCATTCTCCCAAGAAATGCACCGACCCAATCACATAATCAAACGGATAAGCGTTAATGATCGTTTCAATTTTTTCTTCCTGGCCCTCGATATAATCGCCTTCAAGGCCGACGCGGATGTCAATCTGGTCTTTATACTTTTCTTTCAAAGCCAGACACTCTTCTACGTACCGCGGCAATTCTTCCATCGGCATCGCCATTTCCGGGTAATACGTTGCCGGGTCCACATGGAGCAGCGGCATATGGTCAGAAAGACCGATCTGCGCAAGACCGATCTCTATCCCCTTCTGTACGTATTCCTCCAGCGAGCCGACAGCATGGCCGCAGCGGGCGTGATGGGTATGATAATCGATAAACATGGCATACCGGCCTTTCTTTTTTAAAAATTATTTACCCGCTTGTTCTCTTCTCATCGCATTATTTGTCGCTGGCTTGCCGTGGCGGCTTTGCAGCTCCGCCATAACCTCATCAAGCGGCAGGCCGCGTTCACGCAGCAGCACGAGCAGATGGAACAGCAGGTCGCTTGCTTCGGAGCGAAGCTCGTCGTTATCGCCGTTTTTGGCTGCGATAATCGCTTCGGTTGCTTCTTCTCCGACTTTCTTCAGAATTTTATCGAGACCCTTCCCGAACAGATACGTCGTGTAAGCACCTTCCGGACGCTCCGCATAACGCTGTGCGATGACGCCTTCGAGCTCGCCGAGAATGCCGAAGCGGTCATCGGAGGATGCCTTCGCAGAGTCAGAAGACTTCTCGGCTCCAGCCACTTCAATCTCGTTGAAGAAGCACGAGTAGGAGCCCGTATGGCAAGCAGGGCCTTTCTGATCGACGCGTACAAGCAGCGTATCCGCATCGCAGTCATACGACATCGAACGGATCCGCTGGGTGTGGCCGCTGGTTGCGCCCTTGTTCCACAGCTCATTGCGGGAACGGCTCCAGAACCAGGTCACTCCAGACTCCGCCGACAGCTTCAGGGACTCCTTGTTCATATAGGCCAGCATCAGAACTTCCTTGCTCTGCGCGTCCTGCACGATAGCCGGAACAAGCCCGTCCTCGCTCCACTTGATAAGCTCTGCCAGTTGATCCGTCATCGTACTTCCACGCCTTTCTGCCTGAGATCATCCTTTACTTCGCGGATCGTCATTTCTTTGTAGTGGAAAATTGTCGCAGCAAGGCCCGCATCCGCGTGGCCTTGCTCGAACACATCGGAGAAATGCTCGATCCGTCCCGCTCCGCCGGATGCAATGACCGGAATGCCGACCAGATCCGATACCGCGCGGGTCAGCTTTAGGTCAAAGCCATCCTTCGTGCCGTCCGCATCCATGCTTGTCAGCAGAATCTCGCCTGCACCAAGGCGTTCGATTTCGCGCGCCCACTCCAGCACTTTAATGCCCGTCTCCTTGCGGCCGCCGTGCGTGAATACTTCCCACTCGCCCCAAGCTTCGTTGTACTTCGCGTCAATGGCTACAACAATGCATTGCGAGCCGAATTTGCGGGCACCGTCGCTGACAAGGGAAGGATTCAGAACAGCCGCCGTGTTGATCGCGATTTTGTCCGCGCCTGCGCGCAGGATCCGCTTCATATCGTCAACATGGGAGATCCCGCCGCCAACCGTAAACGGAATCGTAATCTCTCCGGCCGTCCGCTTCACGACTTCAATCATTGTCGCGCGACCTTCGACCGAAGCCGAAATATCGAGGAAAACCAGCTCGTCGGCGCCCTCCTGATCGTAAGTGGACGCAAGCTCAACCGGGTCCCCCGCATCGCGCAGGTTCACGAAGTTGACTCCTTTTACAACCCGTCCGTCCTTCACGTCCAGACATGGAATAATACGTTTCGCCAGCATCTCGTGCACGCTCCCCTCTCGTTCTTGCTTTTAAAAAAAACGATCTATTTATCGCTGCGCTACCGGGCTACCTGTTAAAGCAAGGAAGTTGCCAAGCAGCTTGATGCCAAGGTCGCTGCTTTTCTCCGGATGGAATTGCATGCCATGCACGTTGCCCCTGCCGACAATAGCCGTTACCTGCTGATAGTAATCCGTTGTTGCCAGAAGGTCGCTGGCGACCTCGGGTTTCGCGTGGAAAGAGTGTACGAAGTATACATGACCTTCCTCGAGACCTTTAAACAGCGGACTGTCGGACTGCAGGAAACTCAGCTTGTTCCAGCCCATATGCGGCACTTTGTAATCGCCTTGGAAGCGAATGACCTTGCCTGGGAGCAGGTTCAAGCCCTCGTTTACGCCATGCTCTTCGCTTTCGCTGAACAAGAGCTGCATACCGAGACAGATGCCTAGCAGCGGCTTGCCGGATGCTGCGTAAGCTTTCGTCACTTCATCCAGCTTCGTCTCGCGAAGATTCTCCATAGCATCCCCAAACGCGCCAACGCCCGGGAGGATCGCTCCGTCCGCCGAAGCGATAACGGCCGGATCAGCCGTTACTACCGCTTCATAACCAAGGCGTTCGACAGCTTTGCTGACGCTGTGCAGATTGCCCATGCCGTAATCGATGATCGCGATCATGCTACAGCACTCCTTTCGTCGAAGGCACTCCTTGTACACGAGGATCGATGCTTGTTGCTTCGTCGATCGCGCGTCCCAGGGCTTTGAACACCGCTTCGATCATATGATGCGTGTTCTTGCCGTAGTGAACGATGACGTGCAGCGTGATACGCGCTTCCAGCGCAAGCTTCCACAGGAACTCGTGAACCAGCTCGGTCGAGAAGCTGCCCACCTGCGCCGAAGGATACTCCGCGCGGTATTCGAAATGCGGGCGGTTGCTGACGTCGATAATGACTTGAGCCAGCGCCTCATCCATCGGTACAAATACGCTCGCGTAACGCTTGATGCCGCGTTTGTCGCCCAGCGCTTCGCGCAAGGTTTGGCCGAGGCAGATGCCGATATCCTCTACCGTGTGGTGATCGTCGATGTCGATATCGCCGCGCGCTTCCACGGTCAAGTCGAATTGGCCGTGCTTCGCAAACAGGTCAAGCATATGGTTCAGGAACGGAACATCCGTCTCGAGTTTCGCTTCGCCGCTGCCGTCAACCGCAAAGCTCAGCTTAATATCCGTTTCGTTGGTTTTGCGTGCAATTTCCGCTTTCCGTTTTGTATCCGCCACTTGCAATTCCTTCTTTCTATTATGAATGGTTATGACTGCTCCTATTGATTGCCTTCCTGCTCCAGACGAATCTGAATGGCGCGGGCATGCGCCTCCAGCCCTTCATGACGCGCAAGCGTCATAATGCTGCTGCCGTTCTTCAACAGCGCTTCCTTGCTGTAGTAGATAAGGCTCGACTTCTTCAGGAAATCGTCCACGTTCACCGGCGAGGAGAAGCGTGCGGTTCCGTTCGTCGGGATGATATGGTTAGGTCCGGCAAAATAATCGCCAACCGGTTCCGAGCTGTATGGTCCGAGGAAAATCGCGCCGGCATTCTCGATCAAGCCAAGGAGACTCATCGGATCGGCCGTCAGCACTTCCAAGTGCTCCGGCGCCAGCTTGTTTACGACGTCAATGCCTGCTTCGATCGATTCCACGAGCAGCACAGCGCCATAGCTGTCAATGGATGCCCGCGCGATTGCTTCGCGCGGCAGAGTGGAGATCTGGCGCTCCACCTCGGCGGCAACCGCCTCTGCGAGCGTCTCCGAAGGCGTTACTAGGATTGCCGATGCCATCTCGTCATGCTCCGCCTGCGACAGCAGATCAGCCGCGATATACGAGGCGTTGGCGCCTTCGTCGGCCAGCACGACAATTTCGCTTGGGCCTGCAATGCTGTCGATGTCAACTGCGCCGAATACCGTCCGCTTCGCCAGCGCGACATAGATGTTGCCCGGTCCGCAAATCTTATCGACCGGAGCAATCGTTGCCGTGCCGTATGCGAGTGCGGCAATCGCTTGCGCGCCGCCGACCCGGTACATTTCCTTCACGCCCGCTTCCGCGGCGGCAACGAGAATATACGGGTCGATGCCTTCCTTGCCGCCGGTTGCAGGCGGCGTCACCATTACAATTTCCGGCACGCCGGCTACTTGCGCCGGAATGACGTTCATCAGCACGGACGACGGGTACGCCGCCTTACCGCCGGGCACGTATACGCCGACCCGCTTCAGCGGCCGGAGAATTTGCCCGAGCATCGTACCGTCCGGCTGCAGATCCATCCACGAGTTACGCATCTGCTTCTCGTGGAATACGCGAATATTCACGGCTGCCTCGCGGATTGCCGTGAGGAACGCGGCGTCTACCCGATCGTACGCCGCATTGATCTCTTCCTGCGTCACGCGGAGCGACGACGCATCAAGCCGGACGCGGTCCAGCTGCTCCGTATACGCAAGCAGCGCCGCGTCCCCTTCCTCCTTGATCGCTTCGACGATCTGACGGACCGTTTCATTTTGCTCCGGTGTTCCGTACTCCACCTCGCGCTGAAGCCCAAATTGCTCCGCCTTCATTATCCGCATAAGCTATCGTCCCCTTCCTCACCTGTATCACTTATGTCTGTCGTGTTACACCTTAGCCGCAATCGTATCCTGCAGGCGGTCGCACAGACTTTGAATCGCTTCGTTCTTCATCCGGTAGCTGACGCGGTTCGCGATCAGACGGCTTGTAATCGGGAAAATCGGCTCCATCTCGACCAGTCCGTTCTCGCGCAGCGTCTGACCCGTTTCCACCATATCGACGATGCGGTCAGCCAGACCAATAAGCGGTGCCAGCTCAATCGAGCCGTTCAGCTTAATGACTTCCACTTGTTGACCCAGCTCGCGGAAGTATTGCGACGCTACGTTTGGATATTTCGTCGCAACCCGCGGGTTAATTACCGGCTTCCAGTCCGCTAATCCGATAACGGACATGCGGCATTTTGCGATACCCAGATCCAGCAGCTCGTAGACGTCCTTGTTTTCCTCCATGAGTACGTCCTTGCCCACAATCCCGATATCGGCCACGCCGTATTCCACGTAAGTCGGAACGTCAACCGGCTTTGCCATAATAAATTCCATGCCCACTTCGGGGAGCTCGATAATCAGCTTGCGCGTATCGTCGAAATCGCTTGGGATCGGCAGACCCGCTTCACGGAACAGCTTTGAAGCCTGCTTATAGATGCGGCCCTTCGGCATCGCAACCTTTAGAATGTCTTTTTTCGCTTCGCTCATTGCCCGCTGCCTCCTGTCGCCTTATCCACGCCGCCGATGTACGGCAGTCCCTTCGTATATGCCACGCCTTTATAAGTAAACGAACCTGCGCCAAGCTCTTTCCAATCCTCTTCTGTCATACGCTCCGTGATAACGGCTGCACCTTGCTCACGAAGCTGTTGTGCCGCTGCCAGAGCCTCTGCGCGGCCTTCGCCGTCATAACCGATCAGGACGCGCGTAGTGCCCGTTGCGTCCTCTTCAGCGCCTACCAGTTCCAGAATACGCGTTGTCTTCAGAGCGAAGCCCGTAGCCGGTGCCGGACGCCCGAATTGGCTGAGCAGATTGTCGTAACGTCCGCCGCTTGCCACGGGGAAGCCGAGATCCGCCGCATAACCCTCAAACGTCATGCCGGTATAGTAGGAGAAATCGCCAATCATCGTCAGATCGATCAGTACATGCTCGCATACGTCATATGCCTTCAGCACATCCCAAATCTCGCACAGATGGCGGATCGACTTCTGGGCAGTCGCATCAGCGCTTAGCTGCAGCGCCTGCTCGCAAATCTCCTGGCCGCCGCGCAGACGAAGAATTCCTTCCAGCTCTCGTTGGACCGGCTCTTCCAGCTTCAGTCCGCGAAGGCTTTCCCGGTAACCGACATAGTCGCGGTTCAGCAGACAAGACTTCAGCTGCTCCTGTGCTTCCACGCGTCCTGCCAACGTCTCCTCGAACAAGCCGTTCAGGAAGCCGACGTGGCCGATTGCGATTTTGAACCGGTCAACGCCTGCCGCCTTAAGCGAGGCGATAGCTAGTGCGACCACTTCAGCATCAGCCTCCGCGGATGCATCGCCAACAAGCTCTACACCCGTCTGGAAGAACTCTGCCTCGCGCCCCGACTCCTCTTCAATCGAGCGGAATACGTTGCCGTGATAGGACAAACGAAGGGGGAACTGCGATTCCTTCAGCAGCGAAGATACAACCCGCGCAATCGGGGCTGTCATATCCGAACGCAGCACAAGTGTTGTACCCCGATTATTGAGTAGCTTGAACAGCTTCTGGTCCGACGTCGAGCTTGCGACACCTACTGTGTCGTAGTATTCCATCGTTGGGGTAATAATTTGTTCGTAGCCCCAGCCTTTCATGCAGGCCAGCACATCGCGTTCAATATGGCGGAGCTTCGCTACCGCGCCGGGGAGATAATCTTTTACGCCAATCGGCTTCTCAAAAACTTTAGGTTTGGACATCTCTACTCACCTTCAGATACTTTAGTATATTAAAGTGCTACCATGTTACCATGCTACCAAAATAAAATGTTAGTCGTAATATTAGCATGAACATCCGCTTCCGTCAAGGTGAAACGGCTCCACCGTCTTCCAGACTAAATATCCAGCAAGAAAGCCCCGCTGTCCGCTCTCTCAAGAGATGCGAATAGTGAGGCTTTTCCCCTTTGGACCGCTGCAAACTGCTATTATCTCAACAAGACCCGCTTATCTTCATTCTTGTGCTCTCCGGCGTCCGTCCGCCTGATCTCCCGAATCGGATTGCCGCCAACAAACGTATTTGCAGACACATCCTTATGAACAACCGATCCCGCTGCAATAACGGCATTATCCCCAATCGTCACACCGGGCAAGATCGTGGAATTGGCACCAATCATCACATTCGAGCCAATCTTTACAGAACCGAGCCGATATTCTTTGATTAAGTATTCATGGGTCAGAATCGTAGTATTGTAGCCGATTATCGTGTTATCCCCGACCTCAATCCGTTCCGGAAAGAAAACATCAACCATCACCATCAGGGCAAAAGCCGTTTCCTTCCCGACCTTCATGCCGAGAATATTGCGGTAGATCCAATTCTTCACTGTCAGCTCCGGACAGTACCGTGCCGCCTGGATAGCGATAAAATTACGCACCGCCTTAAACCGGCTAACCGTCCGGTACATCTGCCATAGGGCATTAGGGCCTTCTACCGGATAACGCTCCACGTTTCGCACAAGGCTATCGCTCCATTCCTGCGAATGCGTACAACTCGCGCATATCATCGATGATATACTGCGCTCCATTCTCCTTCAGCAGCTCTCCGCCTTTGAGCGACCAGGATACGCCTACCGGAATTACTCCCGCTTCCTTGGCAGAGATCATGTCAACGGTGCTGTCTCCGATCATAATCGTTGTAGCCGGGTCCGCGTTCAGCATCTCCAGTGCCATAAGAACCGGCTCCGGATGCGGCTTCGGATTAGCGACATCGTCCACCGTAACAAACGCATCGACATAATCATACAGACCGCAAAACTTCATTCCCCGCTCCGTCGACATCCGGATCTTGGTTGTAACAACGCCAATCTGAATACCTTGCTCATGCAAATTCTTCATGACCTCATTCGTATAGGGGAACGGCCGCAGCAGCTCGTCATGAAGCTTTGTATTTACCGTACGGTATGCCTTTATCAAATGCTCGACATCCGTAAGACCCGTAAAATTCTGAAATTGCGCCTGGAGCGTTAGACCCATGCTCGGAATAATATGCTCTCTCCCGAAGTCCTCGGGTACCAGGCCTTTCAGCGACTCCATAAAAGAGCGGATAATCAGCTCGTTCGTATCCATAATCGTGCCATCCAGATCGAATAGCATCGTTTTGATATTGCTTGTCATCCTAGCTTTCACTCCTACTGCCGTTAAGACTTACAGGTTGTCCGTTTTTGCGTCGGATACAGGCGCCGATGTCTCCTTCGTGGAAACAATCGGATCGTTGTAACGGACGGTTGCCCACCCGTTTACGCGACGGACAACGATAAAGATAACTGCCGCAATAACGAGCAATACCGCAAGCAATTGCGAGATCCGTACATCGCCATACGCCGGATCGAGGAAGCCTTGCTCGAATCCGAACCAAGTCATTGGCGTCCACAAAGCATCCATAAGGGAACCTAGTGCTCCCGGACCTTGGAAGGCTAGGCTGTCCGTACGGATACCTTCAATGAAGAACCGTCCGATGGAATACCAAATGAAGTAGAAGGCTACAAGCTCACCTGCACGAAGGAATTTCTGACGGCGAATGACAAGCAGAATAATAATGCCTACCAAGCTCCACAGCGATTCGTACAAAAAGGCCGGGTGGTGATAGACGCCTTCGCTGGCGACATACATTTGCTTCACGATAAAATCAGGCAGATGCAGCGTATTCCGCAGGAAACTCTCGTCTACCGGACCGCCATATGCCTCTTGGTTCATAAAGTTGCCCCAGCGGCCAATCATTTGGCCGGCAAGCAGTCCAGGCGCGCATATATCTACCATCCGCCAGAACGAATATCCTTTATACCGGAAGTAGAAAAATCCGCACAGAAAGGCTCCGATCAAGGCGCCGTAGATGGCAATCCCGCCGTTCCAGATTTTAAATACGTCCACGAGATTATTCTTGTACTCATCCCAAGTGAATGCCACATAATAAATTCTCGCGCAGATGACGGCCGACGGCACGCCAAGCAGCAGCAGGTCCATGAAAAATTCCGGCTTAACGCCGAATCTTTTCCCTTCCTGTACAGCAAGCAGCAAGCCAACCAGAGCCGCCGTACCGAGAATGATCCCGTACCAACGCACATGAATGTCCCCGATGGAAAATGCCGTTGGATCAATTAACAGATTCATTGTTCCGTGCTCCTTCTATAATAGGTCTATTCCTGCATTCCATTGCCTAATGCGATCAATCGAAATCATCCGTATCTTCGGCGATCGTCTCGGTCAGCTTATTCGTGAATTGCAGAGCGGCGTTATAACCCATCCGCTTCAGACGGAAGTTCATGGCCGCAACCTCGATGATGACAGCCAGATTTCGGCCAGGGCGAACCGGTACGGTTACCAGAGGCACATCCGTATCAATGATTCTTGTCTTCTCTTCATCCAGGCCAAGACGGTCATACTGTTTGTCCTGCTGCCAGTTCTCAAGCTTGATAACAAGCGTAATCCGCTTACTTGTCCGCACCGCACCGGCACCAAACAGCGTCATCACGTTGATGATACCTAAGCCCCGAATCTCAAGCAGATGGCGAATCAGTTCAGGCGCGCTGCCGAACAGCTGCCCATCGGATGTCTGGCGAATTTCTACCGCGTCATCGGCTACAAGGCGATGGCCGCGTTTAACCAGCTCAAGCGCAGTTTCGCTTTTACCGATGCCGCTTCCGCCCGTAATAAGCATGCCTACGCCATATACATCTACCAAAACGCCATGAATCGTTGCGGTTGGAGCAAGTTTTTTCTCCAGAAAGTCCGTAATCCGGCTTTGCAGAATAGTTGTCGCCACATTACTGCGAAGCACTGCGATTTGGGTCATGTTGGAGTACTCGACCAACTCATCCGGCGCCTCAAGACCGCGAGTCAGAATAATACATGGCGTACTCTCGTGACACAGCTGTTCAAAACGGCTTCTGCGCTCTTCGCTTGTCAACGTGCTGAGGAAGGTAAGCTCCGTCTTGCCGAGCAGCTGCACCCGCTCATGCGGATGATAATCGAAATATCCTGCCATCTCCAGACCCGGGCGATACAGATCGTCAACCAGAATAGAACGCTTCAAGCCGTCTTCGCCTGATACGATCTCCATAGAGAAATGTTGTACTAGCTCCGATACTTTTACTTTCTTAGCCATCGAACGGCCTCCTCACTTGCGTTCCCAATTAAGTTATATGAAGGGTGTAATCCATTACCAATAGCTTCATCCTAAAGGAAAAAAGCGCTGAACGCAACGTTTCTCCGTCGCTCAGCGCTTTTCGTCATTTTATAACCACGTTCACGGGTTGTTCGACATATCCCGGGTATTGATACAGTTCAAAAGTTAACGGCTGTTTATACGGTTTGTCGGGAATAGTGTAGTAAGCTTCGTATGTTCCTCCTGAGCCATCTGCATTACCTCTTGAGCTGCTTTGTATGCCATCACTGTCTTTTAGCATAAACTCCGCTCCCGTTGCATCATGAAATAACGCCTTGTAATTAAGCAGCCAATAACCATACCCCTGTTCCGGCTCACTCAAGCGCTTTGCTTCAATTGATAATTTGATCCCTGACGCGGTTACCTGTACGTTGGCCAATTGGATTCGGTCATCCGGCGTCTCCAATGTTTCTCTCGTTTCTGTATTAATAACAAACTTCTGTCCTTTTGGTGATAGAAGCAGTCCATCCGCTACGAGGCGAAGATGCTGCGGCTTTTCAAAGTAATTGCTCTGGAATGTGAGCGTTGTTGTACCCTCGTCCAGCATCCCGAAACCGCCTTTTGTCTCCCAACGGCGCCCTTTCTCATCCACGAGAGCTAATTGAATAAAATGATTGGCGCGCATCCGTGAATCCGGTACTTTTCGAATCGTTACAGATGCTTGTAATGGCGTAACAAGCGCTTTCTCAATGATGAATTTTTGCCCGCCTATATCGATGGTTTTATTTAAAGTGATATCTTCCTTTAATTGCTCAAAACGGCTACGATCCACTGCAATATCTACCTCATGCCATTCACCGCCGAGCTTTAGGCTAAACCGGATTTCACTCGGCACAGGAACACCGTCAACCAACATAATGTCAATCATGTCATGGATACGATTCGCAGTATCCGGCTCCGTCCCCGTCTTTCCGATACTGTAATAATTGCTTCCAATCATAGCTTCTAATGGATCCCCATTACCATCCGCGATTTTGTATTCCGTGCTATTAGCACCTTTACTAACCTCGGGCCCCTCCGCTGTATAAAAAATGACAATCCGCTGCTGGTCGGCCATAATGCCGTCTACCTTAAAGGTATATCCATTCTTGCTTTGTGATTGATTGACCGGCTGAATAAATTCATGGTTCATCGCGCTTGTCAGCGTGGAATCCCCTTTGATCAACTCAACTACCCCATTCAAACCCGGTATCTCGCGCACAAGCTCCGCAAAAGCAGGGGATACCCGGATACAAGCAGTAAGAAGAACCAATACACAGGCTGCCGCTGCCGCCATCTGCAGAGTCAGTCTGCTTCTTTTTCTTCGCTTTAGCTGTTGTCGTCCTTGCTGCACGCCTATTCTAACCGCCGCAGCAAAGGATTCGTCCGAAGCGTATTCCAATATCCGTTGCACCCTCGCCTTATCCTCCCGTAAAAACGGATCCAACCCCTGTTCAAGCTCCGGCTTATTCCCACTCAACCTTCATCCCCTCCTTTCCGTATGTGTTATTCGTCCTTAATTGCTTCAGCGCTTGATGAAGCCATGTCCGAATCGTTCCGTCCGGCTTCTCCAGCAATTCGGCAATCTCCGTAATCGTCATATCCCGGTAGTACTTCAGCACAATGACCATTCGGTATTTGGAAGGCAGCTTTTTCAACTGAACAGCCATATCCATTCGATCAATACCATGCTCGTTAGCAGTTTGAGCATCTCTTTCCAAAAGCTCGTTGCGTAGAGGGCGCTCTCGAAGCTGCTTTTTACGCTCATCGAGACACACTCGGATAAGAATCCTTGTAACCCAGGTCGTAAAAACCTTTGGGTCCCGTAAGGAACGGCGTTTGTTCCATACCCGGACGGTGGTTTCCTGGATGGCCTCGAGTGCATCGGTCTCATTACGCATATAAGAATAAGCAATACCATAGAGGCGGTTCTGATCCATCTGAATACGCGCAATAAGCGCATCGTCGTCCCCTTTTATAGCTGCCGCCGCATACTCATCTCTGTCCATAGTCCCTCCCGATTACATTCCTCGCTTTTCGTTATGTATTAGACGCGTGAACGGCTATTTCGGTTTTTTATTTTCGAACAATGTAAAAAACCTCTATTGGGCTGTCCTATAATGAACAGTCCCAATAGAGGTAAAAAAGGCTGCCCCCCAAAAGGGAGACAGCCTTGTTGTAAGTGTTAAGAATTAGTTCTCGAAAATGTTCAGCTCGGACTCTTTGTCGAACATATGAACTTTGTTCATGTCCAGAGCAAGCTTAACGCTGGAACCGTCACGCAGTGTCGAACGACCGTCAACGCGAGCGATTACTGTGTCGGAACCGATACCGTTCAGGTACAGGTACATTTCGTGACCCAGGTTTTCAGCTACCTCAACGTTAGCATTAACGATTGTGTTAGCGGAAGCTTCCAGGAACACTGGCTCTTCGTGAAGATCTTCTGGACGAATGCCCAAGACTACTTCTTTGCCGATATAACCTTTGGAACGAAGAGTAGCTGCTTTGCCTTCAGGCACAACAACGTCAACGCCAGTTGTTTTGAATTTCAGTGTACCGCCTTGATCAGTCAGCGTACCTGTGATGAAGTTCATCGAAGGAGCGCCGATGAAGCCAGCTACGAAGATGTTTACAGGGTGGTTGTACAGCTCTTCAGGAGAAGCTGTTTGTTGAATGAAACCGTCTTTCATAACAACGATACGGTCACCCATTGTCATTGCTTCGATCTGGTCATGCGTTACATAGATTGTAGTTGTTTCAAGACGTTTAGTCAGCTTGCTGATCTCAGCACGCATTTGACCGCGAAGTTTAGCGTCCAAGTTGGAGAGTGGTTCGTCCATCAAGAATACTTGTGGTTCACGAACGATAGCGCGTCCCAAAGCTACACGTTGACGTTGACCGCCGGAGAGAGCTTTTGGTTTACGATCCAGCAAATGCTCGATATCAAGAATTTTAGCAGCTTCACGAACGCGTTTGTCGATGTCTGCTTTTTTGAATTTACGAAGTTTAAGACCGAACGCCATGTTTTGATAAACGTTCATGTGCGGATACAACGCGTAGGATTGGAATACCATCGCGATGTCGCGGTCTTTCGGTGCTACGTCGTTTACGACGCGGTCGCCGATGTACAGCTTACCTTCGGAGATTTCTTCAAGACCTGCGATCATACGAAGAGTTGTCGATTTACCACAGCCGGAAGGTCCTACCAGTACCAAAAACTCTTTGTCCTTAATGTCAAGGTTAACATCAGTTACCGAAGCTTTGTCGGAACCCGGGTATTTTTTGTAAATGCCTTCTAAACGTACGCCTGCCATTTGAATGTCCCCCTAAAAGAAAATTTCTTATGGGTATATCTTATCTCACAGGCCCGTTTGTGACTATGCACATACTTTACAAAAAAACTAATTCCTTTTCGTAACTTTGTACAATAGTAAAATTATTTTGACTAAAACAGCATCTCGGAACTGACGGACATCCAATCCGGTTTCCTGTTTCAACTTATCTAAACGATATAATAACGTATTCCGGTGAATATAAAGTTTCTTTGCGGTTTCGCTCACATTGCAGTCAAGCGAGAAAAACGTCTCCAGAGTTGCAAGCATCTCGGCTTCAACAAAAAGTTCCGTGCGTTTAAGCGCGTGCTCCAGATATCTTGAGCGCTGAACTTCCGGAATAGCGTTAAGCAGTCTCTCCAGCTGCAGCATCCACGGTAGATGAATGCTTGTCCCTACATGGAACTTGCGGCCAAGGTTAATCGTCTCCCGAAGCAGTACGGTCGTCTCCACAATTCCTTTGGCCGGACATACCGGATGAGCGACGGCAAGATGGCATTCGCCGATCCATTCACTCGCCAGCATCTCATGCAAGCCATGACAGATGGAAGTCAAACTGTCCTCAACCGTTTCCTCGTCTTCATCATCCATAAATTCGCTGTCGGCTTCTTTTAACAGGGAGACAGGTCCCCAAATCAGCCATTCTTGATTCTTTAACGGGATAAGCAGAATATCCTCGGCAAGGAATGAGCGCAGAAGCTTCTCAAGCTCCGGATAGGATGCCTGCTTGCCGTTTGTGTATTCCGTTACTAATAGGAAAGGAATCATCTCTGCGAACAGCTTGCCGCCGGCCGTCAGATGGTCGGGAATGGAATAAGAAGGTTCCTCCGATTCAAGCTGCTGCTGAATCCACTCGCTAAGCTTTAAGGCGAATGACTCGCTCTCGGAGAGGGTACTCGGCTTTGGAGACTGCTGCTGAGCCTGATTCCATTGCAGGGTCCAAGTAATTAACTCCGCCTCCGCCTGCTTCAGTTCCCCGTCGATTTCGAGTGTTTCCACCACATTGCCCGACACTTTTACAACAATCCATGTCCTCCCGTTATTCGCTGCGCGATTTCCCTCCGAAATCTTATCGCGGTTATCGTCGTAAGCCCAGCTTGTATCTGCTTGCTGCACAAGGCCCTTCCAATCCGATAATGAGAACGTAATGAACCGAACCTGACAGTTCAAAATGTGCTGCAGCGGGTTTAACCAATCTGTCGTGCTCATTTTACATTACTCCAATCTCCAGCTCCAAGAATGACGCTTTATTTTTCGTCATTGTAACATAAAACCGCTGCTTGGTTCAGCCTTTCATTACGAGCAGCAGGATCGAGAGCAAGGAGAAGAGCGCCGCAATCAAATACATAAAGGAGACGGTCTGCACCTGTGTCAGCCCCCAGCGCATCAAGGCATGGTGGGTATGGAGCTTATCTGCCTGATGCAGCCCCTTACCGGTAGCGAGCCTGCGGAGCATTACGATTACCGTGTCCAAAATAGGCAGGCCTAAAGCAAGCAACGGAACGAGAATCGTAATAAAGGTCGCCTTTTTAAATGCGCCATCGATTGCAATTACGGCGAGAGTATAGCCCAGGAACGTTGCTCCGGCATCCCCCATAAAAATCCTCGCGGGATGGAAGTTATAGATCAGGAAGCCGATACAGGCGCCACCGATAATGATAGCTGTTACACCTATGTCCCCTTGTCCTTTAATGAGGGCGGTAACAAACAAAGTCATGGAGGAAAGCGTGCATACTCCGGAGGCAAGTCCATCTACCCCATCAATGAAATTGATCATATTAATAAGGGCAAATATCCAAATGATCGTGCCAAGCGCATCGAACCAGACCGGGAAGCCGACAAAATGGCCATTAGCCGGATTCATGATGCCGTCCATATGTATGCCGAAAAACAGCGGAATCATCGAAACGCCCAAATAAATAACGACCCTAGGCCAGATCGGAAAATCCCTTCCTTTCGACTTGGAGGCATCGTCCATAAGTCCGATACATACAAGCAGTGCCCCGCCGACCATAATGCTTAAACTCAGTGGCGTTATACCCTGAAAAGCAATAATCGTAGCCACGCATGCCACATACAATGCGGCTCCGCCCATTAGAGGTATAGGGCGATTATGAATTTTACGCCAGTTTGGCCGATCTACAATTCCGTATTTAAGTGCTATCTTTTGCATAACGGGTACAAATACAATCGTCAGAACAGCGCTCATACCCACAGCCAGCCAGTACGTCATTGGAATGTTCCCCTTCGTCTGTCACATCAATTGTTATAGCTTTCAACATTGTTCCCTACCATGAGGAAAAAAATGATTAAAATCTTTCCCGGCAGCGTTATAATGTGTTTGACGACTGGAAATTCTCATGTTAGGATTAATCCATAGTTTACATATCGGAATTAATATAATTAAGGAGTGGATATGATGTCTCAAGTTGTTATTTTGTCCGGCAGCCCTAATCCCGGATCCCGTCTAGCAGGTATTACGCAATATGTTGAATCGCAGCTATCGGAAAAAGGCATCTCCTTCAACCATATTACTGTCGCATCTCTCCCGGCTGAGGACCTTATCCATGCACGGTTTGATAGCCCTGCCATTGTTGAAGCAGCTGCCATTGTTGAGGCTGCAGATGTTGTTATCATTGCAAGCCCGGTGTACAAAGCATCCTTCACCGGCGTACTCAAGACCTTCTTGGACCTGCTCCCGCAAAAAGGACTTACCGATAAATTCGTTACTCCTCTGTTCATCGGTGGAACTATTGCTCACTTGCTCTCGATCGACTATGCGCTTAAGCCAGTTCTTTCATCTCTTAATGCCAAGCATTTCGGCAGCGGCGTTTATGCCATTGACTCGCAGATCGCCCGTATTGATGCCGGCGTTGGCGAATCGCAGTTTGAACTGAATGAAGAGCTTAAACAACGCCTGGATGCTTCCGTGGCCGAGATTGTTGAAGAACTTCGTATTCGTAAAATCAAATAAGTAACGAAAAATAAGCCTGAGGAATCATGATCCTTCAGGCTTTTCTTTATTTAAATATACAAGCATCAAAAAAACCCGTAGACTTCGGTCTGCGGGTTGAACGTTTGAGTAAATGGTGAGCCATGAAGGACTCGAACCTTCGACACCCTGATTAAAAGTCAGGTGCTCTACCAACTGAGCTAATGGCTCTCATAAATGAGAAATGGTGGAGGGTGATGGATTCGAACCACCGAACCGTTAGGAAGAGATTTACAGTCTCCCGCGTTTGGCCACTTCGCTAACCCTCCAAAAGCAAATGGTGGCTCGGGACGGAATCGAACCGCCGACACGAGGATTTTCAGTCCTCTGCTCTACCAACTGAGCTACCGAGCCTTGCCTTATGGACAAAAAAAATGGCGGAGCTGACGGGATTCGAACCCGCGGTCTCCTGCGTGACAGGCAGGCATGTTAGGCCTCTACACCACAGCTCCATGAATTATTGCAAAAACATATATGGTGGAGGCTGAGGGGATCGAACCCCCGACCCTCTGCTTGTAAGGCAGATGCTCTCCCAGCTGAGCTAAGCCTCCTGATATATGGTAGCGGCGAAGGGGATCGAACCCCCGACCTCACGGGTATGAACCGTACGCTCTAGCCAGCTGAGCTACACCGCCACGCTTGTCCCACTAGTGTCATTTACAGTCCGTGGGAGTACTGTAAGATCAAAGCTTGCGCCTTGAAAACTGGATGCGAAAGTTTGAATTCCTTAAGTCTTTAGGATAAGCCCTCGACCGATTAGTATTCGTCAGCTCCACACATTGCTGTGCTTCCACCCCGAACCTATCAACCTCGTCGTCTTCAAGGGGTCTTACTAATTGGGAAATCTCATCTTGAGGGGGGCTTCACGCTTAGATGCTTTCAGCGCTTATCCCGTCCGTACTTGGCTACCCAGCGGTGCTCCTGGCGGAACAACTGGTACACCAGCGGTACGTCCATCCCGGTCCTCTCGTACTAAGGACAGCTCCTCTCAAATTTCCTGCGCCCGCGACAGATAGGGACCGAACTGTCTCACGACGTTCTGAACCCAGCTCGCGTACCGCTTTAATGGGCGAACAGCCCAACCCTTGGGACCTACTTCAGCCCCAGGATGCGATGAGCCGACATCGAGGTGCCAAACCTCCCCGTCGATGTGGACTCTTGGGGGAGATAAGCCTGTTATCCCCAGGGTAGCTTTTATCCGTTGAGCGATGGCCCTTCCATTCGGTACCACCGGATCACTAAGCCCGACTTTCGTCCCTGCTCGACTTGTTGGTCTCGCAGTCAAGCTCCCTTATGCCTTTGCACTCTCCGAATGATTTCCAACCATTCTGAGGGAACCTTTGGGCGCCTCCGTTACATTTTAGGAGGCGACCGCCCCAGTCAAACTGCCCACCTGACACGGTCCCCGAACCAGTTTCATGGTTCCAGGTTAGAACTCCGATACGATCAGGGTGGTATCCCAACGTCGCCTCCACACAAGCTGGCGCTCATGCTTCTCAGGCTCCCACCTATCCTGTACAGATCGTACCAAAGTCCAATATCAAGCTGCAGTAAAGCTCCATGGGGTCTTTCCGTCTTGTCGCGGGTAACCTGCATCTTCACAGGTATTAAAATTTCACCGGATCTCTCGTTGAGACAGCGCCCAAGTCGTTACGCCATTCGTGCGGGTCAGAATTTACCTGACAAGGAATTTCGCTACCTTAGGACCGTTATAGTTACGGCCGCCGTTTACTGGGGCTTCGGTTCACAGCTTCGGGTTACCCCTAACCGCTCCCCTTAACCTTCCAGCACCGGGCAGGCGTCAGCCCGTATACTTCGCCTTACGGCTTCGCACAGACCTGTGTTTTTGCTAAACAGTCGCTTGGGCCTTTTCACTGCGGCCCCCTCGGGCTATTCACCCTACCGAGGCACCCCTTCTCCCGAAGTTACGGGGTCATTTTGCCGAGTTCCTTAACGAGAGTTCTTCCGC
>NC_012914.1:97500-157500 GCF_000023585.1 Paenibacillus sp. JDR-2 | reverse complement strand
GAAGCACGTGGTAAAATCCTTGAAATTCCTTCGTCCGTTCCATGGCCACAAGATCCTTCGATTCCTGAACCACACAAATAACGGAGTTATCGCGCGTTTTATCCTGGCAAATCCGGCATGGATCGGTATCGGTAATATTGCAGCAGACGGAGCAGTACGTCAGATTCCGCTTAACGCTGACAAGCGCCTTAGCGAAATCGATGACATCATCTTCTTTCATACGAAGCACATGAAAAGCCAATCGTGCGGCTGTCTTCGGTCCAACGCCCGGAAGCCGCGTAAAGGCATCAATAAGCTTCGCTATCGGTTCGGGATAAAACAAAACGCGCAGCCCCTTTCAAGCCTTCAGCTTAAACGGCTGACGCCGCCCTTTCGGCGGCGTCAGCGTACGTATAGCTTTTATATGTTATATAGACAGCAATTCGCCTTAGAACAAGCCAGGAATTTTCATGCCGCCAGTGAATTTGCCCATATCTTGGTTCGCAATTTCGTCTACTTTTGCCAGTACGTCATTAACGGCCGTCAAAACAAGGTCTTGCAGCATTTCAACATCATCCGGATCTACCGCTTCAGGTTTGATCGCGATGCTAATGATTTTCTTGTGGCCGTTCGCTACCACGGTTACAACGCCGCCGCCAGCCGTACCTTCAACCGTTTTGTTTACAAGCTCTTCTTGGGCTTTCATCATTTGCTCTTGCATTTTCTTCACTTGCTTCATCATTTGGTTCATGTTATTCATGACTTATCACCTCATCGTAATAGTTAATTATCTTCTTTAATTACAACTAAGTCTTCACCAAAAAGCTTAACAGCTTCCTCTACCCATTGTGGACGCTGCTCCTCCCCGGTGTCAATCGCATCCGGCTGTAATTCCAGCGTTTCGCCTTCCTGCTCGCCCGAGCGGCTGGCCGCATTCTGCCATTCCTTCAGCATGCACGTTGCAAGCTTGAACGGATTGCCGAATACGTCCTGCATTACCCGTTCGATAATCTCCCGGTGTGCCGGCCGTTCCGTTGTCTCCCGGTGCATCGTGTTCTTGAAGGCAACAAGAATCGTGGAATCCGTTGCGGCTACCGGCTCCCCGTCAACCAACCAAGCATGTACGGTTATTCTCGCTTCCTTCACCCGGTGGAGCACTTCGTTCCACTTCATCCGAACTTGCCCGGTACCCGGACTGCCGGCTGCAGCGACAAACGGATCAAGCTTCACGGTTGACCGGCTGACCGCAGCACCGCCACCGCCAAAGCCGGGGCGGCGGGACTGGCTGGCAGGCTGTCGGACCGCACCGCCATCACCCGCTCCGGAACCGGCAGCTCCTCCATTTTGTATAAGCTGCTCCAGCTTGCGTTCAAGGATCTCTACCTGTTGACGAAGACGCTGTACTTCAGCCGATGCGGCTGGCGGGGAGGACGTCGCGGCACCGCCGCCGCTTCCCGTCCCCCCGGCACTCTCGTTACCTATCGTGCAGATTTTCATCAAGGCTACTTCAAACAGCGTCTGCGGCTGCGAAGCATGCTTCATATCCGATTGATAGGTATTAAGCGTATCAATCATCTTAAATAACCGCTCGGAGCTGAAAGCATCGGCCATTCCGCGGAACCGTTCAGCGTCAACTACCCGCTCCGTTACAGCACCTTGCGGGGCTAGCTTTAACACAAGCAGATCACGGAAATAGAAAATCAGATTCTCCATGCATTTGTCCGCGCTTTTCCCGGCTTGCGTCAACCCTTCCACGAGCGGCATGATTGCGGCGACATTACGGTCCCGGATTGCCTCTGCCAGCGCATAGAACTGATCCGCGGCCATGCCTCCCGTTACATCCACCGCACCGTCCAGGGTAATTCTCGATCCCCCAAAAGCAGCAACCTGCTCAAGCAAGCTTATCGCATCGCGCATCCCGCCCTCGGACAGACGGGCAATATATGCGATCGCATCCTCTTCCGCCTCAATGCCTTCATCCCGGCAAATCTCAAACAACCGCTCCGATTGCTCTTCCAGCGAGACTTGCCTGAAGTCGAACCTTTGACACCGCGAGATAATCGTAGCCGGAAGCTTATGCGGCTCCGTGGTCGCCAGAATAAAGATAACATGCCCAGGCGGCTCCTCTAACGTCTTCAAGAGCGCATTAAATGCTTCGGAGGTCAGCATATGGACTTCATCAATAATATACACTTTATATCGAACTTCAGACGGGGCATAACGGACTTTATCGCGAATGTCCCGTATTTCGTCAATACCCCGGTTGGACGCCGCATCAATCTCGATAACGTCCATAATATGACCGGCTGTTATGCCGCGGCATGCATCACATTCGTTACAAGGCTCTTCCGCAGGGCCCCGTTCACAGTTAACCGCTTTCGCCAATACCTTTGCCGCCGTTGTTTTCCCCGTTCCCCGAGGACCATTAAATAAATAGGCGTGCGAAACACGATCCTCTCGAATCGCATTTTGCAACGTTTGTATAATATGCCGTTGTCCAACCATATCCTGGAACGTCTGCGGACGCCAGGCACGATATAATGCAATATGACTCACGCGTTTACGTTCCCTTCGGCTTGCTCATTCTTGTTCTCTATTATACATCATGATGTCTATAAGCAAAACAAAAACACCCGCATTTCTGGCATCTGCTTCTTCAAAACAGATCCCCATCGCTGGTGTTCCTACACTTAAACTATGAAAATGATGAACCGTGCACCTGCCCTCGATAACATGCGATCCAGGCGGCACTCTTGCGTCTCAGCTCGGGTCAGGCACTCCCCCGGCACATGAACAAACTTGCTTATGGCTGCTTCCTTCCGGACCTGACCAGGTTCACAAGCGTCCATTGCGGAGGACCCAACCGTCAACACTGATTGCAAGCGCCAAACCCTGCATCACATAACCTAAAGCAGGAATTCAACCTCGCTAAAGCGGATTGCGAGTTACAGGGCACCGCTAACTCCCCATCTAGCACGGCAAAACTAAGTATAGCCCATCCACACGCAAAGCGCAACCGTAGGATAATGGCAGCAAGAATTACCGGGATGCTTTCACTTTGACATGGTAGCGCGGCATGTTGAGCTGCACAGCCTGTTCCGTCTTTGCCCGCAGCGCCTCAACCTGGGCATCCGACAGATTGGAAGCGGCCTTGATATGAACGGTAAGATCCCCGCCGTTAAACGCGACACGGCTGCTTTTAATCCCGTCGATCGGCTGCAATACCTGATTAATAAGCTTCCTGTCCGTCTCGTAATTAAGGAATGTCTTATTATTAGGCAGGTTCGGGTTGCTATTGGAATAACCCATATATCCGTCATGGCCATAGGTCTCCACCTTGCCGTCATTCGTCCGGTGACCATTGTTCACCCCGTCGGCAGCACAGCCTGTCAAACTAGCAAAGACCAAAGCAGGTATAGCAAATCCCATAAATATTAAGCGCAGCTTGCGGCGCAGCATCTTTTTGGTAAGCAATCAAAAAACCTCCCTTTAACCATAGGATGGCTAAGGGAGGTTTTCTTATTCTGCCAAATTAAGCGGCAGATGAGATTAAATGCCGTATTTCTTTTTGAAACGATCGACGCGACCGCCTGCATCCAAGAACTTTTGCTTACCCGTGAAGAACGGGTGACATGCGGAACAAACCTCTACGCGAAGATTCGATTTAATCGAACCAGTCTCGAACGTGTTACCGCAAGCGCAAGTGATGTTGGATACGTGGTATGTCGGATGAATACCTTGTTTCATCTCGTTCACCTCTTTCTGCCCTGAACCACATGCGGGTCCAGAGTTATAAATCACACAACACGGATTATAGCACGACGACTACAAGCATGCAATGCCGATGTTTTGCCAGCTACTTGCGTGCAGCTGCCGGCGGAAGATGCGTGTACGAGCCGATAACGACATCAGGCAGTTCTTCACGGAAGATTTCAAGCATCTGCTTCATCCCGTAAATCTCGCCTTTGGCGGGAGGAATCAGCTGCAGATAGCTCTCCGGATCAATATTCAGGTTGCGCATTTGAATAAGTTTAAGTCCGGTCCGCTTCGCAAATCCGATCATCGCCTCGATCTCTTCCTCACGGTCGGTCACCCCGGGGAAGATCAGGTAGTTGATGGATGTATATACCCCTTTATCGGTCGCATACTTCAAGGATTTCTCTACATTGGCAAGCGTATAAGCACGCGGCTTGTAGTAAGCATTGTAATGCTCATCAATAGCGCTGATCGTGCTGACGCGCATCAGGTCAAGACCCGCGTCGACAATCGCGCGCATGAAGTCAGTAAGTCCCGCGTTCGTATTGATATTAATATAGCCTTGGTTTGTTTGGCTTCTGACGATCTTCATCGCTTCCACGATGATTTTGGCCTGCGTTGAAGGCTCCCCTTCGCAGCCTTGGCCAAAGCTGATAATCGACTCCGGCGTTTTCAGATGCTCCAGCATCACTTCTACGATCTCATCCACCGTAGGCTTGAAGTTCATCCGCGTCTGAGGCGCAACAAACCCGCTGTCATCCGGCTGCTCCGAAATACATCCGAAGCATCCCGCGTTACAAGAGTAGGAAACAGGCACGCCACCCTCCCAGCGCTGCAGGAACGTATTGGAAGAAGTCAGGCATTCATAACCAAGCGCACAGTGCGACAAATGCTTGTACAGCCTGTTCTCCGGATATTTGGCAGTCAGCTGCTCTACCCCTTTGCGGACATCTCCACGGTCACAGTTAAGCGGATCCCATTTGTACGGATCATCGCTTTGCTCCGCCGCTACATAGAAACCGCCGTCCTTCCAAACAACAGAGGTGTAGCCAAAGAGCGGAAACTTCTCATTCTTATCGGTCTTCACATAGCTTGGCAGTGCCAGACGCGTATAGCCCTGCGGCAGCAAAGCGCCTACGGCCTGATAGCTGCCGGAGAGCATTTTCATATCGCCGGTATCCGGATCCATAAAGACCGGACGGGTATGCGGCAGCCCTACAAGCGTAGCTCCCCTTGGCAGAGGGATCAGCTCTTCTTCCATTAATTCGACGATCATATCGCCGCTGCGCCCAAGCGCAATATAGTCAGGATGATCAAAAACATTGCCTTTCTCATCCGCGTATACGAGATTCATCTTGATGTCCTCCTTCCGGCGGCACTAGGAGCCGTGCGTCGTGCGCGGTGCTGGTCGCCTTCCGGTTGCTGCGCTGCTTTTGAGTCCCGTACCTGTGCTTGTCCGCTGCTGCGGGGCGGGTTTTTCTTCCGATGTGTCAAGCGACATCAGGAATTCCTCATTCGTCTTCGAATCGGCGAGCTTCTTCAGGAAGCCGTCGACGAAGTCAGGCGTATCGGTCATATTGCGGCGCACAACCCATAATTTATCCAATTCTTCTTTCGATAAAAGCATTTCTTCGCGGCGCGTACCCGATCTGCGGATATCGAGCGCCGGAAAAATACGGCGTTCTGCAAGCTTGCGGTCAAGATGCAGCTCCATATTGCCCGTACCTTTAAATTCTTCATAAATGATATCATCCATACGCGAGCCGGTCTCGATAAGCGCCGTCGCGAGGATAGTCAGACTGCCGCCTTCTTCCACATTCCGGGCCGCGCCGAAGAAACGCTTCGGACGATGGAAAGCTGCCGGATCAATACCGCCGCTAAGCGTTCGTCCGGATGGCGGCACAACCAGGTTGTAAGCACGGGCAAGGCGGGTAATACTGTCGAGCAAAATAACAACGTCTTTCTTATGTTCGACCAGCCGCAATGCTCGCTCAAGCACAAGCTCGGCTACCTTTATATGATTCTCAGGCACTTCATCAAACGTCGAAGCAATAACTTCGCCCTTCACGGAACGTTGCATATCCGTTACTTCCTCGGGGCGTTCATCAATAAGCAGCACAAACAACTCGATATCCGGATGATTCGTCGAAATACTGTTCGCTATTTCTTTGAGCAGTAAGGTTTTACCCGCTTTAGGCGGCGCCACAATCAGGCCGCGTTGACCAAGGCCAACAGGCGCAAGTAAATCCATAATTCGCGTAGAAAGTTTGGAAGATGCCGTCTCCAGCACGAGCTTTTTCTGTGGATAAAGAGGAGTTAGAGCGGGAAAATGAAGTCTTTCGGCCGCTTGTGCAGGATCGGTGCCGTTTACGGCGTTTACCTGGAGGAGGCCAAAGTATTTCTCAGAGTCTTTCGGCAGCCGGCATTTGCCTGATACAAGGTCGCCGGTACGAAGGTCGAACTTTCGAATCTGGGAAGCAGAGATATAAATATCCTCTTTGCTAGGCAAATAGTTGATTGGCCGTAGAAAGCCAAAGCCTTCCGGTAACGTTTCAAGTACACCCTGCATAAACATGAGGCCGCTTTTTTCCGCTTGTGCCCGTAATATTGCAAATATTAATTCCTTCTTCTTCAGCTGGCCGTAGTACGGTATTTGATACTGCTTCGCCAATTTGTACAATTCGGTCAGCTTCATTTCTTCGAGATCGGAGATCTGAAGATCTGTCATATTCTCACCACTTTGTATTCAGTTTTAGCTATCATTATATACCCGATTTGACGAATTCTATTCGTCCAATCTCCTAGAAAGACGTCAAATCGGGTGTTACATTTCGTTAAAATTATAATTATTCCGTCTCCCGCCATACATCCGCGCCAAGTCTGCGCAAGTTATCAACGAGATTGTCATAACCGCGGTCAATATATTCTACGCCAGTGATCTCCGTAATTCCTTCTTTGACGGTAAGACCCGCGATCACAAGCGCGGCACCTGCCCGCAGATCCGCAGCTTTTACCTTTGCCGCAAACAGCTCCCCGCCTTCAATAATCGCTGAACGGCCCTCCACTCGGATATTCGCGCCCATCCGGTTTAACTCCGGTACATGCTTGAAACGGTTGCTGTAGACATAGTCGCTCAAGATGCTTACTCCCTTGGCTTGAGCAAGCAGCGTCGTCATCGGCGACTGAAGATCCGTTGCAAAGCCCGGGTAGACCAGAGCCTTCACGTCAACGGCCGTATACTCCGGTGCACCGATAATACGGATAGACTCGTCCATTTCCTGAACGGTTACGCCCATTTCTTCAAGCTTCGCCGTCATAGCTTCCATATGCTTCGGAATGACGTTATCGATGGTAACATCACCGCGTGTTGCAGCGGCTGCGATCATGTAAGTACCTGCCTGAATCCGGTCCGGAATAATCGAATGACGGCAGCCATGCATGCTGTCTACCCCTTCAATCCGGATCGTCTCCGTACCAGCACCCTTAATCCGTGCGCCCATCGCATTCAGAAGCGTTGCTACATCTATAATCTCAGGCTCTTTTGCCGCATTTTCGATAATCGTGGAGCCCTTGGCCCGAGAGGCCGCAAGCATTATATTAATGGTCGCGCCAACGCTGACGACGTCGAGATAAATTTTTGCTCCGCGCAGCTCTTTGGCGTGAATCCGCATCGAGCCATGTTCGTTGGTAACGGTAGCCCCTAAGGCTTCAAAGCCTTTAATATGCTGGTCGATTGGTCTTGGTTCGAAATTACAGCCGCCCGGCAATCCGATAATCGCTTCCCCGAAGCGTCCAAGCATAGCGCCCATCAAATAATAAGAAGCACGCAGCAGCTTCACTTTTCCATTAGGCATCGGTTTCGATTCAAGTCGCGAAGGATCAATCTTCATGACATCGCCCTGCCAGCTTACGACAGCACCGAGGTCCTGCAGGATCTCACTATATACGACAACATCGCTCAAATGGGGCAAATTGTCCAATACCACTTCTGATTCTGCCAATATGGCAGCCGGAACCAGAGCGACGGCACTGTTCTTTGCTCCGCTTATTTGGACGGTGCCCCGCAGCGGACGTCCACCGCGTATCATCAATTTCTCCATCAAATATAGTCCTCCCGAAATGTAAGAAGAAACATAGGAAAACCGCCATATGGCGCGAGCTCATACTGACACGCTCGCCGTGATGGGCGGCTCATTATCCCGTACTCCTATTTAGTACACTTTGCTTGTTTTGCTTCCTTGCGAAGCGCAATTTTATCATTAATAAAAGATTAACATAACTATTAGACCTTTGATTCTGAGCCATTATACCATATCGGGACAGGGAATGGTATTTCTCTTACAGAAGTAGGCAATTGGTGAGAAACCTTTAATTTTGGACACGCAAATTAATCCTCAAAGAAGGGAATTCTCATAAAAAAAAGGGTCCCTTAGGACCCTACCGCAAAGCGGTTATTGGAATTACCGCCGTGGAGCTGCATATTAACCGCAATCCGCATCTCATCAATATCAAACGGCTTCGTGAAATGCATAACGGCACCCAGATCAGTCGCTTCCTTGATCATGTCAAGCTCGCCGTATGCAGTCATCATGATGACTTTGATATCACGGTTGATTGCCTTCACATGCTTTAAAATTTCAAGCCCGTCCATCCCCGGAATCTTCATATCAAGCAGAACGAGGTCAGGATTCTCGGCTTTTACAATTTCCAGTGCCAACCTACCGTTTGAAGCTTGGAAAGTATTGTAGCCTTCACTGCTGAACACTTCCATCAGAAGCACACGGATGCCATTCTGATCATCAACGATCAATAGCTTCTTCTTCTCCAAGATATTTACCTCCCGCGACTCGACCTACAACTGGTCAACTCTTCCATAATCGTTAATATATTCGCGCGGAGAGGTACATTATCCTGCTTTTCCATTAAAAAAATTGGAGACATCGGATGTCAGAACAGCTGTTCTTACTGTCCGGAGTATTTCAATGCCGCACGCACAAAGCCGCGGAAGAGCGGTTGCGGACGGTTCGGACGAGATGTGAATTCCGGATGGAACTGAACCGCGAGGAACCATGGATGCTCAGGAAGCTCCACCATTTCCACCAGACGGCCGTCCGGCGAAGTACCGGAAATACGAAGACCCGCCGATTCAATGCGCTCACGGTACTCATTGTTGAATTCATACCGGTGACGGTGACGCTCGTACACAAGCTCGTCGTTGTATTCAGTAGCCGCAAGCGATCCCGGCTTCAATTTGCAAGGATAGAGTCCAAGACGCATAGTGCCGCCCATATCCTCGATGTCTTTCTGATCCGGCAGAAGGTCGATAACCGGATAAGGCGTCGATGGATTGATCTCCGCGCTGTTCGCATTGAACAAGCCTGCTACGCTGCGCGCGTATTCGATAACGGCAACCTGCATGCCAAGGCAAATGCCGAAGAACGGAATTTGCTGCTCGCGGGCATAACGGATAGCCGATACTTTGCCTTCAATACCGCGATCGCCAAAGCCGCCGGGTACCAGAATACCGTGAACGCCCTTAAGCATTTCCGAAACATTCTCGTCGTCGATTTCTTCTGCGTTCACCCAACGGAGCTTCACTTCGGAGTCCGCATCGTAACCTGCATGCCCCAGAGCTTCTACAATGGAAAGGTAAGCGTCATGCAGCGCAACGTATTTACCGACAATGGCGATTTCCGTTGTTTTATGCAGCGATTTCACGCGGTTCACAAGATCTTCCCATTGCGTCATGTCCGGCTGGTTTGTTGTAAGCTTCAGATGGTTCACAACGATATCGTCGAGACCTTGCTCGCGAAGCATCAGCGGTACTTCATACAAGGTCGAAGCATCGATGCATTCAACAACCGCGTTAGCGTCGATATCGCAGAACAAACCGATTTTGCGTTTCAGGTCCTCCGACAGCGCATGCTCAGTACGGCATACGATTACGTTAGGCTGGATGCCGATGCTGCGGAGTTCTTTTACGCTATGCTGCGTTGGCTTAGTTTTCACTTCGCCCGCTGCTTTGATATATGGAATAAGCGTTACGTGAATATACATCACGTTGTCGCGCCCGATGTCGCTTTTAATTTGACGGATCGCCTCAAGGAAAGGCAAGCTTTCGATATCGCCCACGGTACCGCCGATTTCGGTGATAACAACGTCGGAGCCGGCTTCTTTGCCCGCGCGGTATACGCGCTCCTTAATTTCGTTCGTAATGTGCGGGATAACTTGAACCGTTCCGCCCAGATATTCGCCGCGACGTTCTTTGGAAATAACGTTCGAATAGATCTTGCCTGTTGTTACGCTGCTGTACTTCGTCAGGTTAATATCAATAAACCGTTCATAATGCCCAAGGTCAAGGTCTGTTTCCGCACCGTCGTCTGTTACGAATACTTCGCCATGCTGGTACGGGCTCATCGTTCCCGGGTCAACGTTGATATAAGGATCGAACTTTTGAATCGTTACTTTCAAACCTCTGTTCTTAAGCAGACGACCGAGTGATGCAGCAGTAATCCCTTTGCCAAGCGATGAAACGACGCCCCCGGTTACAAAAATATATTTTGTCACTTTGCTAATACCCTCCATGCTCCTCTGGTTATGTTTAGGTTATCCCATTTGTACAATAAACATGGATTAGCAGACTCTCTATTCCTCTGTCCAGTTTATGGATGAACAAATCAGGCTCCTGAACTTGCTTCTACAAACAAAAAAAGTGACACCCGTCTTCACGGGGCACTTTTCATTTGGCATATTATTATAACGTTTAGCTTGCCGGAAAACGCGGCAAATGCTAAATCCGCAGAGGCTTGTATCCTTCAAAAACGGGAAGGTAAGCCATTGCTGCTTATGCGGTACGTTAACCGAATCTTAAAGCCCATGCAATAGTTTACTCTGCCCGTATGCGGACTGTCAAGCTTAAACACGGCAAGCCTGAGGATGATTATTTATCGTCTTCTTCTTCCTCATCGTCTTCAAAATCTTCGTCCTCGGAGTCTTCATCGTCAAGCTCAGCATCAGCGTCGATTTCCTCTTCAGACTCATCATCTTCGAGTTCTTCGTCTTCGATGCCAACCTCTTCGTCAACTTCTTCTTCAGCTTCCGCTTCGCCGAATTCACGATCTTCATCGTAAGAATCGTAATCTTCCTCATCCGCTGTGTACGAATCATCTTCTTCATCCGCGAACAGATCTTCATCATCATCTTCGTCATTAATGATACGAGGACGCTTCGCGTTCGTGATCGGATCCTCGTTCTTTTCAACCGGATACCAGCGTTTCAATCCCCACATATTGCTTCCAACGCAGGCGAAACGGCCGTCAATATTAATCTCCGTATATACTTGAGCGATTACTTGGTTAACTCCGTCCGCAGACAGGCCGCGAACCTTCGCGATTTCCATCATCAGGTCACGGTAGTAATAAGGCGTATTGGCCGATTTCAACAATTCAAACGCCAAGTCGACCATAGGCATTTCTTTTATCCGCTCAGGATCGAGCTTCAATGCAATATTGCCGCTGCTCATATGGACACATCCTCTCTTGCTATCTTCATACTTTCGTAATCATAACCATTATCAAAGTATAGTAAAACCTATTTTATTCAAAAAAGCAAGCCGTCCCCGGGCTGCTTCCCGGCTATGCAAATCTTCCCTGCAAAAAAGAAAAAAGCGAAGGGCTGTCCCTTCGCTTTGACTGTATCCATCCGGAGCACGCATTGTGTAATGCGAGACCGGAGCGTAAGAGTCGTTAGAACTCTTACATCATCCTATGTACTGAACGTCATTTTGACACGGCTTCACGCCTAATTATCTAAAAAAAGGCAAGTTGCTCATGCGGCCGCTCTCCCTGCTTCATACAATAGTTCAGCATCGTCCGTCGGGAGGGGACGCGTAATTGGACATCACCGCTTTTCTCCATTGGTTGAAGGACACGATGGCTTGCACGGGCCAAACGACAAAAAATCGGATTATCCGATTTCAGCAGCAAGGTGACTATCGACGGTTTCTGCAGGAGTGGTCAGAAGCATCGACAGCATCCCCGGAACTGAAGCCGGTTAAGCAAATGCGCATCATTCGTGCAATATCTTGTCAGCTCCCTGTCGAAGCAACTTTATCCGGCTTTTCCGGTGGCGTATGGATCGAGGACGACCGCCGTATTACCGTTCACACCGCAGCAAAAACCATGCCACTGGAAAAAGGCATCCCCTGGGGCGTACAGCAAATCAAAGCACCGCTTGCCTGGAGCACGACTACCGGACACCGCATCAAAATCGGCGTCATCGATACCGGCGTAGACTTTAGCCATCCCGATCTCCGCCAATCGTTGTCGCGTGGCATTAACTTGCTCAACCGCAGCATGCTGCCTCATGATGACAACGGTCACGGCACGCACATCGCGGGCACCATTGCGGCCGCTAACCAGGTACAAGGCATGATCGGCATTGCTCCGCGGGCACAAATTCTCCCGGTAAAAGCATTTGACCATAACGGCAGCGCCTTTGTATCCGACATTATTCTCGGCATCGATTGGTGCGTCCGCAACCGGGTCAACATTATTAACATGAGCTTTGGCATGAAGACGCGCAGCAAAGCTCTCCTCAATGCGATAAACAACGCTTATAATGCCGGCGTTATCGTTGTTGCGTCTTCGGGCAACGACGGCAAACGCCGGACTGTCGATTATCCGGCCAGATATCCGCAGACGATCTCGGTCGGGGCAACAAACAAGCTGCGTCGCATCGCGCCGTTCAGCAACCGGGGTACGTTTATTGACATTTACGCGCCCGGCGACAAAATCTTTTCCGCTTGGCTCCGCGGCAAGTATCACGAGATGAGCGGGACATCGATGGCTACCTCCCATGTCAGCGGGGCCATCGCTTTGCTGCTGGCTCATAAGCCGGGATTGTCTCCCGCGGAGATTAAAGCGATCTTGAAAAAGTCGTACCTGCCGCTTCGGAGCACAAAGGCTCCCCGGTATACCGGGGAGCTTGATGTGATGAAGATGCTGGGGGCGGCGGACCGATAGAAAGAGAAACACACTTTGCCTTTGAATATCTGGCGGCGAACAATGTATCTCCCTACAGTTGCTGTTGACGCTGAGAAATTTGAATGTGCTCGTTGGTAAACGAGATTTCTCAGTCATCAAAGGCAAGCGCTTCGCTCTTCCGGGAGATACATTGTCCTTGCCCTTTTCATCGGTCCTGATTAAAGAAACAGAAGAAACCGTTCTGGGTACCCCGGAACGGTTTCTTTTCGTTTAGGCCGACAGCGATTGCTACGCTGTATTGAATGCAGGATATTGGCCGAGTTTAGGCCAATATTGGGAGCTATGTTGTATCGAATACATGATAATTGGGCTAAAATGGCCGATTAGTGCCTCTTTAGAGTTGATATACTGCATTAAATGCGATGTACGAAGCGCTTGCATGCTCAAATAACGAAATTTACTGTACTCCTTACAACGTGTGCAATAGTTACTGCGTGTGAGCAAAGGTTATGGCAGCGCAAGTTACCTTCGGATGGCCGCACTAGATTGGAACGCCGGCGCACGGAATGGAGATCGGCTGCATATAAGCGAAGACTTGCTCGCTCTTGCAGCAGACAGCGGGTACGAAGCGCCGCTCCCAAAACGCAGCAAAGCCGCCAGCGTAAACCGGCGGCTTTGCTTTTTGTTTAACCGAGCGGATTACATACGCTCCGGAGCCGATACGCCAACTAGACGGAGCGTGTTGGCGATAACGATGCGGACAGCGCCGAGCAAAGCGATGCGCGCCTGGGTTTGAGCCGCGTCTTCGGTAATGACGCGCTCGGCTTTGTAATAGCTGTGGAACTGCGAAGCCAGTTCATACACATAGCGGATCAGGCGATGCGGCGCGTATTGAGCCGCGGCTTCCGACACTTCCTGCGGCAGCTCGCCGAGCTTGCGAAGCAGATCGAATTCGGCTTCGGACGAGAGCTTGCCGAAGTCGATGTCGCCGATAGGCAGGATAGCAACGCTTTGCTCCTCCGCCTGGCGGAAGATGCTGCAAATGCGGGCATGCGCATATTGCACGTAGAAGACCGGGTTCTCGTTCGAAGTCGAGATCGCAAGGTCCATATCGAAATCCAGATGCGAATCCATGCTGCGCATCGTGAAGAAGTAACGAATGGCGTCAACGCCAACTTCGTCCATCAGATCCTGCATCGTAACGGCTTTGCCGGTACGCTTGGACATTTTCACTTTTTCGCCGTCCTGGAACAGGCTTACCATCTGAGCGATCAATACAACCAGCTTGTCAGGGTCATTCCCAAGCGCAGCCATAGCAGCCTTCACGCGTGGAATGTAGCCGTGGTGGTCAGCTCCCCAGATGTTGATCATTTTGTCGTAGCCGCGGCTGAATTTGTCTTGGTGATACGCGATGTCCGGCGTCAAATACGTGTACGAACCGTCATTTTTCACAAGAACGCGGTTCTTGTCGTCGCCGTAAGGCATAGTCGACAGCCACGTAGCGCCTTCTTCTTCGTACACCTGGCCTTTTGCCTTCAGTGCCTCGAGTGCCGTTTCCACTTGGCCGCTCTCATACAGCGAAGTTTCGCTGTACCAGATATCGAAGTTGACGCGGAAGAGTCCAAGGTCGCGTTTGATTTTGTCGAGTTCTTTTTCCAGACCGAATTGGCGGAAGAATGCGAAGCGCTCTTCATCGGACAAGGACAGAAGGCTGTCGCCCTTCTCTTCCGCAAGCAGCTTGCCGAAACCAACGATGTCCTCGCCATGGTAGCCGTCTTCCGGCATTTCCGCGTCTTGACCAAGAGCTTGGCGGTAACGTGCTTCAATCGAGCGCGCCAGATTGTTGACTTGGTTGCCCGCGTCATTAATATAGTACTCGCGGGTTACTTCATAACCTGCGAAGTCCAGCACGTTGCAAAGCGCATCGCCTACGGCTGCGCCGCGAGCATGGCCGAGGTGAAGATTGCCTGTCGGATTCGCGCTGACGAATTCGACTTCCACGCGTTGGCCGGATCCTTCTTTTGTACGCCCGTAGTCGTCTCCCGCAGCCGTAATCTCGCCGACAACGGAATATAAATAGCTTTTGTCCATGCGGAAGTTAATAAAGCCCGGGCCTGCAATCTCGGCCGATTGAATGCCGAACTTCTCACCGTTCAGGTTCGCGATAATCGTCTCGGCAATTTGACGCGGGTTTTTCTTGGCCAGCTTGGTAAGCTGCATAGCCGCGTTTGTCGCCAGGTCGCCGTGCGCCTTATCCTTCGGTACCTCCAGCACAAAGGCAGGAAGCTCCTCGCGAGCCGCAAGACCGCCTGCTACCGCCGCGTCCGCAATCGCCTCCTTCACCTTCTCATACATTTGCTCCAACACGTTCGTACTCATTGTTTCTCCTCCTGTATATGGAGCCGGTTAAGGAACCGGCCCGACAAATGTTCATTCATCCATAGTTCATACTGCCACTCAATCGCGCATGGCGGTTCCGCGGAAGCCGGCTTCTCGCCGTCCACTCCCTTGAGTTCAATAAATGCGGTTGCCGTCTCCATCTGAAACGATGTAAAGGGAGAGCGGTAGTAGCCGTTTCTTCGCATTTCGCCGGGCACAAACAGCTGCTCCGATTCAACGACGCCCCGGCGCGTGATCGACAGCTCGTCCTCCCGGTAACGCACAAGTGTCCGAATTGGGGAAGCACTTCCCTCCACCGGCTCTTCGTACCGGATATAAACCGATCGTTCCTTGCGGAACCATTCCCCTGTATACGTATGTACGACGGACTCCCCATCCTGGGTGCTAGTCAGCGTAATTTTAACCGCCATTCTGTCTTGCATCGCAAAAGCTCCTATATCTCCAGTCTTCTCGTATGTTACTACTATATACAGGAAGCCCCGTAATTTCAACGATTGGGCGCTATTCCGATAATTCCAGGTACGGAAGAATCGCCTTCCAAGCCTCGATCCGGTCCTCGAGATTCCGCATCTTTTGCGTGGGAATCGGACTTGTCGAAGGCATTTTCAAGAGTGCGAGATGCTGAAGCGCCGGATGGTCGCGGTAATATTTGCGGAACGTATCGTACGCCTTGCTTCCATTAAAAGCAAAGCATTTCAGCTCCGGATACTCGCCCGCCAATGCAGGCAGATCATTGGGCTCCTCGTTTTTGATGTTTACGTCAAGGCTGCCGGGCCGTTCGCAGGACTTAATCACGTCAAACACAGCCATATGATGATCCTGCAAAAAAGAAAGACGCTTCCCATAATCCTCATCCGGTACTCCCGCGCCAAACAAGCCATACACCATTCCCCAAAAATAATTGCGGGGATGACCGTAGAACTGCCGGTGCTCCAGCGACTTCACGCTTGGCGCCGTACCCAGCACCAATACGCGGGCCCGCTCGTCAATGACCGGCGGGAATGAATAGATGCGCTCCGCTTGATCTTGCTCCATATACCGTCCACTCCTTTTAGCTCCTGCATCAAAAATCTTCATTACGTATTCTACACCAGCAGCGCCTTAAAAATAAAAGAGACGCCTAATCCGTGCAGCTTATTAAAAGCCGCGGGAGAAGGTCGCCTCTTCGCATGAAACGTTACTATTAATATTACTTCACGAGGTCTTCAACAAATTTAGGCAAAACGAATGCCGCTTTGTGAAGGCGCGGAGTGTAGTACTTCGTCGGGATTTCAGTGATGGAAGCTTCGTCCACTTCAAGCGGATCGTACTTCTTGCTGCCCATAGTAAAGGTCCACAGGCCGCTTGGGTAAGTCGGGATGTTAGCGCCGTATACGCGAACGATCGGGAATACTTCCTTCACGTCTTTGTTTACGCTTTGAATCAGGTCGGCCTTGAACCAAGGGTTGTCGGTTTGAGCCACGAAGATGCCGTCTTCCTTCAGCGCTTCGTAGATGCCTTGGTAGAAACCGCGCGTGAACAGGTTAGCTGCTGGGCCAACCGGCTCCGTAGAGTCAACCATGATGACATCGTAAGTATTTTTATGATCATGAATATGCATGAAGCCGTCGTTTACGAGCACTTCAACGCGAGGGTTGTCCAGTTCGCCTGCGATGGTCGGCAGGTATTTCTTCGAGTACTCGATAACCTTGCCGTCGATATCAACGAGAACGGCTTTCTTCACTTTTGGATGCTTCATAATTTCACGGATAACGCCGCCGTCGCCGCCGCCTACTACAAGCACATGCTCCGGATTCGGATGCGTGAAGAGTACCGGATGGGCTACCATTTCGTGATACACGAACTCATCTTTAACCGTAGTCATGACCATGCCGTCGAGAACCAGCATTGTGCCGAATTCTTCCGTTTCGATCATATCGAGCTGTTGAAACTCAGTTTGTTCATTTACATACGTTTTTGTAATCTTCGCCGTAATGCCGAAGTTCTCGGTTTGTTTTTCTGTATACCACAATTCCATTTCGATAAATCCCTTCTTTCCGTCAATGGTTCACCATGTATTATAGTAGTTCGGGGCGAAAAATCAACCTTTTCTGCTCGCTTCCATGAATATCGTCACTCACGTTTTTCCATACTAAGGAAAAGGTCGTTCTTGCGAAGGGAGCACCATCATGAAGAAGCAGCAGATCAGGCCGGGCAAGCCGCGCCGCAAATATGCTTTTCCTATTATAACCGAACGTTTTCTTCCTCATGTTATGAGGTTCAAAAAAAGCCTGCGCTTAACCGCAGCCATTTCCGCCGTTGTCGTGCTTGGCATCGTGTCCATGCTCCTCTATTTAAAGTTTCAATCTCTTCCGGTCACTTCGATTAGCCAATCCTCCCGCATGCTTGATCTGCAGGGGCAGGTGATCGATACGTTCCACACCGGAGAGAATCGCAGCTCCGTACCGCTTAAAGAAATTTCACCTTATCTGGTGGAGGCGACGCTGGCGATCGAAGACCACCGCTTCTACGAGCATAGAGGGTTTGATATGAAAGGAATGGCCCGTGCCGTTCTGGTCAACGTGGAAACGATGTCGGCCAAGCAAGGAGCCAGTACGCTGACGCAGCAGCTCGCCCGCAACCTGTATCTCACTCACGAGAAGACATGGCAGCGCAAGATGAAGGAAGCCATGTATACGGTACAGCTGGAGATGAATTACTCCAAGGATGAGATTCTGGCTCTTTACCTGAATCAGATCTATTACGGGCATGGCGCCTACGGAATTGAAGCTGCTTCCCAGCTGTATTTCAAAAAGCATGCCTCGCAGTTAACGCTAGCGGAAAGCGCGATGCTAGCCGGCATTCCGAAGGGACCCAAATATTATTCGCCGTTTATGGATATGAAAAACGCGAAAGACCGGCAGCTGACCATCCTGCATGCAATGACCGAATCCGGCGACATTACGCAGGAGCAAGCGGATGCAGCTTACAAGGAAGTGCTGAACTTCCAGCCGCTTGGTTCCGGCGAGCAGGCAGGCTTTGCTCCCTATTTCCGCGATTATATCCGTTACATAGCCGTCGATAAGCTGGGCATCAATGAGCAGCTATTTAATGAAGGCGGCGTAACGATCTATACCACGCTGGACTCTGCCGCGCAGCGTGCTGCGGAGGATGCTGTCAAGAATGGCCTTGCCGGCAGCGGAGAGCAGCAGGCGGCGCTTGTTTCTATTGACCCGCGCAACGGGTATATAAAAGCAATGATCGGCGGACGCGACTATAAGACGAATCAGTTCAACCGGGCACTTGCCCAAACACGCCAGCCCGGATCCTCGTTCAAGCCGGTGCTGTATCTGACGGCGCTGCACAGCGGCTTTATGACGCCGGTCACCAGGTTCAAGAGCGAACCGACAGCTTTTACATACGACGAGGGACGAAAAAAGTATGAGCCGCATAACTACAACGATAAATATTTCAATGACTTCATCGATATGCGCACAGCGATTGCGAGCTCGGATAACATTTACGCCGTGAACACCATTATGACGGTGGGCGCCGACCGCGTTATCGAAACGGCCCGCAAGCTGGGCATCACAAGCCCGATGAACCCGGTTCCTTCCCTGGCGCTAGGCACCTTCCCGGTTAGTCCGCTTGAGATGGCTTCCGCATTCTCCGTTATCGCAAACGGCGGCGTAAAGGTAGAGCCTGTTGCTATCTTACGCATCACCGATAAGAGCGGACATATTATATATGAAGCGGAGCATCACGAAGAACAGGTTATTAATCCGGCGGAAGCTTATGTGATGACCAGTCTAATGGAGAGCGTGTTCGAGGGAGGCGGTACAGCTAACCGGGTTTCTTCCATTATTAAGAGACCGGTAGCCGGCAAGACCGGAACCACCTCAACGGATGCCTGGCTGGTCGGCTATACGCCGGAGCTGGCTACCGCCGTCTGGGTAGGCTACGACAAGAACCGCAAGCTGACCGTAACCGAAGCTCACCGCGCGGCTCCAATCTTTGCCCAGTTCACAGAGCAGGCGTTAACTGCCATTCCGCCTAAGATCTTTCCGATTCCGGACGGCGTCGTTAACGTATATGTCGATCCGACTAGCGGCAAGCTAGCAGCAGCCACCTGCGCTAACAAACGGCTTGAATCCTTTGTGGCGGGAACAGAACCTACCGAGGTTTGCGGCGGACCTGCGTCGAAAGATACCCCTGCGGACAATGCAACCAAGGATAACAGCCAAACCTGGTGGAATGATCTGAAGCGCTGGTGGAAGAATTAGCATGTCCTGGAATCAAAATTTGTCCGAAATATGATCAAAAAGTGAAATTTCTTTGAACAAACGCCATATACTGTGGTATAGTAGAACCAAGAAGTAAGCACTTACAAACTTTATGGGAGTGTTTCAGATGGCTACGAAAACTGCAACGGTAAGCAATGTAAAGTCGGATTCGGAAGTAACAGCTGCAAGCGTGAAACGTCTCGTTACTCTAATGACTATATTTGCATGGACATGTTTGACAGTAGGTGTGTTGTTATGCCTAATCAAAATCAGCCACTTTAGTGATAAGAATACAACTCTGATGATTGGTGTCGGGTGCCTTGTCGGCAGCGTATTTATCTACACGATCGGCACGGCTATCGGTTTGGTCCACGCAAGAATCCATCAAGCAAAAGAAGACGAACAAAAGGATGATCCGTCCAATCCTATTTTGTGAAGTGAAATCCGCTTTTAAAGAGCCGCCTTTTCGTCAATATTGACGGGAGGCGGCTTTTTTGTGTTTTATTTCCAAGGAAAAAAGGTACAGTTGTCAATATAGTGAACTTTCTTTTACAGAAAAAAGACGAATTGTTGTCGTAATTGTTAAGCCAGCAGTTATTTTGAGCGACTTCTGCTAATCTTAATGACAAGAAGCAATATTGAGGAGTTGAAACAAATCATGAGAAAGTACATTCGCTTTCTGGTTCCGTTGATGATTATGCTGATAGCCGTAATGCTGTCCGGCTGCAGCGACCAATACGTTGTCCTCGATCCTAAGGGGCCAATCGGCGAATCGCAAAAAGATCTCATCTGGATCACTGTCTGGCTGTGTGCGATCATTCTCGTTCCGGTCCTGATCCTGACTGCGATTATCGTGTGGCGTTATCGCGACAAGAAAGACAACAAAGCCGGCTACCAGCCTAACTGGGAGCACAGCACAAAGCTGGAGACGATTTGGTGGGCGATCCCAATTATCATTATCGCTATTCTAGCGACGGTGACGATCAAATACACGTATGATCTCGAACCAAGCAAACCGCTTGAGTCGGCTAAACAGCCGATTACTATTGAAGCGACATCGCTTGACTGGAAATGGCTTTTCACGTATCCGGATGAAGGCATCTCGACGGTCAACTACCTTCAGATCCCTGAAGATACTCCAATTCGCTTCCGCGTAACGGCGGACCAAGCGATGAACTCCTTCTGGATTCCGCAGCTTGGCGGTCAGATCTACGCGATGAGCGGTATGGCAATGACCTTGTACCTGCAGGCTGATGAGGTTGGCGATTTCCTTGGTATGGGCGCAAACTTCACAGGCGAGCAGTTCGCAAAAATGATGTTTAACGTTAAAGCAACTTCAGATGCCGATTATCATGCCTGGGTAGACAGCGTGAAGCAAACTTCGCCTGCCCTTACAGAGGAAGGCTTTAAAGAGTTGAAGCTGCCAGGTTCGTCCGAACAGCAATCCTTCTCGGCATTCCCTAAAGGCTTGTTCGATCAAGTCGTTATGCAATATGTTGGTCCAAACGGAGCGGATGCTCCTAACTCCGGGCAGAAATCGAAGCCTATTCATGATGCGGAAGGCGGACATGACACAGAGTCGGCCTCCACTTCTAATGAAGTTAAATCATAATGTAAGGAAAGGAGATGCACTATGTTTAAAGAATTTTGGGACTTCCTGATGAATGACTTTTTCATCACGGGCGATCCGCTCATCCTGGGTGCCCAGGTATCGATCGGGCTTTCCACGGTAGCGATTGTCATCGCTCTGACTTACTTCAAAAAATGGCGCTGGTTGTGGACCGAATGGCTGACAACCGTCGATCATAAAAAAATCGGTATTATGTACGTTATCGCAGCGCTTCTCATGCTGTTCCGCGGGGGCGTCGACGCCCTTCTGATTCGTACTCAGCTGGCCGTACCGCAATTAGAGTTCCTGCATGCAGGACACTATAATGCGATCTTTACAACCCACGGCGTTATCATGATCTTGTTCATGGCGATGCCTCTCATGTTTGGTTTGTTCAATATCGTTGTACCGCTCCAGATTGGCGCGCGCGACGTTGCGTTCCCTTACCTGAACTCCCTCAGCTTCTGGCTCTTCTTCTTTGGCGCCATGCTGTTCAACGTATCGTTCGTTATCGGGGGTTCGCCTGATGCAGGCTGGCTGGCTTATCCGCCGCTCTCCGAGCTGTCCGGTAGCCCGGGCCTTGGCCAAGACTTCTATATTTGGGGTATTCAGATCTCCGGTATCGGTTCCCTTGCGTCCGGTATCAACTTCGTTGTTACGATTCTGAAGATGCGTGCGCCAGGCATGAAGCTCATGCAAATGCCGATGTTCACCTGGTCCGTATTGTCGTCTTCGATTACAATCATGTTCGCATTCCCGATTCTGACGGTTACGCTGTTCCTTCTGTTCATCGACCGTTACTTGGGCGCTCACTTCTTCACGCTTGACGGCGGGGGCAACCCGATGATGTACGTCAACTTGATATGGATGTGGGGTCACCCGGAAGTATATATCGTTATATTGCCGGCCTTCGGGGTATTCTCGGATGTCGTATCTACCTTCTCGAAGAAAAAACTGTTCGGCTACAAGTCCATGGTATTCGCTCTTATGTCGATCAGCTTCTTCTCGTTCTTTACTTGGCTTCACCACTTCTTCACCATGGGCTCCGGCGCCGACGTCAACGCGTTCTTCGCGGTTACGACGATGCTGATTGCCATACCGACCGGTGTAAAAGTGTTCAACTGGCTGTTTACGATGTTCCGAGGAAGGATCACCTTCAGCCAGCCAATGCTCTGGACCATTGCTTTTATTCCGTGTTTCGTCGTCGGCGGTATGACGGGGGTTATGCTCTCGGTTGCGCCTGCTGACTTCCAGTTCCATAACAGTTACTTCCTGATTGCGCACTTCCACCAAGTGCTCATCGGCGGCGTTGTATTTGGTTACTTCGCGGGCCTGTACTACTGGTGGCCAAAAATGTTCGGCTTCAAGCTGCATGATGGCCTTGGCAAATGGGCGTTCTGGCTGTGGAATATCGGCTTCTATGTCTGCTTCATGCCGCAATACGCGCTTGGCCTGATGGGTATGACACGTCGTTTCAACGAATACAACTTCGACCTTGGCTGGCAGCCGCTTAACATCGTTTCGACGGTGGGCGCCTTCATCATGGGTCTGGGCTTTATTTTCCAAGTGTGGCAGATTGCGCACAGCATCAAGTTCCTGAAGAAAGAAAAATCCGGAGACGCATGGGGCGAAGGCCGTACGCTCGAATGGTCGATTCCATCGCCGGCTCCAATGTACAACTTCGCACATCTTCCTGAGGTTACAAGCTCGGATGAATGGTGGGAAGAGAAACAGCGCCGCGCGAAAGGTATTCAACCTAAACCGCCTGGTCCGCTGGAACCAATTCATATGCCGAGAAA
Source organism: Paenibacillus sp. JDR-2 (assembly GCF_000023585.1). Lineage (NCBI taxonomy): Bacteria > Bacillati > Bacillota > Bacilli > Caryophanales > Paenibacillaceae > Paenibacillus > Paenibacillus sp. JDR-2. The sequence goes on along the minus strand of NC_012914.1, from coordinate 134,711 downwards.
CTCCGGTATTCCGTTCATAATGTCTGTGTTCTTCTTCATCGCCGGCTTTGGCTTTGTATGGCACTGGACTTGGATGATTGTTCCGGGCCTGATCGGCGTTGCTTGCTGCATGTTCGCCCGTTCCTTCGATTACGACCCGGATTATTACATTCCGGTTGATGAGATTGAACGCACGGAAGCAGCATTAAAGGGGGTACGGTAAATGGCACACACAGTGACGCCTCATGGCGGCCATGATCATAACGATCACGGCCACCATGATGATCATCACGATCATGAATCGATTAAGGTTCTTGGCTTCTGGATGTTTCTTATAACCGACGTTATCTTGTTCGGTACGCTGTTCGCGACGTTCTCCGTCCTGCATAACAGCACAAACGGCGGTCCTACGCCGCATGAAATGTTCGAAATGCCCGGCGTAATCGCCGAAACGTTTATCTTGTTAACATCCAGCTTCACCAGCGGTATCGCTGTTCTTCAAATGCACAAAGGCAATAAAAAAGGCCTGATCGGCTGGCTGATCATTACGGCTCTTCTAGGCGCATCGTTTATTTTCCTTGAAGTATCCGAGTTTATCAAAATGGTCGACGAAGGCGTTACGATCGGTACAAGCGGTTACTGGTCCGCATTCTTCACGCTGGTAGGTACTCACGGACTTCACGTTTCGGTTGGTCTTTGCTGGATGGTTGGCCTGATGATTCAGATCGGCAAACGCGGCATCACGCCGGTTACCAAACGCAAAGTTACCATTGTCAGCTTGTATTGGCACTTTCTTGACGTTGTGTGGATCTTCGTCCTCACGGTCGTTTACTTGATGGGGGTGATGTAGGATGGCGAACCCTAACACGCATGGACACGGGCATGATGAACACGAATCCCATGGCTCGATGAAATCCTATGTCATTGGTTTTGTTATTTCCATCGTTCTTACGATTCTGCCGCTTGTCGTTGTATTGAACGATATGATGGACAAAACGCCGACTTTGATCTTTATTCTGATCATGGCGGTCCTGCAGTTCGTCGTTCAGCTCTTCTTCTTCATGCATCTTCGCGAAGAGAAGAAGCCGCGCTACAACGTTATGGCGCTTATCTTCGGTCTTGTCATCTTGGTTACAATCATTGCTGGCTCGATCTGGATTATGGCTTACAACACTGTAGGTTAACAAGCAAGAAGCCCGGGTCTTCTCCTTGGAGAAGCGCCCGGGCTTTTTTTCATTCCGAACGCTATGGTATGATTACGGTTAGAACGATAGGACAAACACCCTCAGAGGAGGCTTTTTAACGATGTTTAAACGCAATAAAGGGTTGCCGGTGCTTGTACTGCTTACGGCAGCGTTACTGCTCGTCATTGCCGGCTGCGGCGGCGGCAGCAAGACTAGCTCCAACAGCAACGGCACAAGCGGCTCCGGAGCGGCTAACGCAACGGCAACGCCGGAAGCCACCCAGCCGCCTCAGCCGGACAAGCTGCTTGGCTCCGATAAGCATCCGGTCGTAACGGTCGAGATGGATAACGGCAAATCGTTTAAGGTTGAGCTGTACCCGGAGATTGCTCCAAATACCGTCAACAACTTCGTTTCGCTTGTGAAAAAAGGCTTCTATGACGGCACGATCTTCCATCGCGTGATCCCCGGCTTCATGATTCAGGGAGGCGATCCCGAAGGCACTGGCATGGGAGGCCCTGGCTACGGCATTAAGGGCGAGTTCATGAGCAACGGCTTCCAGAACGATCTGTTACATACGCGCGGCGTAATCTCCATGGCACGTTCCGGAGATCCCGATTCCGCAGGCTCCCAGTTCTTCGTTATGGTTGCCGATGCCCCGTCGCTTGACGGCGATTACGCGGCATTCGGCAAAGTATCAGAAGGTATGGACACAGTGGATGAAATCGTCAATCAGGCAACCGAGAAGACGGGCGAAGGCTCCCGTCCGGTTAAACCGATGGCGATTAAGAAAGCGACTGTCGATACAAAAGGCATGACCTTTGCCGAGCCTGAAAAGGTGAATAAATAGTAAAAAAGGCAGTTCATCGCAATAAGCGAGAAACTGCCTTTTTTCAACCGTATTAAAAGCCCCGCTTCTCTACCTCTATCTCTTGCGGCAGAACAAGCGTCAGCTCCTGATTGATGTTCTCCGAACCAATGGAGCCATCCTTATGCTCGAAGCTATTAATAAGAACGTACATAGTGCTGCCTACTGTGCTCGTTGCTACCATCTTCTCCGGCTGCTTAAGCGGCTTAGGCGACCAGTACTGCACTTGCCCGAGAAGCTGTACGGCGCGAACCTCTCCTTGGTCGAGCTGGATCGGGCGAAGCGACTGCACGACAATCTTCTTGATACCGTCCGGTACCTTTACCGGATCCGACTGTACGATAGCCGTACGCTCCGTCATTTGCAGCTGGTCCCGTACTTCCCCGAGCAGTCCCGTCGACGTAAAAGACGCCATAAGCAGGCTGCCTGCCCCGATAACCGCCACGTAGAACATGCTCATCCAATCGTAACGCATAACCGGCCGTTCCTTCCCCGACAGCTTGAGGTGGATGAGAAGCTCCGCTCCAAGCAGGATAAAAACGACGGGCGCCACCCACAGCAGCGTATTCAGCGCATCCTTACCGCTCCAGATCGATATGGCAATGGAAACGCCGATCAGGAGAAGCGTAATGCCCATAGACAGCGAACCTACCCGCCATTCTCTCATCGGTCTCCCTCCTCTTCTCTCATCATCTCCGCGGGATGAGGCGGAAGAGGTTCAGGCGCCGGATACGACTTTCTGCTGCCGCTTCCAAACACTAACCGGAAGCCAAGAGCAATCATCAGAAAAGCAACGATGGCGGTTGGCAGATTATATTTCAGTTTTACATACTCCGCATAGATTCCCGGCCATGTCTGCGAGATATAGCCGCCCATTACCCGGTCACCCAGATAATAAATGCCAAGCAGCAAGAGGCCAATTCCGATCCACTTCTGATAAGGGGCAAGCTGAGCGACTACCGCCTGATCGTGGAGCTCGCCGCGTTCGTAACGCGACATCTGCTGCATGGAGTCAAAGAAGGCATAGAACCAGAGCAGCGGCATCAGGAATAAGAAGATCGACAGCCGCAGCGAATCCATCAAATAGATGGCGATAAGAAAACCGCCCATCAGCTGAAGGCCCCGCTTCTGCATGCCCAGATACAGATGTCCCGCTCCGGGAAAGAGCGACAGAATCGCGGCCAGCACTTTATTTTTCCGGCCGGTACCCATATGGTTCTCAATCTCCTCGAACAACGGACGGTCGTTCAGCTCTTCCCCGCGCTGCTTCTTGTGAAGCTGTTGAATCGCATCAAAGATACTATAGATCCAGATTACAGGCAGCCCCAGCAGAAAAACTAGGAACGCCGAGGTATTCGTTACGACCCCGATAAAGACGACAATCGCGAACAGTCCAAGGAAAGCCACCAGGAACGTAATGCCGCGCTGCATAAGACCAAGCGACATATGACCGAGACCCGGAATAAGGGACAGCATCACGGTGCTTGTCTTCTCCCGCTGCTGCTCGTACGCCATATAGCCCGGATCAAACGGGATATCTCCCCGCTCGTTGTACGGTACAACAGGAGGTTTAGGCGACAGCAGCGTCACGACCATATCGATCATATTAATAAGCCAACTGAGAGCGGCCGTGAATAAGAAGAAGAGGCCAATGTCTCCCCCGTCCCCGGATTGTATTGCAATAAACAAAAGCATTAAGGAGCCAAAGAACCCTCCTCCATACAGCAGGCAGCGAAACGGACGCCCTAGATAGGCATGCCCGACGCCCGGAATAAAGGACAGCAATAAAGCGACTACCGGATTTTTTGACATTTCGTCTTTCCTCTCCTCCATCAATCATTCTTCCTTATTTAAAACGGTCATTCTCCAGCTTATCGAACCAGGAAGACGTACGGTTTACCATTCTGTCCGACCAGGTTGGTCCTTGCGGCTGCTCCGCGTCCTTCTCCATCGTCTGCTCCGCAGGTACGGAATGGGAGTCCATCTCTCCCAATTTGGCCGAGATTCCGCTAAACGTTCCTGTACCAAGCAGCAGCAGCGTAATGGCCGCAGCGGCAGTGAAATGAACAACGGGCCGTTGCAGGAACGATTGGCGGCGGGCAGGCTCCGCCCGCATAACCGGTTTCTTTCTTGCCGACTCGGCGAGCAGGATATCGACAACCCGCTTCCCCAGCTTTTTCATATCCGGGATGACAGTCCTTGCCGCTGCCGGTCCATCAGATGCCGGATTCGATTCCCCAGCCTCCGATGCCTCTATCGCGGTCATAAAAAGCTCCATGCACGGTTCGCATGCCGCGATATGCAGCTCGATCTCCTCCCGCTTATGTTCAGCCAGTTCATCATGGATATAAGCGGCCAGGTCTGCTGCCGTCACATGTTCCTTCCACTCTTGCTCATTCATTCGAAGTCCTCCTTCCGCCAATGCCGCTTGATCCAGTTACGTGCCCGGTAGAGCCTCGACTCTACGCTTTTTTTCTCTAGTCCGGTCTGAACCGCGATCTCCTCGTACGATTTGTTCTCCATATAATAAGCGGTCACGACTTCACGGTAATTGTCCGGCAGCTGTTCCACCTGCTCACGCACCTGCCGCTGCTCTTCGCGGTCTATAACCGCTGCCTCAACGGCCGGCCCGCGGCCTGCCATCATGCCTTCCGCCTCAAGTCCCGTCAAGCTGTCCACCAGCTCCTCGGGCTTGCGCATCCGGCTTCTCTTCCAATCAATCGCCTTATTGACGGCTATGCGGGTAATCCACGTCTTAAAGCCGTCCATTCGGAACTCCGGGAGGGAGCGATAGATTTGCAGCAGCGCTTCCTGCGTCACGTCCTCCGCATCATGCGGCGAACGGATGACAGCAAACACGGTTCGATAGATATAGGGCCCATATTCGTCTACAAAAGTCTGAAACGCCGCAGGACCGCCGTTCTTGATGGCTGTGATCCATTGTTCGTCTTGTATCTCGCTCTCCTCCCTTCCCGCTATAATAGACGACAGCTTTGCACTCAACCCCTGCACATCTTTCAAAAATAATTCTTCAAGAAAAAAACCGGGGATCGCGCGGCCATCCGCCTTACGATCCCCGGTTATTAAATTCTCTGATTACGCTAAGGCTTCCTTAAGCTCTTCAGGCGAATTATTCCACCATTCTTCATTATGTTCGGCCAGAAGCTTGCGGAAAGCCGCTTTCTCTTCCGCATCCAGCTCCTCAAGCTTATACTTGCGCTTGATCGCAGCATCCAGCTTGTTCACATGATCGGCGAGAATTTTCCAGCCGCGGCGCGCTTCGGTATCGATCCACATCTCGCATGCCGTAGCCCCCGCATAATAGGAGCCTTCTTCTCCGCGCTCAACGGCTGTCCATACAATCCAGCATTTGCGGCCGTTCGGGCAGTCTTCTTTGTTCGGACTGAACTTGATGCCCCGCTCCACCTTGCTCTTCGCATGCATCGCTCCGTCATCGATATAGGCTACGCCATTATCAATAATGACGCAGGATACTGCACTTAAATCTATCGTTCCGGCTCCAAAGCCTTTATGTTGTTTGTTGCTCACTACGTTAAGAGAGAGAGACTTCTTCTCTTTTTTTTCCGGCTCTGCCGGCTGTCCTTGCTGTTCCGTCATAGCTCTTCCACCTTCCCCGTACAATAATTCCATTTTAGCTAATAATCCGCGAAAAGCAAACATATACATGCTGTAGATGCTTGTCACGGGAGGGAATTGTATCATGTCTCCACGCTACGTCAAACGATTGTTGCTGTTTACGCTTACCGCCGTCCTGCTCGGCCTCTCCATCCAGCAGGGCTTCGGCCGCGCTTGGCAATCCCAATATACCTATGCTCTCGCCCCTGCCGCCAAAGCAGCGACCGATTCTGCGCCAAAATCGGCCAAGCCGCCCGCCTCGTCCCAACCTGACAACGTGGCTCCTAAACCTCAGGCGCTTAGCAAGCGGATCACCGAGTACCATATCAACGTCTCGCTTCGCGACGACATCCGGTATCTCGACGGCCAACAGACCGTCACCTGGACGAATCCGGGCAAGAAGACGGTGTCCGAGCTGTACTTCCACCTCTATCCGAATGCCTTCATGTCGGACAAAACCACGTTTATGAAGGAATCCGGCGGCAAGCTGCGCTCGGATAAAGCAACCGAAGCAAGCCAGGGCTACATGAAGCTGCTGACGCTGGAGACGACGGAAGGGGAAAGCCTGCTTCCGCGATTGCATTATGTTCAGCCCGATGACAACAATCCGAATGACTTTACGCTGGCCAAGCTTAAGCTGCCCGAACCGGTAGCCCCGGGCAAATCGGTCACCCTCGAGATGGGCTTTGAAGTAAAGCTGCCCGAAGTATTCGCGCGTATGGGCTACTCCGGCAATTACGTGATGGCGGGACAATGGTTCCCTAAGCTGGCCGTGTACGAAACAGCTGGGACAAGAGGCCGCACGACGGAAGGCTGGAATACGCATCAGTACCACGGCAACTCCGAGTTTTACAGCGACTTCGGCATTTATTCCGTCCGTATCCAGGTGCCGGAATCCTATACCGTTGCAGCAACGGGTTTTCAGACGAAGGCAGTAGAGAAAAAGGATAACCGGGCGATCTATCAATTCTACGCAGATGACGTTCATGACTTTGCCTGGGCCGCTTCCCCGGACTTTATCTATTATGAAGACACATTATCCGGCCCTGGCATTCCGGGTGTGCGCATCAAGCTGTATCTGGATCCTGCGCATGAGGATTTGAAGGACCGGTATATGCATGCCGCCAAATCCGCGCTCTCCAAATACGGGCAATGGTACGGCGAGTACCCGTATTCAACCTTATCGGTTGTTGTGCCTCCCAAGGGAGCCAACGGCTCCGGAGGAATGGAATATCCGACACTTGTTACGGCCTTCGCCGCAGAGACGGACAATCCGGGCTACAGTCTCGAGAGGACCGTCGTGCATGAGGTCGGGCATCAATACTGGTACGGCATGGTAGCTTCGAATGAGTTCGAGGAAGCCTGGCTCGACGAAGGCTTCACCTCCTATGCAGAAGATAAAGTCATGGCCAGCGAATACGGCATCGAAGCCAACCTGCCGCTGGAAGCGAGCTATATGACGGATCCCGCTCCGCTGAAGCAGCCATCCTGGGCTTACCCAAGCAATAACGTCTATGCCGAGAATGTGTACATGCGGGCGAAGCTCGTACTGATTGGCATCGAGAAGCAGGTCGGCGAGAAAATGATGCAGAAGATTATGCGCACCTACTTCCAGAAATATAAGTTCAAGCATCCGACCACCACCGACTTCCAGCGCGTTGTAGAGCAGGTAACCAAACAGAAGTGGAACAATTACTTCGACCAATATGTCTACGGCAATCAGATGGCGGACGTATCCGTGGAGTCCATTAATGTCCATCCCGTCGAGCAGGATGGAACGCGGATGTATGAATCGGTTGTCTCTCTTCAGCGCAACGGCGGCTATAACGGTCCGGTTCCGGTTGTCCTGAAGTTCAAGGACGGCACCATTGTTCCAAAGTCCTGGGATCCGACAGAGGCTCAAGTTCAGTACAAGGTTGTCCTTAGCTCTCCGCTCGAATGGGTTGCCGTCGATCCGCAGCATACAAACGTTCTCGACAATAAGCATATCAACGACTATATGAAGGCCGACTTATCTGAGGTCACGCGTACCCGTTGGAGTCTTGGCACTTCTAATGTCATTCAGGGCCTGCTCGGATTATTGGGCTGGTGAACTATGCTTTCGAAGTAAGAATTGCTTCGCAATTCTTTAGGTCCATGCTTTCGAAGTAAGAATTGCTTCGCAATTCTTTTTAGGAGGATAAACCATGAAAAATCATATGAGACAAGGCTGGCGGCTTACGATCAAGCACTTTTATATCGTTATCCTGCTATTCCTGTACCAGCTGCTATGGGGATTCTTCCTGTACCGGTTTATCGATTCGGTTGTAGCGCCTCTGCTGCGCCGGTTCCCGGATCATTCCCCGTCCAAAGCAGCCGTCCAGCTATTTTTGAGCGAAGCGCAGTTCCAGATTATGAAGACGGATTTGCTTACTCCGTACCTGTGGCTGCTTGGCGGCTTGTTCGCCGCAAGAATGCTGCTCTCTCCGTTATTTAACGCGGGACTGCTCTACTCCCTGCAGCATGCGACCGATACAGGAGGAACGCAGTTCCTTCAAGGTATCCGCCGGGCATGGAAGCCGGTTACCTTGCTCTACTGGATCGAGACGATTCTTGCTCTCGCTCCCGCTTGGTGGCTGCTGCCCAAGGGACTTGAAGCCCTCCTTCACAGCCGTTCGATTGGGGACTTGCTGCAGCAGACGCTTCCCGCCGCGGGAGGCTGGCTGTTATGGGGCATCCTGCTCCATCTGCTGTTCCTGGCCATGCAGCTTGGGGCGACCAGCGGCAAAACCGGCGGCATTGTCCAATCTCTTGGCACAGCTGTTAAGCATCTTCTGCCGTTTGCCGGATTATCGCTTCTCATGTGGGCGATCGGATCGGGAGTCGGATTGTTCGTCAGCGGCTTTTCCCTGGTATGGGCCGGCTTTATCGCTCTTCTTGTCCACCAAGGCTATCATCTTGTCCGTACCCTAATGAAAGTATGGACTCTAGCCTCCCAATACGACATTTTAAGATCAAAGGAAGTTTAAAATTTTCTCATAATTATAGAAGCAGCCCGCCCTGCGACCTAGTCGCAGCGCGGGTTTTTCGCGTTTTTTCGGGCTCGCATGTCCGCCATTCTCCAAATAAATCAACATATCGGCTAGCAAAACCACATAGTAAAGAGTTAGTAAATCTTTATAGTGCTTCTCTGCTAGTCTGCGCGCCCTACATGAAGACTACTAACCGCAGGATACAAGCTTTTCCGCTTTCATTAGTCAAAAGGTTGCATGAGAATTATTAGAAATTGCCGTATAGAGGAGGAGATAAACGAAAATTACCGAATAGTTACCAAGTACATAAAACAAACTGCCTAATTCCTTGTACTGGAAACGGGGGAACCACCCCTGGGTGAATTGACTTCGACGTCCGAATGATTGTATCGGCGCCCGAGAAGTCATAGGGATCCTTCAACCGAACCCCACAGCTAACCTCGTCGGCATTGGAAGGAGCTTTACCGCTTTGAAAAAGGTTACAGCACTACTCCTTGGACTTGCGCTAATGCTAGCTTTTCAGGCTGGAAGCGTTTTCGCAGACTCCAAAATGGACGGCATTGTCAGCAACTTGATTGGCACGCCGTACGTTGCAGGTGGAACATCCACGAAAGGATTCGACTGCTCCGGATTTACTTCTTATGTTTTCGACAAAATGGGCATCGATCTTCCTCGTACTTCCACTTCGCAATCTGAAACAGGTAAGAAGATCGCAAAAAGCGATCTAGTGGCCGGAGATCTCGTGTTCTTCAACACGAACGGTCGTGGTGTATCTCATGTCGGCATTTATGTAGGGGATGGCAAGTTTGCTCATGCATCGTCCAGCAAGGGCGTTACGATAAGCAACCTTAGTGACTCTTATTATGTCAACCGGTATGTGACTGCTCGACGTGTCATGGACCCTAGCACTTTTGATAAATATGCCGACGAACAATAGAATCAAGCAGCCGCTTCAACCGAGGCGGATTGACAGGATTCCTACAATAAAGCCGCATGCAGCTTGTCCTACCGGACAAACCGCATGCGGCTTTATTGTTTCCTGCTACTCTATTCAGGCAGCTGCCGCCTGCTGCTTCCGGCCGAGCGCCAGCATCGCAAGCAATACGACAAACATTGCAATAAGAAAAGCCCCAAGAATCCAGACCGTTCGGTCCGCGCCATAGTTGTCCATCATCCATCCCGTTAATTTCGGGAAGATCGCCCCGCCTACGCCTCCGCAAGCGACAAGCAGACTGGTTGTCCGCTCCGTCATCCCCGGAATAAGTCCGTTTGCGAATACAAGAGCAATCCCGAACACGCCGGAGAAGAACAATCCGCTTAGTCCGACTAGGACCATCATTCCGCTTAACTGCCCGACAGCCCCCATCGCAAGAATAACGACGCAAGCTCCGGCAATCGCAACAAACAGATAGCGGATGTATCCGACACGATCCGCCAGCCGTCCGGCGAACAGACGCCCAAGGATCATCGTGCCCCAGAACAAGCTAAGCGAGGAAGGAGCATTCGCCTCCGACATACCGGAGCGTTCAATCATAATGGAAGGCAGATAATTGGAGAAGCTCATTTCCACGCCAACATAAATGACGAAAAATAACGCCGACAGCAGCAGGAACGGAATCGCGGCTCTCTTATATCCGAACCATCCTTTTGGACGCGGATCGCCAGCTTCCCGCTCCACCGCCGCCTTCTTCCCTCTGGCATGAAAACCAACTCTGGCATGAAAACCAATCTTGTCATCGATTGGCCCAAACGATATCGTCATCCATAAGATAAAGGTAATGCCGGCAAGCGCCGAGAGTATCGGGAAGGATAATTGCCATACATCGTATCGGATCAATATGCTCGCCATCGTTGGCATCAGGAAAGCGCCGATTCCAAAGAACGTCTCCAGCTTGGTCATCGCGTTAGCCTTGCCGTTCTCTTCCGCCAGATCAATAACCATGGCTCCAATGACGGATTCCGTCATTCCAAAGCCAAAGCCGGCAAACAAGGCGATAAACAGCATCAGCCCCCAGGAGTGGGGAGTAAGGCTGTAAGCCGCTTCCCCAAGCGTCAGGAGACCAAGCGAGAGAAGCACTCCCCCTCTTTTGCCCAGCTTGGACGTAATAAATGGGGACAGCAATACGCCCACCAAGAAACCGAAGAACTGATTCATCATCCACTGCCCGCCGTCGTCATACGACAAACCGTATTTATCGAGCATCTGCTCCATTACCGATCCGCCCACAACATGAGCTAATCCAATTACGAGATAAGACAAACAGCCAAGCGCTATTAATTTCCGCATCGTAAAAGTTCTCCTTCGTTGTCCTTCGCCAAATCCTCATGAAGTCGATTACCGAAATGTTATAATGGAAAGAAACTTATAGATTCTTATTAATGAGGGTAGATCCATGACTAATTTTACTGATGAGGTACATTATAAACCATCTCTGGAGGACATGACTATCCAGCCGCTGGAAATTGATCATGCCCGGCAAATCTGCGGATGGCAATATGAATTCCCCTACGATCTTTACCATTGGCCGTCGTGGGATACGATGCAAAAGGACGAGATCGAATTTGGCGACCCCGTCCTGCGACGCATGCAATATGCGGCTGTCGTGAATCGCAATCAGGAACTGATCGGTTTTGCCCAATTCTTCCCCATTGTTGGCGTTATCCGCCTCGGTCTCGGCCTTCATCCCGCTTTATGCGGCAAAGGTATCGGCCCCGACTTTCTACGGCTGTTGGTTCGTGAAGCCCTTCGCCGGGCACCTCAGAACAGCATCGATCTGGAGGTGCTGACGTGGAATACGCGTGCCATTCGCGCTTATGAACGTGCCGGCTTTGCCATTGAAGATACCTATGTACGGCCAACGCAACAAGGGTCGGCGGAGTTCCATTGTATGGTGTACCAGTCTACTCTTTAATATCCCTATAACCGGTAGTAATCAGGCTCGGGATCCTTCATATCAACGAACAGAATAACGCCGGGTTTCACCAGGACCGATACCGTCCGGATCCACGCTCTGGAATCCAGGTCGGTATAGGCGCGGGAAACCATGGAGCGGCGGTTCTCGTTTAATTGAACCACATTCGGAACAAAATACGGTCGCCAGCTCCAGTTAGCCCCGCAGTATTCGTCCTCCCGCCGCCAGCTGCCGTCTTCTCTTCTCGAATAGTTGGAAGAGATCTGAATACCGTCTTCACGGCAAAGATAGACGCGGATGCTGTTGTTCTCCAATTCCTGCAGCAGCCGGACGATCCATTCATTATCCTCTTCCTCCAGCTCCTCCAGATGACCAATCCGATCGATCTTGCCGGACAGCCTGTCCGACAAATAGCGCCAGTAGTTTTCCGAATAGAGCTGCAGCTGCCGGTGATCCTCCAGTTCTTCTTCCAAAAGGACAGAAAAACGGGACGATTCGCCGAAATCCGGCTCGGCCTTCGCGAATAGAAAGCCCTGTACGTACCGGACCCCAGCCTGGATCGCTCTCGCTAAATCCAGCTTGGTCTCCACGCCCTCGGCAAGCAGCGAAGCCCCAAGCTGGTCAGCCAGCGCGGAGAGGGAACGGAGCGTGCCAAGATAGCCGCCATGACTCGCACTCCGTTTCAGCACGTGAATGTCGATTTTCAGAATGTTCGGCTGAATCAAAGCAATTCGGTCCATACCGCTAAAGCCGCTGCCAACATCGTCAATTGCAATCAGACAGCCCTTGGAGCGGTACAAATCGATAATTTCCCGCAGCTCCTCAAACTCGCCATTAAAGCTTTCTTCCGTAATCTCTATCACTACTCTGCGGGGATCAATCTGATATTTGTCCAGCAGAGATAAGGTATACAGCTCCCCCGACTGCACGCCCCGGTGCATCCAGTTCGGCTTTAAATTAATAAACAGCATCGGAGGCTGCGGGGTTGCGCCTATTTTCTGAAATGCCTGTTCGCGCAAAATCCGGTCAACCGCGATATGATCTTCGACCGGTACGCCGGCGTCGCAGAAAAACGGCCCCAGACTGCGGACGGTATCGCCCTTGCAGGCTCTTCCAAGCACCTCATAGCCAACCACTTTTCTCGTATCAAGCGCGATAATCGGCTGATAGAAGGCAGACAGCTGCTCGCCATCCAGCTGCAGCGTCTGCGGTAACGTCGTATTTGATAAGCAATCGTTCGTCACGCTCACGCTCTCCCTTTGTTGCCTTTATGTCAACCGAATCATACGGGTCACGTTATCTCCATGCGACACTTCAATGACATGATGCTTCGGATGATACGTAATCGCTCCTTTGCCAACCTCGATTACCGGCTGCTCGCCAAGACCGAAGAACACATCGTCGGCAAGCGCCTCCATAACTTCATGCCGGTCGTCCGACCCAAGCGCCGCCCACTCTTCCTCTTCCATCTCAAAAAACGTGTAGCTGCCTTCTACCTCGCTTACCGCTTCCGTCAGTTCTTTCAATATATCTGCATACTCTCTTGCATGTCTAACTCCCACTATAGGTCAACCACCTTTACCATAATTATCTTCTATACTCATTTTACCGCATTTTCACGAAAATTAACGCTTCTCTCTTAAATCATTTCTGAAAGTCTAATTTCCGTACGATAACTTGTCGATATAAGAACTAGAGATTTGTCGAAAACGTACTGGACGGGGTGCATGATGAAAAATTCTACAATTATCGGTATTATATTAGGACTCGTAGCGGTACTGGTCGGTATGACGCTGAAGGGTGCCGCTCTTAGCAATCTGTTAAATCCCGCCGCTTATATGATTATCGTCCTCGGGACCATTGCTTCGGTTATGATCGCCTTCCCGATGTCGGAGCTTTCCAAGGTCGGCAAGCTGTTCAAGATCGCATTTAAAGAACAACCGCTGATGCCGCGCGAACAGCTGATCGAGAGCTTTATGGAATGGGCTTCGATTACCCGCCGCGAAGGTCTTCTTGCCCTGGAAGCCAAGGTAGAGGATATTGAAGATACTTTCCTCCGCAACGGCATGCGCATGATTATTGACGGGAATGACCAGGATTTTGTTCGCGATGTCCTGCTCGAAGATATTTCCGCAACGGAGGACCGCCATAAAGCCGGTGCCTTGATCTTTACGCAGGCCGGTACTTACGCGCCAACGCTTGGCGTACTCGGTGCCGTAGTTGGTCTGATTGGCGCGCTTGGCCATATGGACGATATGGAGACCCTTGCCCACTCCATTGCCGGCGCCTTTATCGCAACGCTGCTCGGTATCTTTACCGGTTACGTGCTATGGCATCCGCTTGCGAATAAATTGAAGCGTTTGTCCAAGAAAGAAGTACAGCTTCGCCTGATGATGGTAGAAGGCCTGTTATCGATTCAATCCGGCGTATCTACGATCGCGATTAACCAGAAGCTGTCTGTATTCCTCACCCCAACGGAACGGGTGGCTATGAGGGAGAAGGAGGCTGGCGCCGGTGAAAAAGCGTAAGCACGACGATCACGATGAACATATCGACGAATCATGGCTTATCCCTTATGCCGATCTGCTGACGCTGCTTCTCGCGCTCTTTATCGTATTGTATGCGGCGAGCTCCACGGATGCCAGAAAGTTCGAACGGATGAGCGAGGCGTTCAGCGCCGCATTCAATTCCGGGGCCGGTATCATGGACAATCCGTCGGTTATCAAGTCGGGCGAGCAGCCCCAGCAGCAAATCGATGACGGGAAGAAGACGAGCAAGGACCGGCATGAGGATACGGAGTCCAATCTTCAAGAGCTGATTAAGAAAGAGCAGGAAGATTTGGAAAAGCTGAAGAAGCAGCTTGACCAGTATATAAAGAAGAATGGCTTGTCCTCCGAGCTGGAAACGAAGCTTAATCAGTCCCAGCTGATGATTACGATTAGCGACAATGCGTTATTTGCTTCCGGCAGCGATGCCCTCAAGACAGAATCGAAGGAGCTGGCAGCCAACATCTCCAAGATGCTGGAGCCTTATACCGGCTACGAGATTGTCGTATCCGGCCATACCGATGATCAGCCGATTCGAACGCAGAACTTCAAATCCAACTGGGATCTGAGCTCCTCGAGGGCGATCCGGTTTATGGACGTGCTTTTGCAGAATAGCAAGCTGAAGCCGGAACGGTTCAGCGCCATCGGCTACGGCGAGTACCGGCCGGTTGCTTCGAATGACACAACCGCAGGGCGGGCGAAGAACCGCCGCGTAGAAGTATCGATTATTCGCAAGTATGTCGATTCGGGCAACACTCAGCAAATTCCTGCAACGCCAAAGCAGTAATGTCTGAACCAAACGGCCGCAAGTTCCCCGAGACGAGCAGCTACGTTTCTCAGAAGATAAAAGGGCTATCTCATTCGTCATGACATGACGGCGAGATAGCCCTTCTTTAATAGATCTGATCTATGCCTACGACGGGCGGTAATCCAGCGAACCGAACAGCTCCGCTTTTTCCGTTTCCGTCAAGTCCCGCCATTTGCCCGTTGGCAACTGCCCGAGGTGGATATTCATAATGCGGATACGCTGCAGCTTCCGCACATGATAACCAAATGCCTCGCACATCCGGCGGATCTGCCGGTTCTTCCCTTCGGTGAGAACAATCCGGAAGACACGCTCCGCTACTCTGGTCACCTGGCATGGCAGCGTCATGCTGCCCAGGATACGAACCCCGCTCGACATTCCTTTGACAAACTCCGCCGTAACCGGACGGTCAACCGTAACGATATACTCCTTCTCATGCTTGCCTTCCGAGCGGAGAATCGGATTAACCACGTCACCGTCATTGGTGAGCAGAATCAGCCCTTCGGAATCCTTGTCCAACCGGCCGATCGGAAAGATCCGCTCTTTATGGCCGACAAAATCGACAATATTACCGCGGATATGCAGCTCGGTCGTACTCGTAATGCCTACCGGCTTGTTCAGCGCAATATAAACATGATGCTTCTGCTCGCCGATCCGTTTTCCGTCTATTCGTACATCATCGCCAAGCTCCGCTTGGCTGCCGAGTTCAGCCTTCGCTCCGTTTATCGTGACGCGTCCGCTATCGACCAGCTTATCCGCCTCACGCCGCGAGCAATATCCTGTCTCACTTATAAACTTGTTAATACGCACAAAAGTTCACCCCGTAGTCTGTGCTGCCATTTCCGCTATGCGATCGGAGGAATAGGTATGGATAGCTGGCTGACCTTCCGCCTGCCTCTCCAATGCTTGCTCCGTCATGGCTTGCTTCGCTGCTATCCGCATCGCTTTGGCGACAGCTTCGCCTGCGATCGGACGGTATGGCCGAAGCGAGCCTACCATACCCCATTGTACTGCCTTCGACACGGCCGCGCCAATCGTTTCTCCAAGACGGAACGACTGACGCGGGCCAAGCAGCAGGGACGGCCTGAAGATCCGGACCGATTCCAGCGGAATCAGTGCCAGCTGCTCCTCAAGCTCGCCTTTTACCCGATTATAGAAAAAAGCTGAGGAAGACGATGCCCCCATCGCCGTAATGACCAGAAAATGACGCGCTCCCGCATGCTGTCCCCACTCTGCCAAGGCAAGCGGATAGTCATAATCCACCTTGCGGAACTCTTCCTGCGATCCCGCCGTCTTTATCGTAGTCCCCAGCGTACAGTACACGAGATCAACCGCCACGTCATCTAGCGCTTCCCACATCCGGTCGAAATCCGCGATAATGACATGCAGCTTAGACCTCGCTTCCGGCTCCATCTCTATACGGCCGATCGGCCGCCTGGCTAATACCGTAATGGAATGACAGGCCGGATCGTTCAGCAGCTGCTCTAGCAGCGCCGATCCGACAAGTCCCGTAGCTCCCGCAATCAAGCAGCTGTAAGTACTGGTACCTGCAATGTTGTCCATTGACGGATTACTCCTCCTCAGCCGACATTTGCGCTTCGTTTATCCAATCCTTCACCTAGTATACCGTTCGTGTTCCCTTCTTTCAAAGCGGGGAGCGTGATGATAATCGTTGTCCCGACATTCACCTGGCTCTTGATCTCCATCAGCCCCTGATGGCTGTGAATAATACGTTGGCTGATCATCATGCCGAGTCCCGTGCCGCTTTCCTTGCCAGTGAAGAACGGGTTGCCGATCTTCGGGATCATATCCTCCGGTATTCCGATGCCTTCATCCGTAATGGAAATCGTAATCTGGTCGTTTTTCGAAGCGATATGGGTATGTATTCTTCCCCCGGAAGGCATTGCTTCGATCCCGTTCTTGAGCAGATTAATGAAAACCTGCTTCAGCTGATTCTCTTCACAGGATACAAGGCATGCCGATTCGGTAAAAGAGGTCGAAAAGGCCACGTTATGCAGATGCCCTTCGCTATCGATCAGCGATAGAACGCTGCGGAAGACGTCACGGACGTCTTTTGTCGCGAATCTTGTCGCCTGAGGCTTTGCCAGAATCAGAAATTCTCCGACAATTAAATTGATCCGGTCAAGCTCCGAGAGCATCAGTCCGGTATGCTCCAGGTTCATTTTGCCCGTATGTTGTTGAAGCTGCAGGAAGCCCCGCAGGGTAGTTAACGGATTGCGGATCTCATGCGCAACCCCGGCTGCCAGCTGTCCAACCGTCGTAAGCTTCTCAGAACGGCGCAGCAGCTCTTCCATCCGGTTACGGCTTCTCATATCACGGGTGATGCTGGCGAAAGCCTGAATGACGCCCTCCGTGTCCCTAATAGGCGATATGGTGACGCTGACGGGAATGATCTCGCCGCTTTTGGTCAAGCGTATTGTCTCCTGGGCAGGCAGCACCTTTCCCTCTTGCAGAGAATTGATAATCAGGCGCATTTCTCCCCTATGCGTGTCCGGCACCAGCTCGATTTCCGCGCCAAATACCTCTTCCGAGGTATAACCAAACAATTGCTCGAATGCTGTGTTCACTTGAATAAACTTTCCTTGCAAATCGACGACATGGATTGCATCGCTGGTATGGTCGATAAACGACTGCAAATATTCCTTCATCTGCCGGTTGTCCTCAAACGCCTGGCGGAGCTTCTCCATATAAATGCTAAGGTTCTGGGACATCGCGTTAATCTTCAGCGCCAACAGCCCGAACTCATCCTTGCCTCTAACTTTAATGGCCGTCTGGAAGCGTCCAAGCGATACTTCGTTTACCTTCCACAAAATCGCGTTTAGCGGCCTCAGCATAAATCCGGCAAGCAGATAACTACTAATAAGCACAAACAGCAGGATGATGCCGGCATACGCAATCGCATCCATCCGTTTCATGCTCATAATCTGGTTATATTCCTCGCAATCGTACACCATGCCAATCACGTAGGGTGCAAGGCTGGCGTCGCTGTAATAACTCTTGATGTATTCCTTGCCGTTCAAATTCACCTCGCGGACCTGGAAGCCCTTCTCGGCAGCCTGCGCGGCATAAGCCATGTCCTTGGCTTCGTCCCGGAAGGTATAAGTTCCAAGCAACACCTTATCCTCAGACATAATTCCTGTAGAATCCGGACGGAACACGGTTACTTCCTCCAGTTCGGGGTAAAGCTTTTTTAATAAGACCTGCATTTCATTGGGTTCAAACTCCGGGTCATCTCTTAAAGAGGCTACGGCGGAGCTCCAGCCCGGATGCTGGTCAAAAGATTCCGAAAGCTTGGCGGAAGCCTGCTCCATCACTTCCTCCATATCCTGATTCATATTGCGAAGCGCGGCATATTGGTCCAAAATAACGATAAGGATAAACATCGCCAGAACAATCATAAATATGTAGATGGAGAACTTGGCTTTAAAAGACACTGGCTATGCACATCCTTTAAATTGGGCATTAGTTATCCACAAGTTATTGACATTATCAACAACTAATCCACATGCCCATAGAATAGTTTGTGTGTAGTTTTGTGGACATTACGATAGTTATCCACAATTTTATCCACTACATGTTAACAACGGAATATCTGTTCGATGAATAAATGCGAATTTTTTCGATTTTATCGTAAGTTGGAGGGTAATATGATTCGAGAACAAGAAGATCAGGCCTGGATGCAGCTCGCCATAGAGGAAGCCAAAAAAGCCGAGCAAATAGGCGAAGTACCGATCGGTGCCATCCTTGTGAAAAATGGGGAAGTTGTCGGAAGGGGTTATAACTTGCGGGAGACTAACCATGATCCGACTGCGCATGCCGAAATGGTCGCTATTCGAGAAGCTTGTGAGCGGCTTGGTGCTTGGCGGCTCTTGGACTGTACGCTGTACGTCACACTTGAGCCTTGTCCGATGTGCGCAGGCGCCATAGTCCAGTCCAGAGTGAAACGGGTTGTATACGGAACGGGCGATCCTAAAGCAGGCTGTGCGGGCACGTTAATGAACTTGCTCCAGGAACCCCGTTTCAATCATGAAACAGAATTAACTAGCGGCGTTCTTCAAGCGGAATGCGCCGAACTGTTGACGAATTTCTTCAGAAACCTGAGAAACAAGCGGAAGTAAGCTTACTCGCTTCTGCGCATCGAAGAACAGGCAACTTCGTTACGCTGGATATATTGCAGGGCAACAATCAATTGATCAGCCTCTTCGCTGATCGCAAGGACATCGGGGTCGGTCAAGCTACCGCGTGCCTCCGCTACTTCATGAAGCTTCAGCCGCAGCGATTGCAATTGTATTAGCAGATCTGTTTTGTCCATAATCGCTTTGGGGCACGCTCCTTAAATTCATTGATGTAGGTATAAAATTATTATACGCTTTCTTCATTTTACTGTTTGTAAAAACCTGTCGACAAGAAAACACAATTTTCAGGCACGATTCGACACGAATTGGACCAACAGTACTAAATTACCATCTTTTGTGGGAGTCGTCTAGATGTTTCATACTCGTTCATATATTTGTTGATAAGAAATCTTACAATTAGAGATAAAACAGGGGCGTTGCAAGTTCCAAGCCACCCGTGCTAAAATAAACCATACTGCGCGCCCGTAGCTCAGCAGGATAGAGCGACAGTTTCCTAAACTGTGCGTCGCGGGTTCGAATCCCGCCGTGGCGCGCCATACTCATAGCATTCAAACCGCACTTTGTGCGGTTTTTTATTGTAAGTAGCCAAAAATAAGAAAAGCGCGCAAATTGCCCTAAGGAATTTGCGCGCTTTAAATTTGATCCGCTTTTTACAAACCTTCCGTCAACGCGGCAATACGGCCTTGGACATCGCCTTTAAACACTCCGCCATGATAGCAGATAACGGTTTCGATGTCGAAGTCCTTGAGCTTCTTCAGCGACTGAAGCGCGGACGCCATATCGGGCGTTACAGCCTCTCTAGGGCCTTTAAGCTCTCCATTATCCACTACCATCGCATCGCCTGCAATTAACGTCTTGCTTGACTGATGGTAGAGGCTCACATGCCCCGGCGTATGGCCCGGCGTATGAATAACCGTAACCCCGCCCCCAAACGGCAGGTTTTCTCCATCAGCCATAGTTCGGTCTACGTTTGCGCCTGTAGGATGAATGAAAGTCGCTTCGAACTGGCTGCGAGCGACCTCCGGCAGCGCTCCGAGCAGAGCGGCTATTCTTTCGGGCGATGCCTTAAGCATTGGCTTCTTGCCGTCTATAACGGCACGGTCGTCCTCATGCGCGTAGATGACAAGCTCAGGATTATCCGCTTTGAAGCCCGGAAGGCCTCCAATGTGATCGAGATCCTGATGAGTCAGAAGGATCGTATTCAATTTCTGTTCAACAATACCCGCCAGCTTGGCAAGCTCTATAATTGTCGAGGCCGAACCCGGCATGCCC
Organism: Paenibacillus sp. JDR-2; assembly: GCF_000023585.1. Lineage (NCBI taxonomy): Bacteria > Bacillati > Bacillota > Bacilli > Caryophanales > Paenibacillaceae > Paenibacillus > Paenibacillus sp. JDR-2. Next base: position 114,344 of record NC_012914.1, on the reverse strand, counting down.
GTGTCGACCAGCACCCATTCATCCTTGTCGAACAAAACGGTCGGCCAGACTGTCATCGGCCCCAAATCAAGCTCCAACATCTCAATACCATCTGCAATCCGCATAGCAATGCCTCCATTTCAAATGAACCTGCAACATACGAGTAGAGTATAGATCTCTCCGTAGCCGCGCGTCAAATCGTCCGCATTCTCCGTTGTCAAAGATGGATTTGGCAGTAAAATATGTATAAAAGGAAGTGATTTTATCAAGCTGTTGTTTATATGCAGCAGGAATAAATGGCGAAGCCTCACGGCCGAGAAAGTATTCGAATCCTACAGCATGTACGAAGTAAGATCGGCTGGCACGGAAGAGAACGCACGGATTAAGGTGAACGCCGGACATGTAGGCTGGGCTGATCTTATTTTTGCGATGGAGAAAAAGCATCTGAGAAGACTCCAGGCCAAATTCGCCTCCGAATTAATTGGCAAACAGGTTATTTGTCTCGGAATTCCCGATGAATACGGCTTTATGGATGCAGAGCTTATTGATCTGCTGAAAAGCACGGTATCGGATTATATCGAAGTTCCGGAGTAACCCTTCATTTTACCCATGGTAGGAAATCCGGGATCATCTGGTCGGCCATTTGCGGATTGGCATTAAGAGATTCGGAATAGCGCATTTACAATTTCTTTACGATTCGTGCATAACAATCGCTCAAGCCGACCATAATACTTGTGACGGTGTAAGTGAGGTGTGGTTCCATTGGACTTTATGGTGCAAGAACTGCTGAGGGATCTTAACTAGCCACTTATAACGATGGAAGCGAGGGGTTGTGCCGCAGAGTACATCCAACCGCGCGCTTAACGCGTTCCGCCCTAACGGTTCGTGAGTAAGCCGCGCCCGAGTGATCAATACGTGAAGTGTGATATGTAAAGTCTCATTCAAACAACACACCGTCGGAAGAGGGGCCTGTAAAAGGGCTCCTCTTTTCTATTGAAAATAGCCAACGCAGGCGGTATACTCCAATTAATTCTAAGGAGGTGCCATTCATGCTCGAACGTCCGCAAGCAAGTGAATACAACGAGTTTTTCACTCGTTACATCGGCCTTGTACCTGAAGGAAATCTAATTGCTTTATTAGAAGAACAGCAAGCGGAAACAAACCGCATCTACTCCGCCTTATCCGCAGAACAAGCGGATTACCGCTATGGCGAAGGCAAATGGTCACTAAAAGAAGTACTGGGTCATGTGACGGACACGGAGCGTATTATGAGCTATCGTCTGCTTCGCATTGCAAGAGGCGATCAAACCCCGCTTCCGGGCTTTGACCAGGACGCCTACATGGAAGGCAGCCCGTTCAGCGGGCTCACCGTTACGGATCTTCTCGAGAATTATAACGCCGTACGCCACGCAACAATTGTTCTGCTTAAGCAGCTTTCGGCGGAAGCCTTCACCCGCTCCGGCTTCGCAAATCAATCGCCATTAACCGCACGCGCAATAGCTTATATTATGTATGGCCATGAACGGAATCATCTGTCGATCGTTCAGGAGCGTTATTTGAACAACTAAATTATTTGCGTTTATCCAGCAGGGTAGCAGCAAAGCTGCCTGTCCATTGGACAAGTTGAACGAGAACAACGAGAATAACGATACACGCCGCCATTACCTCGGTATCAAACCGCTGATAGCCATAACGAATCGCCAGATCACCGATGCCCCCGCCCCCGACGGTACCTGCCGCAGCCGAATACGAGATAAAGCTAATGATCGTTACCGTAAGGCCGGATACCAGTCCCGGGCGGGCTTCGGACAACAGAACCCCCCATATGATGTGCTTCATCGGTGCCCCCGAGGCTACTGCTGCCTCAATAACCCCTTTAGGCACCTCCCGCAAGCTTTGTTCCGCCAGCCGCGCATAGAATGGAATAGCCGCTACCGACAACGATACCGAAGCTGCAAGAGGGCCGATCGCAGTTCCTACAATCATTCTGGAAAAAGGAATTAATGCTACGAGCAGAATTAAGAATGGAAAAGAACGAACCAGATTCACCGCATAACTGACGATACTGTATAACGGGCGGTTTGCCCGCAAATGGCCAGGTGCCGTCAGGAATAGGAATATGCCGATTGGCAGGCCGATGATGACTGCTGCCGCAACGGAGATGGAGACCATCGTGAGGGTCTGCTGAATCGCTTTTATGATCTCAGATTTTAAAGCCAGAACACTATCCACGGTAACCCTCCCCTCTTTGCCAAACGGAAGAGGAAGATCCCTCGGCGGTATCGAACAAAATCTGTCCCAGCGGCGTTACCGGCTTAACTCCGGAAAGGTTCATCATATCCAGCTGCTCGGTGATCCGTCCATTCTCCATGACCGCGATCCGGCTGCATAACCGCTTGGCCACCTGAATCTCATGCGTCACCAGCATGATCGTCACCTGGAACTCGCGGTTAATCTTCTCCAGAAATTCGAGAATCGACAATGTCGTAACCGGATCAAGCGCCGAAGTCGGCTCATCGCACAGCAGTACCTTTGGATTGTTCGCAAGAGCTCTGGCGATTGCCACCCGCTGCTTCTGCCCGCCGCTCAGTTGAGCCGGATACTGCCTCGCTTTATCCGCCAGCCCCACAATCTCAAGGCATTCCTCTACTCTTCTCTTCCGCTCTCTGGAAGGCAGCTTTGCTGCTTTTAGCACGAATTCGACATTTGCCGCACAAGTCTCGTTGCTCAGCAAGTTATAATGCTGAAAAATCATTCCGATCGATCGTCTTGCCTCCCGCAATTCTCCTGCGCTCAGCCTCGTAAGTTCTTGTCCATCTATATAAACCTCTCCGGAAGTTGGCGTCTCGAGCAGATTGGCCATCCGAAGCAGGGTTGATTTGCCCGCTCCGCTGAATCCGATCATCCCTTGAATCTGCCCCTTCTCTATATGCAGCGAGGTGGGCTTGACCGCTTCTACCCACTGCCTGCCGGCTTTGTACCGTTTGCTGACTTCTCTAAACGTGATCATCGTTTTCTCCTACTTATCTCCTGAACTTGCCCTTATGGTAGCAAACTTGGGCAGATAAGGGCAAGCTAAGCCTCTCCTCAAGAGGCTTAGCTGTCCATCGTCCTTATTGAGCGTTGGAACTTGGCCTGCGAAGTCCCATTCCATGGAGCTGCTGCAGACTGCGGTTTACACGCTTTCGGTAACTATCGGTTCTGGTTAAGACTGCCCCCTTAGAACGAAGCAAATTTTGATCCGTTATTTTCCATGTGTGAGAGCTGCGGTCCGCTCTTCGCATAGCCGTAAAGTTATAAGGCGACGTCGTGTATACGCGGAACTTATGGCCCAACGCTCCCTTAATAAACCGTACGTCAGAGCCTTGGCGGACCTTGGTGTTGAAGGATACCTTCTCCAGTACCCGCTTGTGGAACATAATGGTCGCCCCGGCAACCTTACTCACCGGTGTATACCACGATTTCCCCCTTCTTCGTAACATTAAAGTTGAGCGATGCGGGAAAAAATAATAGATTTCCAGCTTCCCGACAATATCCGCTTTACTGGTCTGGAACATCGTCATGGCCTCAGAGATATAATTGGGACCGTAATAATCATCGTCGTCGAATTTGGCGATATAGTCATACTTAGCCAGCGAAGCCCCATAATTGAGGCAGGCGCCAAGCTTTGATTTCTCCGACATCCGGAAGACACGCACATTCGGGAAAGATTTGGCCTTATTCTGGTATTGCTGAAGCCCGGCCCTATCTTTATTGACAATAATGATAAGCTCCTTATTCGTCCAATCCTGCCGGGCATAGTTCTGGAATAATTGATTAATATGCTGGGGGCGCATAGTAGATGTAATGATCGTGACGCCTCTTGCGTCTGCTGCGCTCATTGCTTTCGCAACCTCCTATAATGTTGTGAAAATGAACATGACATTCGAGCTTATGCCATGCTCATCTACTAACAGCTTTTTAATATTTAGTGAAATAGGATCGCCGTTTTGCGCCGATACCGTTATTATATGCATACCTACCCCATTATCGTCGGACAACAGCCCTGATTAATCATTCTGATAAAATAGGCCTTTGCTGACGCGATCAGACGCGCTTGCAAAGGCCTATTCTTTACTTCACTATAAATTCCACACGAGTTCCGTCCGGGAACGTATCCAGCTGGTTGCTTACCCAAGCACCCGCTCCGCGATTGTCAGATGGAGCGATATATGCGATATCAGCTCCATCTCCGCCTTCCTTGCACATGGCCATCGGCCATTCATCGCGGTCATAGCCCTTTTTGGTCGGGATATCCTTCAGCGATTCTTTACGGTTCTCCTCGGCATTCTCCCGGTCTATCGTACAGATCTTGGACTCCCCTGAAGCCATGGCTTCGCGGATATGCTGGGCCGTCTCCGGATATCGGTCAGCCGGGAACTCCAAGGTATAGTTACTGGATGAGGCAGGCTCCGCTGAAGGCTGCCCCTGCCAATCGTCTAAATGAGGAACAACATAGATCATAATAGCCACAAATAAAATGGCAAGTAGTTTCTTCAAAGCTAAATGACCCCCTGCTGCATTGGACAAGCTTGATTAAGTTTACTTATCGGATTTAGGAGCGCAAACCCCGTCAACGCAAGCATCGTCTGCTCCGTTCGCTCCACTGTCACCGCCAATAACGGTAAGCGGCTTGTTTTCCTCCCAAGCCTTGGATACCGCTTGCAGGAATACTTCGCTTGGCTGAGCACCGGAAACCGCGTATTTGCGGTCAATGACGAAGAACGGTACGCCACGTACGCCAAGCTGTCCCGCTTCCTGCTCGTTAGTACGAACTTCCTGCTTGTAAGTGCCCGCTTCCAGAGCCTTTAGCGCTTCCTCGCGGTCAAGACCGATTTCAGCGGCCAGATCGGCTAATACTTCTTTGCGTCCAAGATGCTTGGAATCCGTGAAATAAGCTTTGAATAGACGCTCCGCCATCTCTTCCCGCTTACCGTATTTAGCTGCAAAATGCGTCAGCTGATGCGCGTCAAATGTATTGGTGAGAATCATTGTATCGAAATGATAATCCAGGCCAAGCGTCTTTGCCTGCTGCGTCAGCTGAACATTATTGGAAATCGCCTGCTGGCGGGACATGCCGTATTTGTTCGACAAATAATCGTATACATCATGACCAATTTCGACAGGAGCGTTTGGATCGAGCTCAAAGCTTCTGAATTCCACCTCTACCTGATCTCCATGCTCGAACTCGCTAAGCGCCTGCTCCAAGCGGCGTTTGCCAATATAACAAAACGGACAAGCGAAATCGGACCATACTTCAATTTTCATAACGAACACCATCCCTTTTTAATTACAGCCCCAGCGGAAGCTGCATCTGCTTCATCAGATCTTCGAATTTCACGGCATCTGTCGGCACCTCATACAGGAACTTCGGATTGCCGTTCAAGTCGCCGTATGTCATGTCATAATGAACATTAACTTTAGTTGCGCCGCCGGTTTCCTTGTCTGTCAGTTCAACATTAACTTTCCCCGCCTGATACGCCAGTATCTTATCCTTATTGATGGCGCCGGTAACAGACAGCTCATTGACCTTCACATTCTGGTTCAGATAATCGATCTTAGCCGCCTTATCTGCCTCCCAGTCGGTTTTCATCTTCTCTACATCTTCCTTGGACTTCTGAATCGCCTGCATATAGGATTCGTTCGAAGCGATCACCGTCAACAATTCCGGAACCATTTCATTAACAATGGTGTCAACAGACTGCTTATAGTTGCTCTCATCCATCTTGAACTGGACCACTTGCTCGGCTTTTACACCGTCCGGTACACCGGCATCCTTCGCTTTTACGCTCTTGAAATAGGTTTTCTCGTCAAAATGCTTAAGTACGACCGCGCCAAGATCTTGCACCAATTGCTGCTGGGCTGCGGCATCCAGCGTTGTTGCTGCAGCACCCTGCTGCTGCGCCAGCGCCTTCAAATCCAGTTCAACGAATTTACCAGCTGCCGATTCCGGAAGCTGAAGCATCGGCAAAGCCGGCAGCTTCATGTACAGCTTCTCAGCCGTCATAATCATCGGGATCGTAATCGTAGTTCCGGATAATTGAAGATTAAGCTCCATATCCGTACGCTTAGGCTCCTTCGCGTAGACCATCTTAATATCCAGCTTAGCGCCCTTCATCATACCGGTTATTACCGTCGTCATATCGATTCCGTTTTGTGCCGTACTTGCGGGTAATTCAAGATTATCTATACCAAGAGACATTTTTGCGGAGTAACTGTCTAGTTTTTCCATATTTTTCATTGCATCTTGGAGAGCCTGCTTGGGCGGTGCATCGCCGGAGCTGCAGCCTGCAATAATGAGTAGAACAGCAATAAGTGCAAGATAAGCCAACCGCTGTACCATTTTCAAATCCGTTCGTCCCCCTTTATAAACAATACCTCCATTCTATAACATCACCGGGCCATTTAGAAGATAAATGCAGCAAAATCCCGTTCCAGCTAGCCGGAACGGGATTTTGTCTAATCGGATTTATAAAGTTCATGAGCCCTCAGGGTTATTATGCCGAACATGATTTCTTTGCTTTACCTTCTTGGAACCGGACAGAGGCTCCTGCTGACGGCCTTGGTTTTGACGCTGTCTTCCGCCGTTTTCTTGTGCTTCAGGGACGGGGTAAGAATCGGGTTTGCTCATTGCTTAACGCCTCCTATAGAAGGTTAACTGCGCTGATGATGCAAATCTGTCGGTTGATCATGATTAAGCGCATCTTGATGGCGCCGGTCATTCGCATCCTGATTGAGCTGCTGAGCCTGATGGCTGTTCACTGGCGTTTGAGCCAGATCGTCAATTACGTTCGACAGGTTTTTGTCGAGCGAGCCCTTTGCCTTCGTCATGGACGGTCCCTCCTACGCGTGTGTCAGCTGATGAAGAGCTTGCGCGCATTCATGCAGGTGACGAGTGTAGTCCTGTATTAATTGCTGCATCGGATCGGTACGTTCATCAATGGAAACTTTATTTTTATCCACATCAATCACTTCGACCTTCACTTCGCGGCTATCCACATAACATACCTTGAAGTCAAAGGAGTAAGCTTGATGTCCTGCCGTACTAATGGTGACACGCAGTGCGTTAGGATCCGACTCATCGGCGAAAACCTCGCAATTGTCCGCATCCTTAATCCATTCCGGCAAGGTACGCTGCCATGCAGCTACAAGCTGATTCTGATCAATTTGAAGCTTATCATTAGCCATTTTTAAAAGCACCTCCACAACCTATAAGATGCGGCAATGCGATTCGAATTATTCGGCAGCGGCCATTCAACTTATCCACAGACTTATCCACATATTCTCCCCTTTATTCACAACGCTGTGTATAAGGGCCAGCAAGGGTTTATTCACAGGTATGCAACAAGCGCGGAACATGTTATCCCCAAATAACTTAAACTAAAACAACAAAAAAACGCCCGAGACAATCGTCTCGGACGTGCTGTATGTATACAGTTGATAAAAACTGGCGGAGAGGGTGGGACTCGAACCCACGTGGGCTTGCACCCTAACGGTTTTCAAGACCGCCCCGTTATGACCGCTTCGGTACCTCTCCATATAAAGAACTGACAAAAGTTATTGTACCACAGGCCAAAAACCAGAATCAACTGCATTTTTGGCCCATGGAAAAATTATTTAAACACGCGGGCTGATTTTTTCCAGTCCACCCATGTACGGGCGAAGAACTTCCGGTACTACAATCGTTCCGTCAGCTTGCTGGTAGTTCTCCAGAATAGCTGCAAACGTACGGCCTACCGCCAGACCCGAACCGTTCAGCGTATGCACGAACTCCGGCTTGCTCTTCGCATCGCGGCGGAAGCGGATGCCTGCGCGGCGAGCCTGGAAGTCCTCAACGTTCGAACAGGACGAAATCTCGCGGTACGTACCTGCACTAGGCAGCCACACTTCAAGATCGTAAGTCTTCGCTGCCGTAAAGCCCATATCGCCTGTGCAGAGCGCCAGAACACGGTATGGCAGACCAAGCAGCTGCAGAACTTTCTCTGCATTAGCTGTCATTTTCTCCAGCTCATCATAAGATTCTTCCGGCTTCGCCAGCTTGATCAGCTCGACTTTGTTGAACTGATGCTGACGGATCAGACCACGCGTATCGCGGCCAGCCGCACCTGCCTCCGAACGGAAGCACGAGCTGTAAGCAACAAAATGCTTCGGCAGCTCTTCAATCGACAGAATTTCTTCCCGGTGAAGGTTCGTCACAGGAACTTCAGCCGTTGGAATAAGGAAGTAATCCGAATCGCTGATCTTGAACAAATCCTCTTCGAACTTCGGCAGCTGGCCTGTACCGATCAAGCTGTCGCGATTAACAAGGTAAGGCGGCAGCACTTCTTCGTAACCATGCTGGTCGCTGTGCAGGTCCATCATGAAGCTGATCAGAGCACGCTCTAGACGCGCGCCAAGACCACGGTAGAAGGTAAAGCGCGAGCCTGTTACTTTGCCTGCGCGCTCGAAATCCAGGATGCCCAGATCTTGCGCAAGATCCCAGTGAGCCTTCGGCTCGAAGTCAAACGTCGTTTGCTCGCCATTACGACGAATCTCGACATTATCTTCTTCCGAAGAGCCAACGGGGACGCTCTCATGAGGCAGGTTCGGGATAGCCAGCATCAGCTCTTCCACTTGGGCCTCAACCGTGCGAATCTCCTCGTCCAGTTCTTTAATCCGGTCACCCACTTCGCGCATTTCGATAATCAGCGCTTCAGCGTCGCCGCCGGATTTCTTCAGCTTCGCCACTTCCTGCGATACCGTATTGCGGCGAGTTTTCAAATTATCTGTTTCAACGAGCAGAGCGCGGCGCTTAACATCCAGCTCCGGAAAACCGGAAATAAGGTCGAGCGAAGCGCTACGGTTCTTCAGCGCCTTCTCCACCTGCTCATATTCGTTACGTAACCATTTCACGTCCAACACGACAGTTGACCCCTCTCTATTGCTTAACGAAGCATTTTACTTCGTTGTAGTTTTAGCCGCTTCTTTCACCATATCGACAAAATAAGCATGCAGACGATAATCGTCCGTGAGCTCCGGATGGAAGGAGCAAGCGAGCAGATGCCCTTGTCTTGCAGCTACAATCTCATCGTTGTATACGGACAATACTTCAACGCTGCTGCCAACTTCTTTAATGAGAGGAGCACGGATGAACACCGCACGGATCGGTTCATCGATCCCTTGAATCGGAAGGTCCGTCTCGAAGCTTTCACGTTGGCGGCCAAAGGCGTTGCGCGCCACAACCATATCCATCAGCTCCAGATGGGCATCATCCTGACCTTCGATTTTGCGTGCCAAAATAATAAGACCGGCACAAGTTCCGAATAACGGCTTGCCTTGCTTCGAGAACTCCTTAAGAGCCTCGAGGAAGTCGTACTTGCGGATCAGCTTGCCGATTGTTGTGCTTTCGCCGCCTGGAATAACGATACCGTCGAGCTCAGCAAGCTCTTCAATTCGTTTAACGGCGACCGCTTCCGCGCCCGCCGCCTCCAAACTGCGTATATGCTCTGCTACTGCGCCTTGAAGCGCCAGTACACCAATTTTCATAAGCCTACACGCCTTTCTATAGATACCGCCTCTTACAGACCGCGGTCTTGCATACGCTCAGCTGCTTGCAGCTTCGAAATTTCAATGCCTTTCATCGGAGTGCCCAGGTTTTTGGATACTTCCGCGATCAGTTTGTAGTCTTTGTAATGCGTTGTAGCTTCAACGATTGCACGAGCGAATTTCTCAGGGCTGTCCGATTTGAAGATACCGGAGCCTACGAATACGCCGTCAGCGCCCAGTTCCATCATAAGTGCTGCGTCGGATGGAGTTGCAACGCCGCCTGCCGCAAAGTTAACGACCGGCAGTTTGCCGCTCTCATGAACTTGCAGAAGCAGATCGTAAGGAACGCCCAGAACTTTAGCTTCGTTGTACAGTTCGTCTTTGGACAGGTTTTGTACTTTGCGAATTTGACCGTTAATCAAGCGAAGGTGACGAACAGCCTCAACGATGTTGCCTGTTCCCGGCTCGCCTTTTGTACGTAGCATAGCTGCGCCTTCTTGGATACGGCGAAGAGCCTCACCCAGGTCCTTCGCGCCGCATACGAAAGGTATAGTGAATTCGTTCTTGCTGATATGGAATACTTCGTCCGCAGGAGTCAGTACTTCGGATTCGTCGATGTAGTCAACGCCCATCGATTCGAGAACGCGTGCTTCTACGATATGACCGATACGGGCTTTCGCCATAACCGGAATCGATACCACTTTCATAACTTCTTCTACGATAGTTGGGTCAGCCATACGGGCTACGCCGCCTGCTGCACGAATGTCAGAAGGAACGCGTTCCAATGCCATAACGGCAGTTGCGCCCGCTGCTTCCGCAATTTTCGCTTGCTCGGCGTTCATAACGTCCATGATGACGCCGCCTTTTTGCATTTCTGCCATACCGCGTTTTACGCGCGAAGTACCTGTTTCCATGCTTAGAAATCCTCCTTAAAATGGAGCGCAGCCCCCGCTAAGGGGGCTAAGCGCTTAATCGCTTATTTAGGTTGAAGCTCGCCGCTTACTCTAACCATTTATTTTACAGGATGGGCCAATAATCGACAACCCTTGATTTGCCTTACCTGCCACGCTTTAGAGCATATCCTGCGTTGGATTAGAACAAATCGACAATACCGTTGAACAGACCGGAGAAGAAGCCTCCGATACCGCGGAACATCAAGGCGAACCAGCTTGCCTTCTTCACATCTTTACTTGCAATCAGATTGACCGTTTTCTCCAGCGCTTTGCCTTGCTCATCGGTATATTTGTACGTAGCCGTACCTACAACTTGACCGGCTTTAATCGGAGCGACAAGCTCCTCCGGTTTCTTAAGCTCGTAGCCGGTAAGCTCAACCTTCGGATCCGCACCTTTTTTCACAATAAGCGAAATATCGGATTCTGTAATGATCGGAACCGATTTTTTCACACCTTTTTTAATTTTTACCGATTCTGCTTTTTCTACCACGGATTTTGCCGGAATAACCGTTTTCTTCTCCAGGGAGTTAAAAGCGTAGTTGTACAGCTTCGCTGTTTCGTTAAAACGCGCTTCCTTCGACTTCGTATTCATAACAACGCTGATATAACGCTGGTCGCCGCGTTTTACTGTACCCGTAAACGTATAACCTGCAGCGGAAATATAGCCTGTTTTCATACCGTCAACACCGTCATAGGCAAAAGCCTTCAGATAAGTGTTGCTCTTATTGGATGCAAGCATCCAGTTAATATTTACGATTGGTTTGTCATCGCGAGGACGGAATTTGTATTCGGTCGTCGACGCGTACTCCAGGAACTCCGGATCATTCTTAATAATGATTTGAGCCAGCTTAGCCTGATCTTTTGCGGAAATCACTGTCGTATCAGCCAAACCGGTTGCGCTTGTATAATGAGCGGAAGTAAGTCCGAGTTTTTGAGCGGTTTCATTCATTTTTTCCACAAAACCTTGCTCGCTGCCACCGATAGCGGAAGCCAAAGCGATTGTCGCATCATTCGCGGAGCCAACGGCCATAGCCATATAAAGATCCTTCACTTTATATTGCTCGCCTTGAGCCAGATAAACCTGCGAGCCGTCCTTTGGCGTATTTGCTGCTTCTTCGCTAACTGTAATCATTTCATCCCAATTAAGTGCTTTGCTCTTGATTTGCTCAAGAACGATGTATTCGGTCATCATCTTAGTCATACTTGCAGGAGGACGAGGCTCGTCCGCATTTACTTCATATACAACCTGGCCCGTGTCGGCGTCGATCAAGATGGCTGAACTTAACTCAAGGCCAAGGGAGTTTTCCACCCATTCGCCGCCCTTCGTACCTGCCGCATTCACCGAGGACGTCCCTAATGATAATGCTACTATACCTGCAACAAATGCTACTACTAGTGACCGTAATCTTACCGGCAATACTTTCAACGTTTTCTCCCCTTTTCATCCCTAAGTCGTTTGAATTTCATTGTAACACATGGGATAGGTAGAGTTAAACCGATGTAGGGTGATTCTACTTTCTGGCATAAATAGAGTCGTTTTTCAGTCTGCTAGCGGTTGAAACGTAATTCCGGATGCCAGTTATGTATATTTCAGGAGGCAGATTAAAAAAATCTTATCTATTAAGCGTACGCCGCCATATCAAAAAAAGCAGACAAGAGACCTAGACGTATAGTCTATAAGTCCTTGTCTGCTTTTTCCCGTGGTCGGGTTATTACAGCGAGTAGTTTGGAGCTTCTTTTGTTATTTGAACGTCATGCGGATGGCTCTCGCGAAGACCGGAACCTGTAATCCGGATGAATTGCGTATCGTTGCGCAGTTCATCAAGGTTTTTAGTACCGCAATAGCCCATACCGGAACGAAGTCCGCCAAGCAGCTGATGAACGGTATCGGCAAGAGGACCTTTGAACGGAACGCGTCCTTCAATACCCTCCGGAACAAGCTTGCTCTCGTTCTCTTGGAAGTAACGGTCTTTACTGCCTTCTTTCATAGCGCCAAGCGAGCCCATGCCGCGGTATACTTTAAAGCTGCGGCCTTGGAAAATTTCCGTTTCCCCTGGGCTTTCAGCTGTTCCTGCGAACAAGCTGCCGATCATAATCGCGCTTGCGCCTGCAGCAATTGCTTTTGTAATGTCGCCGGAATATTTGATGCCGCCGTCTGCAATGACTGGGACATTGTATTCGCGAGCTACAGTTGCGCAATCGTAGATAGCTGTAATTTGCGGTACGCCAATACCAGCGATAACGCGTGTCGTACAGATCGAGCCAGGACCGATACCGACTTTAACTACGGATGCGCCTGCTTCAATCAGATCACGAGTTGCTTCGCCCGTTGCTACGTTACCCGCGATGATCGTAAGATCCGGATACTTAGCACGCAGCTTGCGAACCGCTTCAAGAATGTTAATATGATGACCATGCGCCGAGTCAACGACCAGTACGTCGATGCCTGCTTGTACAAGCGCATCAGCTCGATCGGCTGTGTCTTTACCGATACCAACTGCAGCTCCGCAAAGCAGACGACCATGCTTGTCTTTCGCCGCATTAGGGAATTGAATCGCTTTTTCAATATCTTTGATGGTAATGAGACCCTTAAGCGTATTGTTCTCGTCAACGAGAGGAAGCTTCTCGATCTTATGCTTTTGAAGAAGGCCTTCTGCTTCTTGCAAAGTTGTTCCGACAGGTGCCGTTACAAGATCCGTGCGAGTCATCACTTCGTTAATTTTAATGGAATAGTCATGAACGAAACGAAGGTCACGGTTTGTTAAAATACCAACCAGCTTTTGTTCGCTGTCTACGATCGGCACACCGGAAATACGGTATTTGCCCATCAGTTCTTCAGCATCATAAACGTGATGATCAGGCGTCAACGAGAATGGATTTGTAATAACGCCGCTCTCCGAACGTTTAACGCGATCAACTTCTTCTGCCTGCTGAGCAACCGACATATTTTTATGAATAATGCCGACTCCGCCCTCACGAGCTATAGCAATCGCCAAAGCCGACTCCGTAACAGTGTCCATCCCTGCGCTTATCAGCGGAATGTTCAGCTTGATGCCTTCGCTAAGTTTTGTAGATACGTCCGATTCACGAGGCAACACAACAGATTTCCGCGGTACGAGCAGTACATCATCGAATGTCAGGCCTTCTTTGGCGAATTTCGTTTCCCACACGAGTAAGTTCCTCCCTTAATTTTGATACCTCTCACGCATATTATTGCAATATTATCAGAGGGGTCAGGGGCTGTCAAGGATGTTAGGTTTATGAGTGGAACGGTTCCCTTTTGCAGGAAAGTAAGCCTTTTTACACCCAGTTATAGGTAATCCCGATGTTAGCGTTTTAGAAAAAGTCAGGCAGGAACGTTGTGCGTACCGGAATTCTTCTCTCCAATTGCTTCATCTGAAGGCTTTGGCCTTGAATAAGTCCGTACCGAAGCAGCTCTGCCGGACGCTTATAGCCGGTCAACATCGCTGCCAAGGATCCTATTCCTGTCCGAATGGATTCCTTGTTAGTTTCTCCCGATAACCGTTGTACATTCGCTGTTCCGTCTGCGGCAATGCGAACCTCGAACCGTCCATTGTTCCAAGCTGCATGATCATCCTGAATGTCGAACAGGAAAGATTCTTCGTCGCCGGCCTCAAACGGATATTCTTTAAGGAATGCCTCCGCATCTACAATCCGGGCCATGAAGTATGGCTCAATCTCCTGCTTGATCCGAGGATTATTAAGCAAATAAGCAAGCCCGTCGTCTGTCGCTACCTTAATCTCAAGCCGGTCAATCATGGAATCATGCTGACCAAGGAAGGACCATAGAGCTCGGCGTGCTTCTTCAGTCAAATCAATCAACTCGTGAACGAACAGCTCTCTGTTCTTCACCTCATAGATAACATAACCCTGCGCTTCTCCCGCGCTGTCAAAAAAGACACAGGTCTGCCCCTTCTTGCGAGACGATATTCTGTAATTCCACCAGGCAACCGAGCGGTCCAATGCTCCATTCACCTTCTTGGCATAGACGTTATAAATCGGATTCAAAAGCTCATAGCTCTGCTCTACACGTTTAATTGTCCCGCTATATGGCGTCCTTGCGGGCAGATGGCCTACATCAATCCGATAAGTTTTAAGATCCGTATATACTTCCCAGCCAAACTTGCGGTAAAAGCCAATCGAGAAGGGATGGAGAAACGATAAAGTCTGCCCTTTCTCTTTCATCTTCTGAAGAGAGTGATGCAATAGTTCCGCAACTAAGCCCTGGCGTCTATACTCAGGCCATGTAGATACACCCGCAATGCCCCCCATGGCAAATCGCTTGTCCCCGATATAGGTAAATAAATCAAGGATGGCCAGCTGAGCTGCAAGCTTTCCATCTATGTAAATGCCCCAACGATCCGTTTCCTCCCGTTCAAAACGTTCCCGTGACTCTGCCAGCTTAGCAGGCGGAATCTCATATTGAAATGCGAACTGACTTAATTCAATCATATCGTCGAATTGATCCATCGTAAGCAACCGTGTTTCCTTGGTCATAACCAGACTCCTCTCAAATTGGCCTTTAAACATTCACATTATGGCACAGCCAGAGGAGACAGGGCAATGTTAGAAAGCAATAAACACAAAAAAACCTGCCGCGTAATGCGACAGGCTCTTTCATTGCTTGGCGACGTCCTACTCTCCCAGGACCCTGCGGTCCAAGTACCATCGGCGCTGGAGGGCTTAACGGTCGTGTTCGGTATGGGAACGCGTGGTTCCCCTCCGCCATCGCCACCAAACGTAAGGCGTTGCTTTCGAAGTACGTTTCTTGCAGAAATGTTTCGGGATTTGCGCCTTGAAAACTGGATGCGAAAGTTTGAATTCCTTAAGTCTTTAGGATAAGCCCTCGACCGATTAGTATTCGTCAGCTCCACACATTGCTGTGCTTCCACCCCGAACCTATCAACCTCGTCGTCTTCAAGGGGTCTTACTAATTGGGAAATCTCATCTTGAGGGGGGCTTCACGCTTAGATGCTTTCAGCGCTTATCCCGTCCGTACTTGGCTACCCAGCGGTGCTCCTGGCGGAACAACTGGTACACCAGCGGTACGTCCATCCCGGTCCTCTCGTACTAAGGACAGCTCCTCTCAAATTTCCTGCGCCCGCGACAGATAGGGACCGAACTGTCTCACGACGTTCTGAACCCAGCTCGCGTACCGCTTTAATGGGCGAACAGCCCAACCCTTGGGACCTACTTCAGCCCCAGGATGCGATGAGCCGACATCGAGGTGCCAAACCTCCCCGTCGATGTGGACTCTTGGGGGAGATAAGCCTGTTATCCCCAGGGTAGCTTTTATCCGTTGAGCGATGGCCCTTCCATTCGGTACCACCGGATCACTAAGCCCGACTTTCGTCCCTGCTCGACTTGTTGGTCTCGCAGTCAAGCTCCCTTATGCCTTTGCACTCTCCGAATGATTTCCAACCATTCTGAGGGAACCTTTGGGCGCCTCCGTTACATTTTAGGAGGCGACCGCCCCAGTCAAACTGCCCACCTGACACGGTCCCCGAACCAGTTTCATGGTTCCAGGTTAGAACTCCGATACGATCAGGGTGGTATCCCAACGTCGCCTCCACACAAGCTGGCGCTCATGCTTCTCAGGCTCCCACCTATCCTGTACAGATCGTACCAAAGTCCAATATCAAGCTGCAGTAAAGCTCCATGGGGTCTTTCCGTCTTGTCGCGGGTAACCTGCATCTTCACAGGTATTAAAATTTCACCGGATCTCTCGTTGAGACAGCGCCCAAGTCGTTACGCCATTCGTGCGGGTCAGAATTTACCTGACAAGGAATTTCGCTACCTTAGGACCGTTATAGTTACGGCCGCCGTTTACTGGGGCTTCGGTTCACAGCTTCGGGTTACCCCTAACCGCTCCCCTTAACCTTCCAGCACCGGGCAGGCGTCAGCCCGTATACTTCGCCTTACGGCTTCGCACAGACCTGTGTTTTTGCTAAACAGTCGCTTGGGCCTTTTCACTGCGGCCCCCTCGGGCTATTCACCCTACCGAGGCACCCCTTCTCCCGAAGTTACGGGGTCATTTTGCCGAGTTCCTTAACGAGAGTTCTTCCGCGCGCCTTAGCATGCTCTGCTCGCCTACCTGTGTCGGTTTGCGGTACGGGCACCTAGATCTAACTAGAGGCTTTTCTTGACAGCCGGAGTACATGACCTTCGCTACTGCAATTTTCGCTCCCCATCACAGCCTAGCTTACGCGAGTTGCGGATTTGCCTACAACTCTGCCTCACTGCTTGGACGGACTATTCCATCAGTCCGCGTCACTGCCCTTCTGTGTCACCCCATTGCTCAAACAATCTTCGGTGGTACAGGAATTT
>NC_012914.1:15000-92500 GCF_000023585.1 Paenibacillus sp. JDR-2 | reverse complement strand
GTTTACCCCTTCCGTTCATCAGCTGTAAAAGACCCAAGAGTCAAAATGTCTTAGAGCAATCATCACATACTCCTTGCTTACTTCCATACCTGAAATAACTGGATAATACATTATAAACAGAACGACCGCTATGCCGGCATATACCCAACGAATCCATTTTTTATTCTCGCGCCCGTCTTCGATACGGGTGAATATATAAACGATAGCCATAATCATGAATGGCACCATTGCAAAATAATGATATAAGAACGTCAGCCGCGGAACGAGCATCCATGGCAGGTATTGCGACAGGTAAGCGATCCAGAGCACGTACATCCGCTTATCCTTGCGTTTTACGCTTATATAAAAAGCAGCGATTACGGCAAAGATCCCCGTCCACCATATTAGCGGATTGCCGAATGCCGAAATGGACGAGACCATTCCAGGTTCGAGGTTTTTGCCGTTATAATACCAGACCGGACGTTTCATAAACGGCCACTCCCACCATTGGGACGAATACGGATGCGTAGCGACAAGCTTGCTGTGATAATCATACATATGTTCCTGGTACTCGATAAGCCGTTCCGCCGTATACGTATCTCCCTTGACATGGAGAACCGGAATATAGGACAAGCAATAGATAACTAGCGGAATCGCGACGAAGAAAACGAGACAGCTTGCAAGAGTTAGTAACGTATTGCGCATAAACCCACGGGAAGCCCTTTGATAAGCCTCGTTATCCGTATAAGGATAGCTTTCTTCCCCGCCCGCCAAGATGCGTTTTGCCGCTGCGTGCTCGCGGTAACGTTCAATCAGAACCAGCGCCAGCATAACCGCCAGACCGGCACCGCCATAAATGACAATCCATTTGGAAGCGACCCCGATTCCGAATAACAGCCCCGCCCAGAATAAGGGGACTAACGTTTTCCGTAGAGGGGAGCGGTAGAAGCTCATTTCCCTGTATTTATTCATAAAGTAGAACATCAGCATGATGAAAAAGACGCCATACACGTCAATGGTTGCGATCCGCGTCTGCGTGAAATGCATAAAGTCAGCCGCAAACAGGATCGTTGCCGTTGCCGCGAAGCCCGTCTTGCGGAATAGCTGCAAGGCAAACAGATAAATAATCGGCAGCATCGCAATCCCAAATAGCGTGCCAACAATCCGCCATCCAAACGGACTGAGTCCAAACAGCTTGATCCCTACTGCGATTAGCAGCTTGCCGAGCGGCGGATGCGTATTCTCATAAGCCTTCATGCCATGAAGATTCTCGTAGGCGGTACGTGCATGATAAATCTCGTCAAAATACGAGCTGTTCAAGTAATTTGGCTTATATACGGCATCCTGCTGTTCATCAAACAACCGGCTGCCTGCGAGAGCAGCATCCTTCTGCCCTTCGCTTGCATCTCCAAGATCAACAACCTGCTCAACCGGGATGGGATTGTTGCTGCCTTCCGGATAGAAAGCAACCTCCTGCATGGAGAAACCCCACTGGGTCACCGTCAGCTTCGCATACCGGACCGTCTGATTGACCGGGTTCACCGTCCACTTCAGGTCATCGCCAACCTTCTGCTCGATCTCAATGGGATTGCTCCATTGATCCGGCGTGCTGTTGCTGAATTCCCATTTGTATTTGCCAACGCCAACCCCATTAAAGCTGTTGATCTGGCCGACTTGCACCGGCTTGCCAAAATCCACATAGAAGCTTTGGCCGTCCCGGTCGGCCTTCCAGCCGCTGTCAAAGCTAACCGTTGAACCCAAATTCACAAGCGCAATAACGGCATAAATACCCGTAATAACGGACATCCACAGCCAATCCTTGCGCTGGAGCCTGCGGGCAGGTTGTTCTTGTGCCCTTACGCTTTGAAGCAGCCGCTCCTCGGACATGGCAAGCTCGTCTTTCGTCACCGCTGGAACCGGCTGCAGGCGACCTTTTATATATCTATCATAACCGATATAAATCATGTATAAATACAAACCGATATTAACAAGCGATGTTACGATCATAATGCCGTTCGAAGAAGGCAGGAACGTATTCTCCTGGCTGAAGGCCAGGACATAGCCGACATTAATAAAATGCGTAATGCTAAAGCCAAACAGCAAATGCAGAATCCGGCGGTCCTTCGCTTCTATATAAGCGAAGATCATAAGGAGGAGTGCCGGGAACATGTAGCGCTCATGCATTTTGGCAGCAAACATAAAGACGGTAACGATTAGAATTAAAGCCATATAAAAGGAACCGGTCAGATCCTTCTGCTGTTTCCGGAAGGCAAAGAAGAGAACGGAGACCACAGTCGCGAAAACGATCCCGATGTTCCCCCATACGGAATATTCGAGACCTAGCCAATGCGCGTCCAGCTTCGCCCAGTTACCGCCGGTTAAAGCATAGAGATTAAAAGCATTCAGCGTGGCGTAAGGGTATGAAGACAAGGTTGATTTATAAAGATGATAGAGAGCGGATAAACCGCCGTTCTTCCAAATAAACGGTGCGGCGAGCAGCAAGAACGCAACGGCACCGTAACCAATACCCGCGGCAACACGCTTCCAGTGCTTGAGATTATAACCGTAAGCGAGAAGCATAACCGGCGTAAAAATCAGCGCCTGAGGCTTCACAAGCACGGCCAGCGCAAACCAGATCGAACCGCGCTCCAGCTTGCCGTCCGTTATGGCGCGAATGGCCAATACAAGAATCAGAGCAAAAAAGGAATCCACCTGTCCCCATCCGGCCGAGTTGATCCAGACGGCAGGGTTCCAGACGAAAATCATCGCCAAGCCGAAGGCAGCGCGGTGATCGAGTTTTTTTACCGCTGTACGATAAATGAGATATCCGGTAATAAGATCCGTGAAAATAGCCGGGAGCTTATAGAATACAATAGCCGCATCGCTGGTAGACCCGATGCCGAACCACGATTGCAGCGCCCCCATGACATACAGCACATAAATATAGCCGGGCGGATAATCGGCAAACAAGCCCTCCTGATAGAAGTTGCCGAGTCCGTCCTTGAAGGCATGATTCGCCCAATAAATAAACGTATTAACATCATTCGTATAGCCGGGATTCGTGGCTGCTATGTAGAACCGGAAGGCAAATGCCGCAAGAAGAGCGATCCACAGTCCGTTCAGGGACGGCTTGCCTCCAGCCGCAAGGGGCTTGCCATTCACAGTGAATTCCCGGGCACGCAGCCATCTGCTATACAAGTAAGCAAATAAGGCGCCAAATAAAGCCGATATCGATAATACCGAAAAGGCCGATATTTTCTTCGGGTCTATTTTCTCCTGATTTTGAGGTGTTGCCGAAGCGGTCTGATCCGACTGCAGAGTAATGACAGGCGAGAAAGCTTCTGTCGCAATATTGCCTAAGGCATTGGTTTCTGCGCCGGCACTCCCCTCAGCTGATACATAACCGTTCATGGCAGGCAAAAGGCCAACAACGAGAACAAATAATAAACAAATGATTGCACGCAAGCCACTCTTCCACATTTTCCGCGGTTCACCTCAAACGTTAAGTTTCTCGAGCTTGTTTTTCCTGTAAAATACATTCTCACTTTCCCTATCAAATGTCAATGTGCGCTCCTATCCAAGTGAAAACGGCTGCACCGTCCATAGGAAGGGCAGCATACGTTTCGCGAATGAAATATAAGTACAGTATAGTAAAAACGTATACTTTCTTATATTTGCAAAAAAACACCGCCCGGACCTGTAAGTCCAAGCGGTGCTGTCATTGTCTTCTTATTCGCCTGCACGCTCGCGCATATGCGGGAACAACAGAACGTCGCGGATGGAAGGCGCATCGGTAAGCAGCATAACAAGGCGGTCAACGCCAATGCCAAGTCCGCCTGTTGGCGGCATGCCATACTCGAGGGCGCGGATGAAGTCGTCATCCATCTCATGCGCTTCGTCATTGCCTTGTTCTTTCTCGACAAGCTGAGCTTCAAAGCGCTGACGCTGGTCGATCGGATCGTTCAGCTCGGTGAACGCGTTCGCATGCTCGCGCGCTACGACAAACAGCTCGAAGCGGTCCGTAAAGCGCGGATCTACCGGATTCTTCTTCGCCAGCGGCGAGATCGCAACCGGATGTCCCGTAACGAATGTCGGCTGAATCAAGGTATGTTCGCAATGCGTTTCGAAGAACGCATTCAGGATATGGCCGAATGTCATATGAGGCTCAACCGGCACTTTATGCACCTTCGCGAGGGCATGAGCTTCTTCATCGCTCATCTCTACGCTGAAGTCAACGCCGGTAACCTCTTTAACAAGGTCCACCATCGAAACACGGCGCCATTGCGGCGTCAGGTCGATCTCTTGACCTTGGTACGAGATTTTCATCGTGCCAAGAACCTCTTGCGCGATATGGGCGATCAGGTTCTCTGTCAGAGCCATGATATCCTTGTAATCGGCATATGCCTCATACAGCTCGATCATGGTAAACTCCGGATTATGGCGCGTGGAGATACCTTCGTTCCGATAAACGCGGCCGATCTCGTATACTTTCTCCAGACCGCCCACGATAAGGCGTTTCAGGTGAAGCTCAATCGCGATACGCATGTACAGCTGCATATCAAGCGCATTGTGATGGGTGATAAACGGACGAGCCGCAGCACCGCCGGCAATGGAATGCAGAGTTGGCGTTTCCACTTCGAGGTAGCCCTTCGAGTCGAGGTAACGACGCATCGATTGAATAATGCGGGAACGCGTAATGAAGGTTTGCTGTACGTCCGGGTTCACGATCAGATCGACATAACGCTGGCGGTAGCGCAGCTCTACGTCCTTCAGACCGTGATATTTATCAGGCAGCGGAAGCAGCGACTTCGTCAGCACTTCCACTTCATAAGCTTTTACCGATACTTCGCCGGTGTTCGTCTTGAACACGACGCCTGTGATGCCGACGATATCGCCGATATCAAGCATTTCAAATGCCGCATATTTGTTCGCTTCAACCGTATCTTTACGAACGTAGATCTGGATTTTGCCGGAGAGATCCTGGATATGCGCAAAAGAAGCTTTGCCCATGCCGCGCTTTTGCATAATGCGGCCCGCAACGCTTACCTTGATTGCTTTCTCTTCCAGCTCTTCCTTGCTGAGCTCCTCATAAGCGGACACAATGTCTTTCGCATTGTGCGTACGCTCGAATTTGACGCCAAACGGGTCAACGCCAAGTGCTCTGAGCTCGTCCAATTTATCTCTGCGGATTTGCAGTAGTTCGCTTAGTTCTTGTTCTTGTTCCACTCCCGTGTTTTGCTGATCCACTTCATTCATCTCCTAAATTAAAGGCACTGCTCAAGCGTAAACGGCTGCGCCGTCCTTTGAAGGGGCAGCAGACGTTTCGCGAGTGAAATATAAGCACAGTATAGGAAAACCTATACTTTCTTATATTTAACGTTCAAAAAGCTTCCGCTAAGGAAGCTTTCGAAAAATATGCGCAAATGGCAAGGCAGACCTTATTTTTTAATATCGACGATTTTATATTGAATGATGCCGGCAGGCACGCTAACGTCCACTACTGTACCCCTCTTCTTACCCAGTATCGCCTTGCCTACGGGGCTCTCGTTCGAGATTTTGTTGCGAAGAGGGTCGGATTCCGCTGATCCTACGATTGCATATTCCATTGTATCACCGAATTCCAAATCTTCCACCGTTACAACCGAACCAATACTTACCGTATCGGTATCGATCTCATCATTATTAATAATCCGCGCGTTGCGGAGCATTTTCTCAAGCGTAATGATACGGCCTTCGATGAAAGCCTGTTCGTTTTTGGCATCCTCATATTCCGAGTTCTCGCTGATGTCGCCGTAGCCAATGGCCACCTTAATACGTTCCGCTACTTCACGACGCTTGACCGACTTGAGGTTTTCCAGTTCCTCTTCAAGTTTCTTTAACCCGTCCTGAGTCAGAATGATTTCCTTATCGCTCATCTTCCGATTCTCCTGTCGTGTGACATATTATTCATACGGCGTATGAATTCACTGTTATTTAAATATATTGCATTCCCCGTTTCTCATGCCAAGTTGCGGGCAGCTAGCGCGGAAACGACGATGTCGTTGATGTATATTGCAAGATTATATTTCAAAGACACCCCGAATGTCAATCAAAGCCAAATTTGTGTTGTAACCGCTTTATCGAAAATAGACTTGAGAGGATTATCGGCCTGCAGACCGATAATCCTCTTGGATCTCTTAGTGTGAGTTGTTAGAGCTGCCGGCCATGCCGGCGAGAGCTTCCTCATCCAAAGAAGCGATGTAGTTCTCCATAACTTCGACAAGCTTGTCGCGTCCTGTCTCTTCCATAATGACATCTTTCACGCGTGCCGCGCCCGGTAGTCCTTTGAGGTACCAGGCCATATGCTTGCGCATTTCGCGTACGGCGGCCGCTTCGCCTCTCAAGGCTACAAGACGGTCCATATGCAGAATCGCAACTTCCAGCTTCTCGCGCGGAAGCGGATCCGGCAGCAGCTCGCCCGACTCCAAGTATTGAATCGTACGGTACAGCATCCAAGGATTGCCTAGCGCTCCGCGTCCGATCATAACCCCGTCGCAGCCGGTGTGGTCGAGCATACGGCGGGCATCTTCCGGCGAGAAGACGTCGCCGTTGCCGATAACCGGAATGGAAACCGCCTGTTTCACGTCGCGGATAATATCCCAGTTCGCTTTGCCGGTGTATTGCTGCTCGCGGGTACGGCCATGAACGCTGACCGCTTTGCCGCCCGCGCTTTCGACAGCCTTCGCGTTGTCTACCGCGTAAATATGCTCGTCGTCCCAGCCGATTCGCATCTTCACGGTAACCGGCTTGCTGACAGCGGCGGTTACCGCCGATACCATCTCGTAAATTTTGTTAGGGTCTAGCAGCCATCGCGCACCAGCGTCGCATTTCGTAACCTTAGGTACCGGGCATCCCATGTTAATATCGATAATGTCGGCATTGGTCTGTTGGTCAACGACCTTGGCCGCTTCGACGAGCGACTCGCGGTCACCGCCGAAAATTTGCAGGCTAAGCGGCTTTTCGCGCTCGTCTACAAACAGCATTTCCATCGTCCGTTTGTTGCCGTGCAGGATCGCTTTGTCGCTTACCATCTCCGCGCATACAAGGCCTGTTCCGAATTCCTTGGCAATCAGTCGGAAAGCCGGGTTGCAGACGCCAGCCATCGGCGCGAGCACGACTTTATTTTTCATCTCGATGTCTCCGATTTTCAACATGCTGCCTCTGCCCCTCCTTCTTAAATTGAATTGCCGCCTTAATGACGGAAGTAATGAAGTTCTAGTGCTTGCGTCATATGAAAGGTACGTTATGATTCCGTATCCATTAATTCTTCATAGCTGATGCCAAGTGTATTCGCTATATTCATCATAAGCCGGGCATCGGGCTTGCGGGTTCCCCGCTCCAGCGATCCAAGGACCGCAACCGATACGCCTAATACCTTTGCCAGCTCCTGCTGGGTATAGCCCTTCAGCTTCCGGAATGCCCGGACCCGCTGAGCCAATTGGTGATTTTCCATAACGTGATGCCTTCCTTTCCATCCTGAAGCGCCGCTGCTGCAGTATTCGAAACACGGTCCTGCAGAGGATGCGACGAATCGATGACATCCGCAAGCGGAACAAGCACGAAAGCCCGCTCCATCATACGGGGATGAGGAAGCGTCAGCTCCTCGTCATCCATCGTAACATCTCCATATAACAGCAGATCTAGATCTATGGTGCGCGGTCCCCAGCGTATATCCCTTACGCGTCCGAGAAGCTGCTCCACTTTGAATAACACGTGAAGAAGCTCGATGGGTGAAAGTGTAGTCTTAACGGCCATCGCCATATTCAGAAAAGCCGGCTGATCCGTATACCCGACAGGGTCAGTCTCGTAAATACCGGATATCCCTAAAACTTGAACGCCAGACTGCTGCCGGAGGTGTTCCACCGCCTGCTGAAGCAGTTCCTCGCGATCGTTAAGGTTGGAGCCTAGAGCAATGTACGCCTCCGCCAAGGTGTTAGGCACGGACAACACGCCCATTCCCGTCCCGCTTGCGGCGGAGCTCAATCGTAACCCCGTCAAAATGGATCTCGAACGGCGGATTTGGCTTCGTTACGCGAACCGTCACTTCATTTATCATAGTATAAGCTTCCAAAACCCGCGTTGCAATGCCGCCGGCCAAAGCTTCGATTAATTTATACGGCTCTCCCTGCACGACGGATTTGATCTGCTCGTACAGCTCGGCATAGTTGATCGTTGCGCCCAAATCATCGGTTGCCGCCGCTTTCTCAAGGTCCAGCTTCAGGTCAAGATCAACGATAAACTTCTGCCCCAGCCGGTTCTCCTCCGGAAAAACGCCGTGATAACCGTAAAATTGCATGCCCTTCATGATCATGCTGTCCATGCTTATCGCTTCCTCGCTTTCTATTTAGAACGACGCAAGGTGAAACGGCTATCGCCTTCTTTGGCGATGCGCGTTTCATTCCGGTGAATTCTAAGCCATGTTTATAAGAAAAAACTTATAAATTCTTAGAATTGTACATGATCGCGTCGGTCATCATCGCTGTCCGCTTATTCGCGCGCACATCATGCACGCGTACGATTTGGCAGCCTTGGGCAATGCCAAGCGCCGTAGTTGCTGCCGTCCCTTCCGCAAGCTCGTCAACCGGCAGGTCAAGCGTCTGCCGGATAAACCGTTTGCGCGAGGTGCCAAGCAGCACCGGGTAGCCAAGCGCCGTCAGTTCCGACAACCTGCCCATTAATTCGAGGTTGTCGTCATGGTCCTTCGCGAAACCAAGACCCGGGTCGAGCCAGATCTCGCTCGCTTCAACGCCAGCCTGAAGCGCAATGGCCACACTGGCCTGCAGGTCGGCTAGCACATCCGGGACAAGGTCGCCGTAATCCCGGGCAGGACGGTTATGGCTGATAACAACCGGACAGCCATATTCGGCCGCCACGGCGGCCATAAAGGGGTCATACTTCAGACCCCAAATGTCGTTGATAATATGCGCGCCCGCTTCAAGCGCCTGGCGCGCCGTCTCGGCTTTGTACGTGTCAATGGAAATCGGCACGTGAGGAGCCGCTTCGCGTACGGCCCGGATAACGGGCAGCAAGCGGCGGAGTTCCTCTTCTACGCTGACCGGCTCAAAGCCGGGACGCGTCGATTCCGCGCCGATATCGATAATGTCGACGCCTTCCTCGACCATAGCCGCCGCACGCGCAGCGGCAGCCTCCGCATGGTTATACCGTCCGCCATCCGAGAAAGAATCCGGCGTAGCGTTAAGAATACCCATAATCAGGGTCCGCTTCCCAAGCTCCAGCTTAATTCCGCCGTCAAGTTCATAGCTTCTATTCCAAAAGGTTGGCTTATAGCCTGTAAGTCCCTGTCCCCGTTCTTGTTCGCTCATCGTTGTTGTTCCTCCGTATCTTCGCGGTAAGCCAGCAGCAGCTCCCGCAGCACGGGTCCTGCCGTCCCCGAACCAACCACCGTGCTGCCGCCATGATGATCGGTTACGAGCGTTACCGGTACAAGCTCCTGTATAGAAGTTGTCAGCCATATTTCATTCGCGTCAAGAAGCTCCTCAAACAAATAATGTCCTTCTCTCACGGTATAGCCAAGCCCGCGTGCCAGCTCGATAACCCGCTGCCTCGTTATTCCCGGCAAAATGCCGATATCTGTCGAAGGGGTATAAATCTTGTCCTCCTGCACAAAAAACAAATTGCTGACGACCCCTTCCGCAAGAAGCCCCTCATGGCTCAGCATTAGCCCTTCCGCCGACGGCGAGGCCCCGCTTGCCAGCAATTCCCGCTTTGCAATTATATTGTTCATATAATGGAGCGATTTTAATCGAATGGCTCCTTCCGGAGTATTTCTTGCGGTCTTAAGAAGCCGTAATTCCTTGCCTTCGCTGTACAGGCTCTCGTTATGAGGCGGAAGCGCCTTAACGAGCATAAACTCCGTAGGCTGCTCGTAATCCCCCGACGGAAGTCCCAGTTCCCCGGTTCCCGCCGTAACGGTCAGACGGATATAGCCTTCCGTAAGCCCGTTCTCTCTCAGCAAGGTGGCTATCATCTGCCTTAGCGCATCCAGATCGGGCTTGTAACGGATACCGATCGCTTCGCAGCCCTCCGCCAGGCGCTTCATATGCCGTTCCAGCAAATACGGCTTGCCGCCGTACGTGCGGAACGTCTCAAATAACCCCATACCGTACAAAAAGCCGTGATCGTATACCGAGATCACAGCTTCGCCAGATTCCATTACCGCTTGGTTCAGCCCGATTTTCATCGCGCCGCGCCCGTCCGGATTTTCAAGAAATTGCGCAGCATGTCGTGACCGTGCTGCGTGATGATCGATTCGGGATGGAACTGTACGCCTTCAATCGGATATTCCTTATGGCGCAGTCCCATAATTTCGCCTTCTGCCGTTTCCGCACTAATCTCCAGGCAATCCGGAAGCGTCTCGCGCTTTACAATAAGAGAGTGGTAACGGGTAGCCGTATACGGAGAAGGGATCCCTTCAAAGATTGTTTTGCCATCATGCAGGATTTCAGACGTCTTGCCGTGCATCAGCTTCTCCGCGCGTACAACATCGCCGCCAAACGCTTGTCCGATCGACTGGTGGCCAAGACATACGCCAAAGATCGGAATAATGCCTTTGAAATGCTCGATAACCGACAGGCTGATCCCTGCTTCGTTCGGAGAGCAAGGTCCCGGCGAGATCAGAATATGGTCAGGCTTTAACGCCTCAATGCCCGCAAGATCAATCTCGTCATTCCGTTTCACGACAACCTCTTCGCCCAGTTCACCCAAATACTGTACCAAGTTGTACGTAAACGAATCATAATTATCAATTACTAGAATCATCGCTCCTGCTCCCCCTTTGTATATCGCTCCGCGCTATGTCCGGCTCGTCCGCTTCGCAAAACGTTCGCTATACTGAATCGCCTTCCATAGCGCCTTCGCTTTACTCAACGACTCGTAATATTCCCGCTCCGGATCGGAATCGATAACGATACCCGCGCCGGCTTGAATATTAACAATACCGTCCTTCACCGCCATCGTTCTTATTATTATATTAAATTCCATATCGCCATTATAGTCAATCCATCCGAGCGATCCCGTATAAGCCCCGCGCCGCACGGGCTCAAGCTCCTCGATGATTTCCATGGTCCGGATCTTCGGCGCGCCGGTAATCGTTCCGCCCGGGAAAGTCGCGGCGATGACGTCATAGGCATCCTTCCCTTCCGCGAGGAGTCCTTCCACCTGCGAGACCAGATGCATCACGTGGGAATAATATTCGATGACCATAAGTTCTTCTACTTTAACCGTTCCAAATTCCGATATTCGTCCAAGATCGTTCCGCTCCAGGTCGACCAGCATAATATGCTCGGCCCGCTCCTTCTCGCTTGTTCGGAGCTCCTCTGCCATTATGCGGTCTTCTTCCTCCGAGCGTCCCCGGCGGCGCGTGCCCGCTATCGGGCGTGTTGCCAGCTTGTCTCCGTTCTGCTCGACGAGAAGCTCCGGTGAGGCGGAGACCAGCTGGAAGTCCGGACAGCGGAGAAAGCCCATGTAAGGCGACGGATTAAAAATACGAAGCCATTCGTACAGCTCCTCCGGCGAGGAACTGACCTTCCGGCTCTGCCGCTGCGACAGGTTCACTTGGAATACATCGCCTTGGCTGATATATTGCTGAATCCGGCTGACAGCCTCCATAAACGCTTCCTTCCGAAAGGGAGAAGTGATGCCCTCTACCGACTCTACGTCAATGTGTAGGCTATCGCTTTCCGTGAACAGTCTGCGCTCCTCGCGTACGGCCGAAGCCTCGCCAGCCTGAGACTGAATATGCTGCTGCCAGAACGCAGCCATCTCCTCTGCTTGCGCAACCGCCTCGTCGTACTTCGCCTGCAGATGGGCTTCACTCTCTTCCCCGGTAACCGCCGTATGGACCGCGCAGTAGAGCATCTTCTCCTGCTGATCCACGATCCAGATCCGGTTCATCCGAAGGAACAGATAATCCGGAAGTCCCGTATCATCCGCGGCAAGCTCAGGCAGCCGCTCGATAGAGCGGATAACATCATAGCTCCAAAAGCCTATGCACCCTCCCGTCCACTTAGGACCATCCGCAAGTTTAGGGGAACGGTGCGGCTCCATCCAGCGCCGGACCACTTCAAGCGGCTTGCCTTCCCAGAGCTGTTCCGACAGGACTTGTCCCTCGCGGTCCCATTCCGATGAATGGGCATTGTATCCTTTGCCGCGGATAACTCCTTCCGGATGCAGCCCCAAATAGGTATAACGTCCATCCTTGCCGCTCTCCAATACGAATGCATGCTGTGAAGCCGCGCCCCATGCCGACTCCCATGAATCAACCGTAATGGCATGAAGCGGAATGCGCTTCAGCAGCGGCAAGGTTGTATATTTGCGCTCTGCCTGCCATAAAGCCCACTGCCCTACTGCGGTGAACATGTTAATTCCCTCCGATCAGGTATGATTTGCTAAGTATACAAAAAGCCTCTGCAAACGTCAAAAAGCCCCCGTTCCTAAGAACGGGGGACTTATAGGAGACAATTAGTTCTCGAAGTTGAACAGAGGCGTGGACAGGTAACGCTCGCCGTTCGATGGAATAATCGCAATAACGCGTTTTCCTTTGCCGAGTTCTTTTGCTACTTTCAGAGCAGCATAGATAGCAGCACCGGAAGAAATACCGACCAGAAGACCTTCTTCTTTCGCAGCACGGCGTGCGTATTCGAATGCTTCTTCGTTCTCAACCGTAATAACGCCGTCGTAGATCTCACGGTTCAGGATATCCGGCACGAAGTTAGCGCCGATACCTTGGATTTTGTGAGGACCTGGGTTGCCGCCCGACAGGATCGGGGATGCAGCAGGCTCAACCGCGTAAATCTTGATACCTTCGAAGTTCTTCTTCAGCACTTCGCCCGTACCCGAGATTGTACCGCCAGTACCGATACCGGCAACAAAAGCATCCAGCTTGCCGTCAAGCGAGTTAATCGCTTCTACGATTTCCGGACCCGTTGTTTCGCGGTGTACTTTTACGTTAGCTTGGTTCTTGAATTGTTGCGGGATGAAGTAGGACGGGTTCTCTTTCGCCAGCTCTTCCGCTTTGCGAACGGCACCGTTCATGCCTTCGGATCCTGGAGTCAGAACAAGCTCAGCACCGTAAGCACGAAGCAGGTTGCGGCGCTCGATACTCATTGTTTCAGGCATAACGAGGATCGCTTTGTAGCCTTTTGCCGCAGCTACCATAGCAAGACCGATACCTGTGTTGCCGCTTGTAGGCTCAACAATTGTATCGCCAGGCTTCAGAACGCCTTCTTGCTCCGCTACTTCGATCATGCTGATCGCGATACGGTCTTTAACGCTTGCGCCCGGGTTCTGGTACTCAAGCTTCACATAGATTTCCGCGCTGTCCTCCGGTACAAGACGGTTCAAACGGACAAGCGGTGTATCACCAATAAGTTCAGTTACGCTGTTTACGATTCTAGCCATGAGAATAATTGCCTCCCTTATTCCGACTAATTTAGTTGGTTTTTTCACTACTAACATCTTATCAATCTCTCGTATCCGTTGTCAATAGTTTCTTTCTTGAATTGACAGGATAAGGGAGAAGCCGCCCTGCCGGGCGGCTTCCAGATGATAGATAAGTGCTCCTAAGGGGTAATCTCTGCGTTGTATTTCTCGAGCAAACCATCCTCGATCTCATTAAGCGGCTTAGCTTTGGACAATGCCAGCTCCTTGCGGGCGGTATCATACAGGACATGGCCGGATAGACCCTCTGTTTTCTGGCGCTCCAGCACGCGAATAACCGCATAGCCTTCCGGAACCTTTATGGGTCCGGTTGATTCGCCGGTCTGCAGCCTGCTGGCTTCCTCCATCATTTCGGCATCATAGAACGGATCATCCGAATCGATAAGACCAAGGTCCCCGCCCGCATCCGATGTATTCGCATCCTTCGAATACTCCAGCGCGAGCTGTTCGAATGAATCGCCTGCCGTGAGCTTATCAAGCACATCGTCCGCTTCCTTCTCCGTATCCGTGACAATCCATTGTACATGAAGCCTTAGCCGATCCGCGAATTGCTCCGGATGAGCTGCTATGTAATTCTCGATCTCCACTTCGGACAGATTAACGGTTAGAATAGCAATCTTCTCGAGCAGAAGACGATACTTTACATCTTCCTCTACATCACTCTTCGTCATGCCGAGCTGATCTTTCATCACTTCATAAAAAACTTCTTCGCTATCATAGCCGTCCATCATAGAGGTAAGCTCCCGCTCCTCTTCTTCGGAGGACAAGCTTAGCTGCTGAGCCTCTGCTTCCAAATCAATGGCCTTGTGAACCATCATTGTCCGCAGCACATTATCGCCATACTGCCGCTTGAGCTGCTCAGCCAGATCCTCGGCCGTAATCGGGAACCCGCCTACCGTTGCTGCGATTCCATCGCTGTATGCGTGATCGGAATCGCTTGGCGTATCCCCGGCTTGCGCCTTTGTCTCCGAATCGGGATCATGCTTGTCGGGATCGTCCGAGAACGGAGACAACTTCACAATAACCGCCACGCTTAGTACAATCATACAGATCGCTTGAAGAACAACAACTGCTTTTAATACCCCGTATTTCTTCATTTCCCCGATGCCCCCGGCATTATTGCACCAGATTCGGCTTCGCCTGGTCTATCAGCTCTTGCAGCTGTTCCCCGTCAAACGTGTAAGCCTCATTGCAATAATGGCAGACTACTTCTGCCTTGCCGTCTTCCTCAATGATCTGCTCCAGCTCCGATACCCCGAGACTGATGAGCGTCTGCTCTACACGATCCCGCGAGCATTTACACTGGAACTTCAGCTCCAGCGAATCGTGAATATGCAGATCATCGCCTACAAGGAGCCGCAGGATACCTTCCGGCGTTTCGCCTTGCTCCATCAGCTTCGTCACATGCGGAATGGAACCGATAGCCTGTTCAAGACGGGTAATTTCTTCGTCGGTAAGACCGGGCAAAAGCTGCAAAATAAAGCCCCCGGCATGAGTGACTCTTCCATCAGGCTCAACAAGTACGCCAAGTCCAACCGCGGAAGGCGTCTGTTCGGATACGGCAAAATAATAAGTGAAATCCTCGCCCAGCTCGCCCGATATAATCGGTACGCTGCCGAGATAAGGATCCTTCAGGCCCAGATCCTTGATAATGTGGAGATAACCGTTCCGGCCAACCCCGCCGGCAACGTCAATCTTCCCGTGCTCGTTGCTTGGCAGAAGAACATCCGGATTATCGACATACCCGCGCACCTCGCCATGCGCATTCGCGTCAACGACGATTTGGCCGATTGGACCGTCGCCTTTTACTTTTACCGTTAGCTGCTCCTCGCCCTTCAGCATTGCTCCCATGATTGCTGCGGCCGTTGCCGTGCGCCCGAAGGCGGCTGTTGCGGTCGGCAATGTCTGATGGCGCCATTGCAACTCGTTTACAAGCTGTGTTGTGCAAGCTGCAAAAACGCGAATTTTACCTCCCCACGCCGTACCCCGGACAAGTACGTCTGGTAACTGCTCCATGTTTATCCCTCCTGATTCCGTTCGTAAATAATGCGCAATCCCTCCAACGTCAGAAGTGGATCAACTTCTTCTATCGTTTCCGATTCCGTGCTAATTAACTCTGCCAGCCCACCCGTCGCTACAACGCGTGGGCTTACCTGAAACTCTTTTCTAATCCGGTTCACGATACCGTCAACTTGTCCGGCGTAACCGTAGATGATACCGGCTTGCATGGACGTGACGGGATTGCGGCCGATGACACTCTTCGGCTTGACTAGTTCAATACGCGGCAGCTTTGCCGCACGCTGGTACAAGGCTTCCGTGGAAATGCCGATGCCGGGCACAATCGCTCCGCCCAGGTAGCTTCCCGAAGCATCGATATAGTCAAACGTTGTGGCCGTGCCGAAATCGACAACGATAAGCGGCGAGCCGTATTTCACGATACCCGCAACGGAGTTCACGATCCGGTCGGCTCCGACCTCGCGCGGATTCTCATAGCGGATATTAAGCCCTGTTTTAATGCCGGGACCAACGACAAGCGGCGTCTTGCGCAAATATTTCATGCACAGCTGTTCGAGGGCACGCATGAGCGGCGGAACAACCGAAGAAATAATAACGCCTTCGATCTGCTCCATCCGGATTCCCGCATAGTGGAACAGATTATGAATGTTCATGCCGTATTCATCGACGGTCGCCGAACGGTTCGTGCTGAGCCGCCAGTGATGCAGCAAATCCTTGCCCTTATAGACGCCCAGAACGATGTTTGTGTTGCCCACATCGATTACTAAAATCACGCCCGCGCGCCTCCTTTTTTCTCATTCAAATCCAGACTGATATCAAGGGCATTAAACGAATAGGTCAAGCCGCCGACGGAAATGACATCCACGCCGCAGGCTGCAATAGCGCGAACCGTATCCAAACGCACGTTGCCCGATGCTTCTACTATAACATGAGGCGAGCGCGACTTAATGAGGCTTACCGCTTCCGTCATCAAGGTCGATGCCATATTGTCGAGCATAATGATATCCGCGCCGCTTGCCAGAGCTTCTTCTACCTGCCCGAGAGACTCCGCCTCTACCTCGATCTTCATTGTATGTGGAATTGCCGCACGGGATGCTTCAACGGCCTGGCGGATTCCGCCTGCACCCTTGATATGATTATCTTTGATCATTACGGCGTCGTATAAACCAAAACGGTGATTTGCCCCTCCGCCAACACGGACCGCATACTTCTCCAGCATCCGGTGGCCTGGCGTTGTTTTGCGCGTATCCACCAGACGGACAGGCAAGCCTTCCAGCGCCGCTACAAAAGCATTCGTCTTTGTTGCGATGCCGGACAGGCGCTGCATCAGGTTAAGCGCCAGACGCTCGCCCGTAAGCAGACTATGGGTACTGCCTTCTACGGTTGCGATGACCGTACCCTTCTCTACATGTTCGCCGTCTTGTACTTTTGCTTCGAACTGAAGCTCCGGATCCACAATTTCGAAGACAATCTGCGCAACCGGAAGACCGGCAATAATCCCGCTCTCCTTCACATGGATCACCGCTGTAGAATGCGAGCCCATCGGAATCGTTGTTGCCGTCGTAATATCGCCGCTTCCGATATCTTCAGCCAGCCAACTGCGAATTTGCTCGCGCAGGGCATGGTTATATGTGCCAAATGTTGTATCAAACATGAATAATTCGCTCCTCTGTCGTTCCTTGCAGCCGGTGCATAACGGTATGCTTGCGCCATACCTCGTCATTCTTCTCCGGGAAGTCTTCCCGGAAATGGCCGCCTCGGCTTTCTTCCCTCTGAAGCGCGGATTCCGTAGTCAGAATCGCGCAGGTCAGCAGGTTTGCGAACTCGTATTCCTCGCGTTTGGCCAGAACCGATTGGAAGAACGGCAACTGCCGCTTCAATTCATCAAGCCCTCTCTCAAGCCCAAGCGCGTCACGGCGAAGCCCCGCATACCGCACCATCACCTTCTGCAGCTTCAGCCTTTTCTCGACTACAGCCTGCATAGGCGCACTGGTGCGTAATTTATCCTTCTCAATAACAGGCTTCGTCTCCAGGTCCGACAGCTTCATAATGCTGTCTACAATCCTTTTGCCAAATACAATCGCTTCGGACAATGAATTGCTCGCAAGTCGGTTTGCGCCGTGAACGCCAGTAGATGATACTTCTCCGCAAGCAAACAGTCTTCTTATATTGGTTTCCCCGAACAGATCGGTTTTGACTCCGCCCATCATATAATGGGCAGCCGGCGCGACCGGAATCCAGTCGGTTGTCAGATCCAGCCCGTACTGCAGACAGAACTCGTAAATCGTAGGGAAACGATGCTTCACCATTTCGGGCGACTCATGCGTGATATCCAGATAAACGAAGGTCGACTTCGTCTCTTCCATTTCGCTAACAATAGCACGCGCCACAACATCGCGCGGCGCCAGCTCCAGCTGATGATGGTAACGATCCATAAACCGCTCGCCCCGAATATTGCGCAGATAAGCGCCTTCTCCGCGAACGGCCTCCGAGATCAAGAAACGCGGGGCGCCGGGATAACATAGCGAAGTCGGATGGAATTGCACAAACTCCATGTCCTGAATAAGCGCGCCTGCCCGGTAAGCCATTGCAATACCGTCTCCGGTTGCTACATCCGGGTTTGTTGTATAACGGTATAATTGTCCCGTCCCTCCGGAACACAGAATCGTCGCTTTTCCTCGAACGTATAAACGGTGTCCGTCAGGCTTCTGCACGATCGCTCCGCAGCATTCGCCGTCCTGCGTAACAAGATCGATCACAAAATGATCGTCCCATACATCTATGCCCGGGTCGGCTGTCGCCTTCTCCGAGAGAGCACGCACGATTTCATAACCCGTCGCATCGCCATTGGCATGAAGAATACGGCGCTGGCTATGCGCGCCTTCCTTGGTCAGCGCAAATTCACCGTTCTCCAGGTCGAACTGGGTCCCCATGCTGATCAGATTGTTAACCCCTTCCGGTCCTTCATGAACCAGAACGTTAACGGCATCCTCGGAGCAGAGGCCAGCCCCTGCAATAAGCGTATCTTCACGGTGGTAAGCAGGAGAATCGTCATCCGAGATTACGGCTGCGATACCGCCCTGCGCGTAACGCGTATTGCTGTCGAGCAGTGATTTTTTCGTAATCATTAAGACAGACTGATTATTCTCGCTTGCCCGAAGTGCGGTAAAAAGACCGGCGATGCCGGCCCCAATCACAATAACGTCCTTCTCTATTACCGGCAAGTCCTCGAGCGACAGATCAACAAGGTATCTTGGTATCATCATCTTCGTAATGCGCCTCCAAGCATAGGAGTAGCGCATGCTCCTCCTATTTAACGAGTAACATGCGCTCCAGGGACTTACGGGCTTCGTCCGCAACATGATCAGGAACGTAAATTTGAGGCTGCATGGTTTCCAGGCACTTCACCAGCTTCTTCAAGTTGTTCACTTTCATATTCGGGCAAACCAAATATTTGGATGCAAAATGGAATGTCTTGTTCGGGCTGTCCAGACGCAGCTGGTAGCCGGTACCGTCTTCCGTACCGACGATAAACTCCTGACAATCCGACTCCTTGCAATATTTAATAATGGCTGTTGTACTGCCTACGAAATCGCCCAGCTCTACAACTTCAGGACGGCATTCCGGATGCACGACAAATTGAGCGTTCGGATATTTCGCCTTCATCTCCTCAACGTCTTTCACGGTCAGCATATCATGGGTGTTGCAGTAGCCTTCCCAGATAATCATTTTCTTGTCGGTGTTCTGCTGCACGTAATGGCCAAGGTTTTTGTCCGGTACCCAGATCACTTCATCGCCTTCAACCGAGTTCACCACTTTAACGGCGTTGGCCGAGGTACAGCAAATATCCGTCTCCGCCTTGATCTCTGCAGAAGAGTTAATATACGTAACGACGGTCGCGTTCGGATGCTGTGCCTTCAGCTTGCGCAAGCCGTCCACGTTAACCATGTCGGCCATCGGGCAGCCGGCACGTTCGTCGGGAATAATGACGGTCTTGTTGGGAGCAAGGATTTTCGCGCTCTCTCCCATAAAATGAACGCCGCAAAAAACAATAACGTCCGCGTCGGTTTGCGCAGCCTTTTGCGCAAGCAGGAACGAATCCCCGCGGAAATCGGCCACCTCTTGAATTTCGTCTCGTTGATAATAATGGGCAAGAATGATGGCATTACGTTCCTTCTTCAATTGCATGAGCCTTTCACGCAGTTCACGATTCTGTTCCGCCTTGCGTTCCAGCGCCAGTGCTTCCACAGTTGATCCTCTCCTCTTATGAGGGATGGGCGATGAGTCCCATTCCGAATATGGCTACCCAGACTTTGTGAATTGATGCACAAACTATTTCAAAGTCAATGGCCTATTTATGATTCTTTTGTTAAGGTTTAATTTACTCCAGGTGCAGGATGCTGTCAATGTATTTAGACAATAAAAAACCTCTTCTCCGCAGCAAATTTTGCATGAAGTGGAGAAGAGGGCATAAACAACTGCTGCAAAGGGATCCCGGCTACCTTTTCGCCGGATCATACGGCTCGCCAAGCGCGCCTGGCGCCGCCGAGCGTCCCACTGCGCCTGCAAGCACAATTAGCGTTAGCAGGTACGGCAGCATATAGAAAAATTCATTCGGAATATGATGCGACCATTCGAACAGCTGCGCCCAGTTCCGAAGCGCTTGCGCCATCCCGAAGAAGATCGCCGCGCCGGCTACGCCAAGCGGATTCCATTTGCCGAAAATAACGGCAGCAATCGCAATAAAGCCTTGCCCGGAAATCGTATTGTGGGCAAAGTTGCTTGTTGTTGTCAGCGCAATCGTTGCACCGCCAAGTCCGGCCAAAGCACCGCTCAGCATAACGCCGATATAACGGTACTTCGTTACGCTGATGCCAACCGTATCAGCCGAGCTTGGATGCTCGCCCACTGCACGAAGGCGGAGACCAAAGGTTGTACGGTACAGAACGATATAGCTGAGAATAACAACCCCGATCACAATATAAGTGGTTGGGTAAGCGGTGAAGATACCTTTGCCGAGCAAAGGAATATCGGATAGTCCCGGAATAGCGACCGGATTAAATACATATTCCAGCGTTGGTGTTTGTCCGGAGCCTTCATACAAGCTCTTCGTCAGATAAATGGCAAGACCCGCTGCCAAAATATTAATAACGACGCCTACAATGGTCTGGTCGGCTTTAAACGTTATCGTGGCAACCGCATGCAGCAGAGATACCACAAGTCCAAGAACCAGACCGGCAAGTAGTCCAATCCATGGCGCGCCATGCTTCATTCCGCCCTGAATGGCTTGGTCGGCAAATACGGCAGCCCCAAAAGCGCCTGCAATCATTAGTCCCTCAAGACCGATGTTCACGACACCGGATCGCTCCGAGAACACGCCGCCAAGTCCGGTGAAAATCAAAGCGGTTGAGAAGACAAGCGTAATACTAATTAATTGTCCGATTGTATCTAGTGCGTTCACAGGGCACTGCCTCCTTCCGACTTGCCTTTATTCGAACGGCGAGCCATAAACGGCTTCAGGAAGAACTTCACAAGACCATGCGAAGCGACAAAGAAGATGATGGATCCGATAACGATCCGTACAATCTCCGGCGGCACATTCGCTCCGAAGCTCATGCCCGCCGAGCCGTAGCTCAATCCGCCAAACAGCACAGCGCCAAGGAATACACCGATTGGCGTATTGCCGCCAAGAAGAGCAACCGCGATACCGTCAAAGCCATAACCCCATGATGCGGCCATGACCGTCTGATAGCCAAATACGCCAAGAATCTCGAATACGCCGCCAAGTCCGGCGAACACACCGCTAATAAACATCGACGTAATGATCGTACGGTTAACGTTCATCCCCGCATACAGAGCGGCATTCGGATTAAGTCCAACCGCGCGGAGCTCGTAGCCTTTTTTCGTGCGCCACAAGATAACATAAAAAACAATCAAGCCGATGATCGCAAACAGCGTCCCCCAATGCATACGGGCATTCCCCATGCTTTCGGATAGCCATTTGATTGATACAAGCGCCGACTCATGAATCGGCTTGGATTTCTGCTGGCCTTCCATTACGAGATAAGTACCTACGATGTAGTTGGACAGGAATAGGGCTATCCAGTTTAGCATAATGGAGGAGATAACCTCATTAACGCCTCGCGCTGCCTTCAGGTAACCGGCGAGCGCCGCCCACAGGCCGCCAAACAGTCCGCCTACGATAATGGCAAGCGGTGCATGGATGTACCATGGCAGATCCATCGTTACACCGATAATCGTTGCGCCAGTCATCCCCATCAAAAACTGACCGTCAGCACCGATATTGAAAAGGCCCGTACGGAAAGCAAAGGCTACCGAAATACCTGTGAAGATAAGCGGCGTAATCGCACGGATCGCTTCACCGATATCGTAAGGACTGCCGAACAGCTTCTTCACCAAAGCGGTATAAGCCATCCAAGGATCGTATCCGCCAGCAAGCATCGCAAGCGCGCCGCAGATGAGACCTAGAATGATCGCCACCAACGGCACAAGGAAGGAAGACTTGTCGAATATTTTTCTCATCGTGTTCATTTCGTTCTACTTCCCCCCTTCTGCTGTAGCGGCAGCGGATGCATCGCCTGCCATCATCAAACCAAGCTGTTGATCATCGCGATGATCGGCATCCACTTCACCCATCAAACGTCCTTCGTACATAACCGTGATCCGGTCGGACAAGGAATACAGCTCATCCAGCTCAAAGGAAACGAGCAGAATCGCTTTGCCTTCATTGCGTGCTTCAACAAGCCGCTTATGTACGTATTCTATCGCGCCGATATCGAGACCACGCGTTGGCTGAACAGCAATAAGCAAATCCGGGTTCTTCCACAGCTCACGGGCGATAATCGCCTTTTGCTGGTTACCGCCGGAGAGCGAGCGGGCTTTCGCATGAATACCGGAGCCGCGTACATCAAACTCGTTAACCAGCTTATCGGCCAGCGTGTCCATTGCCTTAAAGTCGATAAAGCCGTTCTTGCCGAACTGCGGGTCGAAATAACTGCCGAGAATCATGTTCTCGCTCAGCGTAAAATCAAGGACAAGACCATGCTTGTGCCGGTCCTCCGGAATATGGCTTACACCGGCTAGCGAGACTTCGCGCGGCGTTCGGTTCGTAATATCCTTGCCGTTTAAGTTAACGCTTCCGCCGTTTACGCCTCTCATACCCGTAATCGCGTAGATAAGCTCGCTTTGGCCATTGCCGTCAACCCCTGCGATACCAAGAATCTCACCGGCGCGAACGTCAAAACTGATACCATCGAGAACCTGCTTGCCTTGATCGCCTTTCATACGCAGCGAATCAACGGACAGCACAACATCACCCGGTTCCTTTTTCGATTTCTCGACCTCGAATGTGACGTCTCTGCCGACCATCAGCTCAGCCAAATGCCGTTCGTTTGTTTCCGACGTTGGAAGAGTGCGGATAACCTTACCCCTGCGGATAACCGTTACCGAATCTGCCAGCGCCATAACTTCCTTCAGCTTATGGGTAATCAGAATAATCGACTTGCCCTCCGCCGAGAGGTTGCGCAAAATTTCAATCAGCTCTTCAATTTCCTGAACCGTCAATACCGCTGTCGGCTCATCGAAGATCAGAATATCGGCGCCGCGATATAGGGTTTTTAGAATCTCAACCCGTTGCTGCATGCCGACTGTAATATCTTGAATCCGCATCTGCGGATCTACTTTCAATCCGTAACGTTCGGAGAGCTCCCGAACTCTCTGATTTGCTTGTCTATATTTCAGAAAACCAAATTTCGACGGCTCGTTGCCGAGCACGATATTCTCTGCAACCGTAAATGGCTGCACAAGCTTGAAATGCTGATGGACCATGCCGATCCCAAGTTCAATCGCTTTGCCTGCACCGTCAATGACGGTCTTGTTGCCGTTAACCCAAATCTCGCCTTCTTCAGGCTGATACAAGCCGAACAGAATGTTCATCAGCGTTGATTTGCCCGCCCCGTTTTCTCCGAGCAGTGCGTGAATCTCGCCTTTTTTCAGTTCAAAATTGATGTTGTCATTGGCCACTAACCCTGGAAAACGTTTCGTTATTCCTTTTAGTTCAACAGCCGTTGTGCTCCGGTCCATTCTTTCATCATCCCCCCGGGGTTTCTACCTGTATGGCAAAAAAGGACAAGACCGGCTTACTGCCGGCCTTGCCTTGACACAGCGACACCAAATCATTTTCGCAAGGAAAATTATTTGACTGGTACTGTAATCTCGCCGCTGATGATTTTTTGTTTGTACTCTTCGACTTTCGCAAGAACATCAGCTGGAACGTTCTTCGTCGAAGTCTCAGGCAAACCTACACCATTGTCTTTCAGACCAAGCGTAACAACTTGGCCGCCTTGCCATGTACCGTTGATCAGATCCGTCGAAACTTTATAAACAGCCGCTTCTACACCCTTCATCATCGAAGTCAGTGTAATTGCGTCGCCGAATTCAAGCGATTGGTCTTTGTCTACGCCGATTACCCAAACGTCTTTACCAGCGTCTTTACGGGATTTAGCTTCGTTGAATACGCCGTTACCGGATGCGCCGGAAGCGTGGAAAATGATGTCGACGCCAGCGTCATACATCGTCGCAGCCGCTTGTTTACCAAGGTCAGGCTTGGAGAAGTCGCCTACATAGTTAATTTTCATGCTTTTTGCAGCTTCAGGGTTAACCGCTTCTACACCAGCTTTAAAGCCAGCTTCGAACTTTTTGATAACCGGAATTTCCATGCCGCCTACGAAACCGATTTTGTTTGTTTTCGTCATCAGGCCAGCAACAACGCCAACGAGGAAGGAGCCTTCATTCTCCGCAAAAGATACGGATTCAACGTTAGGCAGATCAACTTCAGCATCGATAAGCGCGAATTTGGAGTTTGGATTCTCTGTTGCGACTTTAGTCATCGCATCCGTAAACAGGAAGCCGATGCCCCAAGTCAGATCATATTTCTCCGATACGAAAGCCTTCAGGTTCGGCTCCATGTCGGCATCGCCTTTGGATTCAAGGTATTTCGTTTCTGCGCCGGTATCAGCCGTTACTTTCTTCAGTGCTTCCCATGCGCTTTGGTTAAAGGATTTGTCGTTAACGCCACCAACGTCTGTTGCCATACCAATCTTAAGTTTGGAGGCTGCTCCAGAAGTTCCCGGGGATGCAGCACCCTCGTTGCTGCCTTTGTTAGAGTTATTGGAGTTGTCATGGCTCTTGCTGCCGCATGCGGACAAGACAAATGTCAACGCCAGGATGATCATAAGCATTAAACCAACTTGTTTCTTCATACCTGTTCTCTCCCCTGCTTTATATTTTTGTTTAGGGCAATTGCACTATCTTTATTATTCTTGATGTCCAGCGCCACTATTCTCCTTAATTATAATTACAATCTAACAGCCGTCAATCACATTATGTCAACTAATTTGACACAGAAATTTTGTTCACCATCTACTGTTCCATTTATGTAACATTTGTGCGGTTAATGTTCGGAATTTTCGAACAAATAGCTTACATACTCCGGATAAGCCTCTTAGTTAATACCCTCAAAACCCGAACGGCAAACAAAAAACAGCTGTCCGATGTTTGCTATCAGGCAAACATCGGACAGCTGCTTTCTAATTAAGATCCTTTGTTTGGATCTTCGTCATCTGGTTTTTGTTCATCCAGTTCAGGAGGCGTAATCTCACCCGCGTCGCGAGTTTGAATGCGGACCTTCACGCCGCCGATCGTATCCACGATTGGCTCGGAAGAGGATTCCGCTGCTCCGCTGCCTTCTCCTGCAGGCTCATCTCCGCCTTCAAGAGCGCCGGATTCAATCAATTTCTTGATTTGCTCAAGCTCGAGCGTTTCTTCTTTAAGAAGCGTTTGAGCGATCAGATGCACTTCTCTGCTCTTCTCTGTAAGCAACTGCTTCGCACGAGTATAGCAATCATTGATAAAGTTTTGCATCTCTTGGTCAATCTCATAAGCAATCTTATCCGAGTAGTTCTGCTCGTGACCAAGATCTCTGCCGAGGAATACTTGGCCTTGCGATTGGCCGAACTGCATCGGGCCAAGCTTATCGCTCATACCGTATTCCATGATCATGCTGCGGACGATACCTGTCGCTTGCTTGAAGTCGCTGTATGCGCCAGTACCAATCTCGCCGATAAACAATTCTTCTGCAACGCGTCCGCCAAGCAGACCCGTTACTTTATCAAGCAGCTCTTGCTTCGTTACGAGCATACGGTCTTCCTTCGGAAGCATAATGACGTAACCGCCGGCACGGCCGCGCGGAATAATCGTTACCTTGTGTACCATGTCCGCATGCTCCAAGAAGTAGCCGACAATGGTATGGCCAGCTTCGTGGTAAGCGACAATACGTTTCTCGCGGTCGCTGATGACACGGCTCTTCTTCTCCGTACCAACGATTACGCGGTCAATCGCCTCGTCAACCTCTTGCATGGCAATGTCTTTCTTGTTGCGGCGGGCTGCTAGGAGCGCTGCTTCGTTCAGCAGGTTCTCGAGATCCGCGCCTGTAAAGCCTGTCGTACGTTTTGCAATCACATCAAGCTTCACATCTTTGT
This sequence comes from Paenibacillus sp. JDR-2, assembly GCF_000023585.1. Taxonomy (NCBI): domain Bacteria; kingdom Bacillati; phylum Bacillota; class Bacilli; order Caryophanales; family Paenibacillaceae; genus Paenibacillus; species Paenibacillus sp. JDR-2. The sequence goes on along the minus strand of NC_012914.1, from coordinate 66,449 downwards.
TAAGCGGCTTGTTGCGCGCATGGACTTTCAGTACCGCTTCGCGGCCTTTCACGTCTGGACGGTCAACCGTGATTTGACGGTCAAAGCGTCCCGGACGAAGAAGCGCCGGGTCAAGAATATCCGGACGGTTCGTCGCAGCGACGATAATAATGCCTTCGTTGGCACCAAAGCCGTCCATCTCAACGAGCAATTGGTTGAGCGTTTGCTCGCGTTCGTCGTGTCCGCCGCCAAGTCCGGCGCCGCGCTGACGACCAACCGCATCGATCTCGTCGATAAAGATGATACATGGAGCGTTTTTCTTCGCATTCTCGAACAAGTCGCGGACACGGGATGCGCCGACACCGACGAACATTTCCACGAAGTCCGAACCGGAGATGCTGAAGAATGGCACGCCTGCCTCGCCGGCTACCGCACGGGCAAGGAGCGTTTTACCTGTACCCGGAGGACCCACAAGCAATACGCCCTTCGGAATACGCGCGCCTACCAAGTTGAATTTGCGCGGATCCTTCAGGAAGTCAACGACTTCGACAAGCTCTTGCTTCTCTTCGTCGGCACCTGCCACGTCCTCAAAGGTAATGCGCTTCTTCTCTTCGTTGTACAGCCTTGCGCGGCTTTTGCCAAAGTTCATTACTTTGCCGCCGCCGCCCTGAGCTTGATTCATCAGGAAGAAGAACAAAATAAATATGATCACAAACGGAATTATGGAAGTAAGGAACGTAAGCCAGATGCTGGGTGTATCCATTGGCTTGTAGTTCAGCTTAAATCCGTATTGCTTCTCTGCATCAAGAATATCCTGCCCCGCTTCAAGACCTATACGCGAGGAGAAGTTCTTTTCTCCGTTTTTGGAGTCCGCAGGCGGTTCTTTATATTTACCTGAAACCAAATAAGTATAACCATCGTACTTCACGCTCAGCTCTTCCACGTTATTGGAACTGATCGCTTGGCGAAGCTGATCGTAACGAATTCCGACGGTAGTATTATTTTGGCTGCTGATAAACTGAATAATCCCAACCGTTACTAAAAAGATGATCAAATAAAATCCAGTATTACGGATGATCCGATTCATCCCCTACCTCCTCTCAAGACGCTTTTAATATTTTAACATAGCATGACTTTCCATCTCAATAGAACCAAAAGTGAGGGAAGACATGCCGGTTTAACCGCAAATTCTATTTCTCGTAAACTTCCGGCTTCAGAATGCCGATGAACGGAAGGTTGCGGTATTTCTCTGCGTAATCGAGGCCGTAGCCGACAACAAACTCATCCGGCAGCGAGAACCCGGTGTAGTCTGCCTCGAGATCAACCGAACGGCGTGCAGGCTTATCGAACAGCGTGGCAACCGTTACCGACTTGGCATTGCGGCGCTCCAGCACATCGATCAAATAGCTCAGAGTCAGACCGCTGTCAATAATATCTTCGACGATCAGGACGTCACGCCCTTCTACGGAAGCATCAAGATCTTTAATAATCTTTACGACACCCGACGATTTGGTCGAAGCCCCGTAGCTCGATACCGCCATAAAATCGATCTCAAGTTTAATCGGCATCTCTTTGACCAGGTCGGACATGAAAATAAACGCACCTTTGAGGACGCAAATAACGAGCGGATTACGCCCGTCGAAGTCGCGGCTTAAAGTTTCCCCAAGCTCCTTCACCTTCGCCTTGATTTGCCCTTCGTCGTAGAGTACCTCTTTAATATCGTTCAACAAAATGTAAATCCTCCTATATCTTTCACTTTATAATTATGAATACAGCAGTGCTTCTTATTCGTTCTCCATTCGAATGAACAGGAAGTCCGTTGTCTCATGACCGGTTTGCGCATGGCTTGAACGTCGTATCCCCGGAATCCAGAGCAGGCGGTTATTCGCATCCACCAGCAGCGGATATCGCTCTCGCTCGGATGGCGCGATCTTTTCGTCAACGAACATATCTTGCACTTTTTTGGACCCATTTAATCCTAAAACCTGAATTCGGTCGCCAGGCTGCCGATTACGCACCATAAGCGGAAAAACAAGCCGGTCTGCATCAAAGCATACCTCGCTCCGTCCCGCAGGTTTTACCGCTTCACCCCGCTTTAGCCGCTCAATATGCAGCGCTCTTCCGCCGGCTGTGATAAACGCCGACTTCGAATCCCCGGAAATGGAAAAGGCATAGCTATCTTCGGACGTTCCCGATGCATTCAGCACTCGCACCCATCGGATGCTGCTATACTCGCGGATGCACCGAACACCCGAGCCGGCATCGTATCGCCAGGTACTCGGGGCTGCAGGGGCTGCCGCAAGCCGCATCGTCTCAATCGCGTCAAAGGAGGCAATTTCTGCATCCTTCGAAAGATAATTTAATATTAGTTTAATCAATCTTCTTTGTAAAGCGACATGAAGACCGATCAGTTCACCGGCATTAAGCTTGCATTCATCCGGCGACAACGTTACAAGCGATGTAAAGAGCCGCTGTCCTTCCAGCTCCATCCAGTCATCCTCCGCCCCCGCTACATCGGCGATCCGCCTTAGCGAGTGATTAAGCTGAGGATTAAATTGTGAAAGATAAGGGATAACATCCAGCCGAACGACATTCCTGAAATAATATCGCTCATTGTTGCTGCTGTCGAGGCAATAAGGAACATCCCTCTCGGAGCAGTAGCGCACAATGTCTGACTTGTTCATACGAAGTAATGGTCGAATAAGTTCCACGTTTTTTTCTTTCCGTTTGGGAGCCATTCCCGCAAGGCCTGTCAGGCCCGCTCCGCGAATGACTCGCATCAGCACCGTCTCCGCCTGGTCATCGGCATGATGGGCAAGCGCGATGGCAGATGCGCCATATTTTACAGCGGTCTCATGTAAAAAAGCGTAACGCTTCTCCCGCGCAGCGGATTGCGCGTTTATTCCTGTTTCTTCTATGTATGCGGGCATATCGAGCTCAATCATCTCGAATGGTACGCCCAGCTTCTCCGCATATTGGCGGACAACCTCCGCCTCCTGCCGGGAAGCATCCTTGCGGAAGCCATGATTAACATGTGCCGCAATAACTGTAAGCTGCTCCTGCCGGGCTGCCTGCCAGAGCAGATGCAGCAGAGCCATTGAATCGGGACCGCCGGATACGGCGGCCACGATCCGGTCGCCCTTTGACCATAGCTGTTCGGTTGCTCTGTATTTCATCATGTCGGTCAGCAGCTTATGGTCTCCCGTTTCCATATGCGTATGTATCTCCTCATTCCCCTTAGTATTATGTTTCTTCTATATATCAGCTATATACCACTACGAAGCAGCCAGTAAACCGAAATACCAAGCACAACAGCCGAAACGGCGGCAAGACCTTTCAGCCATCCGGGCGTCTTCGCGCTTTTTACCCGCGTATCCCTGCGGTGCAGCAGTCTCCGCCAGGCCTCTGCGCCTTCAGAAGCGTCAAAGAATTGCCCGCCGAGCGCTTGCTTCAGCCATCCCGCTACAGGAGCAAGTCCCTTGCACTCGCTAATTAAACGTTCCAGTTCTTCAGTTGAACGGATTTGCGGCAACCCTCCCGTCAGCGCGTGAAGCTTCTTCGGTTCATGGAGCATGATGCATAGCACGGCGAAGGAGAATAGATCGTATCTGGCATCCGCCGAGCGCGATCCTGCATTCCAGAAGCCGCGGTCATAGATTTCGGTGAACTGGCGGATCCCTTTGCCCATCGCCGTAACGCCGCCGTAATCGACAAGCTCCACATACCCGTAATCGGCAACCAGCACGTTATCGATCTTCAGATCGCCAAATACCCAGCCCCTACGGTGAAGCTCGGCCAGCTTGCCAAGCAGGTTAAGACCAATAAGCGGGAACCACTCGGGCCCGTTTTTCTCCAGGAATTCGGAAATCGTTACGCCACGCACGTATCTCATAATATAGAAAGGATACTCTTTGCCACCCTCTCCAAGCAGGTCATCCACTTCATAGAGGTAGGTCTGCTTCCGGTCTTGCTTCTCGAGAGTCTGCAGAACATTGATCTCCGACTGCAGATCAATGGCGTCCATCCCTACCTTTAATGCGCACCAGCCGCGGTCAGCATGAACGAGATAAACCTTGCCGTTCGCTCCCTCTCCAAGCAACCGCTCGACTCGATAACGGGATTGCTTCCATTTCCCCGTTACAACGGCACCGCGGCGGAGATTTAACTTAAACGACGTAGTCACTCATCATCCCATCCGTTTCATCGTTTCTGCTCTTCTTACCATAATCCCCCTGCCGGTAAAAATCAATGACTTGCATCATTGCCGGACCCGTTGGCGTTGTTCCGCTCATAGGGAATTTCGTAAATATAGAAGAAATGCCTTTCAGATTATCGGTCCAGTCCAGATCCAGCTTACAGTCCTCGCCGTGCTTGCTGCTTGGAAAATGGAACACGGCAATCTCGCTCTTCCCCTGGCGCGCCTGCAGGCTTAGCATAAGATCATGAATCGCTTCTTCCACCGCGCGAAGCTTCGGCTTCATGCTGGCGCTTGCGTCAATCAGCAGGGCAACCTGCAGCTTGGATGTCTCGCCAAGCTCATCAATAACACGGACGACCTCGCTCCGCTTCTCAGGCGGGAGCGCTTCGATCGAGCCGTTGCCAAGCACCTGCTTCAATTCCTTTTGGACTGCCAGCTGTATCGTTTGAACCGCGGTTTTTCTCGTCATCATTTGAACCGTCTGCGACAGCTGCCGCATATTCACAAGCCTGCTCAGGCCCCCCCCGGCACGAGCAATCTCTTCTATTTCGGATGCACCGAGCTCTCCTACATCGCCATAATCAAGAATACCTACCACGTTGACCGCAATACCCTCCGCCTTCGCATGCGCCGCAGCTACAACCGGACTCATTCCCACGTTGGAGCAGCCATCCGTCACCAGCAATATTTGTTTCATTATTCCTTGCCTCCTCTTCAAAACAAGCATAACCTCTCTATTAGTTTTGCCGTTTGAAGCGAGGGATAAACCGCTAGATTGCCCTATTTCCCGAGAAATTATGCAGCCTTTTCAAAGAAAAGTTTATATTCAGGCTTAAGTCATGCAAATAGGCTCTTGGGCCAAAGCGCAAACTGCCGCGCTTTAGCCTAAGAGCCTGCATCCGCCCATTTGTCATCTGCCTCCTTCAGCTAACCGTCCGCGGCCGCTCCAGCCGGTTAATTCCCGGCCATCGGAATGACGCCCATTCCGGCAAATGCTTATCGATCCTTGCGACAAGCACCGTCATATCGTCTTTAATATCGCCCTCATGATACCTCACCACGGTCTCCAGCAGGGCATCGGCCATTTCCTGCGGCTCATCGGTCTTCAGCTCCTGAATCATCCTCTTCATCCACATCTCCTTATTGACAGCATGGCCCGGCGCATCATAAATTCCGTCGCTCATCATAACGATCGTGTCGCCCGGCTGCAGCGGCATGGAGATCAGGTCAAATTCGATATCCTGCAAAATACCGACAGGCAAGTTATTTGCCGTTACCGGAATCACCTCGTTTCCTCGTTTAATAAAGCTTGGCGTCGAGCCAATCTTCATAAAGGTCGTCCTCGCCGTATATAAATCGATCATTGCCAGATCGATAGTCGCGAACACCTCATCCGGCGATCGCAAGAGAAGAATCGAATTAACCGATTTGATGGCAAGCTTCTCGTCCATCCCGGACTTCAAAAGCTGCTGCAAAATCGACAGGGCTGCGCTGCTCTCCTGGCGCGCGCGTTCTCCATTGCCCATGCCGTCACTAATGGCCACGGCGAATTTGCCATTGCCAAGCTCGAGCATACTGAAGCTGTCTCCCGACAGCAGGTCGCCTCCTTTGGCGGCACCGGCAATGCCTGTCTCTACCTCAAATTCCTTGGCCGAACCAAACACAACAAGGGTTGGTTCGCCATTCTTCTCAGCCGGTCTCTCCGTTTTGACGGCCACATGCTCGCCCAGTATATCCGATAAGAGCGGAGCGATAATTTTGCGGCATTCGTCGTAGCCTCTGGCAAAATGATGGTACAGCTCGATTTCCACATTCCCCTCTTCCAGATTAATAACCTCAATCTCCTGTATGGATAAGCCTAGTCCCTCCAATGCTTCACGAATCTGTTCCTCCTGCAAATGCAGGGTCTGCCCCTCCCTTTTAATCTCGTGCGCCAGGTCCTCCATCACCTGCGATACGCCCGATAATTGATCCGCCACAAGCTGACGGGAATCGAATATTTGTTTTTTCCAGTGCATATCATTCTTATAAAGCTCGTACTCCTGCTCGATAATGCCAAGCACCTGTGCCGGCTTCGCGCAATGGGACGCCCATGTACGCGGCATATTATGCGTTGGAATGCGGTCCTCGTCCACCGCCGAGATCATGTCCTTCATCATTTGATAGGTTTGAAAATACTTGCCCTCCCAGCAAGCCTTATTCCGGTGGCAGTCTGCACAGCTTCGCGCCGATACCGCCTGCATGAAATGATTAAGCTCCTCCTCCTGCTTCACGGCCCCTGCCGTGTTATTGAGCTGGCCAAAGCTCTTCGAGAGCTGGCGGAACACCTCCGAATATTGGGATACCCGCTCCGCTGTTACATCGCGTACACGCTTGGCATACTCATGCTGCGACTTGGCATGCTCGTTTGTACCCGGAACATAGCGGGCGATGGTTCGAATCATAATTTTGGGGGTAAGCATAAGCAGGACAGCTGCGGTGACCGACTCCCATGTCGAGGTCATCACATCCGATCCGCTTCCCACATAGATGGCTAGGATCGAGGTGCCGAGCAGCATGCCGAAGGCAACCGCGGCTTTACCGCCTTCACGCAGAAGGCCGGCCAATAGCCCCGCGAAAGCAAGCAAGCTCATTTGCACAACCGCATTAAAGTCGGCGAGACTAAGAATAAGTCCGGCAACTACGCCGACACAGGCGCCAAGCGGAGCTCCGCCTGCAAGGGCAAACAATAGCAACAGGAAGCGCGACATAATATGTTCGACGGACAGACCGTAAATTTGCCAGCCTACCGCTCCGGTCATAACGGAGGCAAGCAGAATCATTAGGCAGATGATCTCTTCATTCTTGAGAGAGGCGGTTTTCTTTGCCATGGTCAGAACCGGTATGGCCTGAATAAAGACAAGCGTAAGCACAAAGCTGAGCGCTGCCTCCACCACTACCATCATGAACCCATACCAGCTCATCGTATCTCCTATGAAGAGTCCAAATAGCTGCACAAGTAAGGTGGAGATAAAGACGAGTAAGGGAGCAGTCCCGAGCTCCGCCTTCTCGTAAGCCTCCAGGCCTTTAAATAATAAGAATAGAACGGCGAGCTCCATCCCGATCCATAAGGGTGCGGGCGTAACCGCGAACCAGCTCCCGGCCACAAGCGATACGGCTGTCCAGGCGAACGCGTCTTTTCGAAGAAAGTAGACGACCGCAAAGTAAGCCGCAGCAAAGGGCATCAGGGATTCCAGAATCACCGCCCTTCCAAGGAGAAAGCCAAGCCCCACGAGCATGATTGTCCATTTCTTTGCCAGCACCAGCTGGACCAGCCTTCTTGAAGATAACCACCCACGGCTCTTTTCCATCATGGAATGTCCCCATCCCATTTGTTGCTCACCTGCAGGAAACATAATGACATTTTCTTTTTTCATTACGAACACCACCCATTTCGTTTATTGTGTTTCCCATTATAGGAGCATGTCCGTATGAAGTTTGTCAGTTTACCGTGGGCGTACCAAAGTTTTTTCCGACAAAACCCAAATCCATTACCCACAAATTGTCAACGCTTTCAAATCCGCACTGTTACTGGATTTAAACCTGACACGTGACTATTGGCACTACTGCCGCTTCAACAAAAACCGTCGCGCCGCGCCGCGGGCTGTCCGCGAAATCTTTGTTTTCTGCTGTCGGGATTGCAGGGAGTATCGGGGAAACAAGCTAAAACTTTTTTTGAAATGAGGTATATTTTTAGAAAAAAGCGCATAGCGGGGGTTGAAAAACGATAATCAGGCCTCTTTTTCATGCGTTTGGGGCCAATAAAGGCGTAGGGAAACTCCATCAGCAGCTTCATGAAGGCTGTTGGAGTCTTCTTTTATGAGGAAGTTTGTCGCTCTGTACGGGATGATCTTTATTACCCTGCTTGAGATATTTATAAACATAAAGTTTGAGGGGGGCGTGCTGCGGTGAGAAAACCTGATCGATGCAATTCGAAGATGAGCGACCGCGTTTAGCGGTTGGTTTTATCGCCGAATGAATGCGGTGAGAAAACCCTGATCGATGCAATTCGAAGATGAGCGACCGCGTTTAGCGGTTGGTTTTATCGCCGAATGAATGCGGTGAGAAAACCTGATCGATGCAATTCGAGGAGGAGCGACCGCGTTTAGCGGTTGGTTTTATCGCCAAAAAGACCTTATGAATTCCGACTCCCGGAATTTATAAGGTCTTTTGTGGTAAAAAAGGCAGAACCGTTTAGGTTCTGCCCTCATATGATTGTATAAAATCCAGCTTAGACCCGTTTAGCACCGCGGCCGCCGCGTTTGCCTTCGGTATTTTTCTTCAGGGAGGAAATACGTTCTTCGCTATCTTTCAGGAAGCGAGACATTTTATCCTCGAATGACGGTTTGTTGTAAGACGGTCTGCCAGCCGACTGCTTGTTGAAAGGACGTCCACCGCGATCTTGACCGCCGCCTCCACGGTTAAAACCTCCGCCACCGCCTGCGCGTGGTTCACGTTGTGGTGCTGCTTGCTGGCCCTCAGGCCGGTCAACTGCCTGTTTAATGGAAAGTCCGATCTTACCGTCTTTATCAACGTTGATCACTTTGACTTTAACAACATCGTCAATTTTCAGGTGATCCTTCACGTCTTTGACGTAGTTATCGGCAATTTCCGAGATGTGAACGAGCCCTGTGACACCCCCGGACAAATCAACGAATGCTCCGAAATGCGTTATGCCTGTCACTTTGCCTTCTAACTTGGCTCCTACTTCAATTGCCATAAAATAAAATGTTCCTCCCTAAGCTAAATAGCGTTACTATCGTGATTATAACCGAATCGTCAAAGTAAGGTCAACAGACGTTCACCCGTTCTAGCGTCTATTTAATGACCTGAATCTGCTGTTCTCCAGGTGTTACCATTCCTTGTTCCTTCGTTGCAAGTTGTCTGATATATTCCGGATCGTTAAGCCGATCTATCTGTTGTTGAAGCTGCTTGGACTGCAGAGTGGAATCATCTACCTGCTTCTTGATCTCCGTCAATTGCGCTTGTGTGGCACGCGCATCCTTGATTTGACCTATAAAGGTATACGCCGCCCAGCACAAAAATAGAGTGATGCACATGGCCCATATGCGCAGACGGCGTTTGGATCCTGCGTTCCCTGTCGATGGATTGGCTGTGGCAGTCGTCATAAGGTAAACCTCCTAAAATGAATGATCACCCAGATGGCAATTTGCAAGCCATTGTGATGATTCATGCTGCGAAAGCATAAGCTCACTTAAAACAGGCGTTTCCATAATTTTATAACACCTGATAGGATCTTGTCCCATCTTTCTTTGAGCTGCAGGCTGGAAAGCTTTGGTCCAAGCCATCGCCATAGCGGGCGCGTAAGCGGACCGAGCATAAAACGCAGCAAAAGCCAGAACGGACGAACCAATTGTAGCACAATTTTTAACAGGAAAATAGTGAGCGCGGTCCCAAATCCGATTAAGACGCGGATCAACCGGTATAACAGGACGATCGGCTTCACGATTAGAAGGTCAAATGTCCGCAGAGTGAACCGGATGAGGGCTCGTACCGCATCAATCAGCCATTTTACCGTACGGATGACCGGTTTGCTCAGCAGCCAATAGTAACATAACACGCCAATAAGCAAGCCGAGGAATACATACGCCCGCACCTCGCCATAGTTGCTGGCGTACAGCACACGAAATACAAGGAGCGATGCGGCCAGCCAGTACGCCATATCGAGTACAGGCAGCGTCCACCGCGGAAAGCGCAATTCATTCGACACAACCCGGTATCCGTCGAAGATCACGCCCATCCCGATGCCCGACAGCAGCATCATCCCCATTGTGAGAAACTGTAGGCTTAAGGAGGTCACTTAAACAGCTTTCCGAATAAGCCTTTAGTTTTGGTAGAGGTATTGGCGTCCAAATAGGCGAGTGAATGGACATACCCCTCGATGGCAACTAGGTTTTGCTCCAGATTGAGATGCTTGATATGCAGGTTTTGCCCTTTTATCATCAGGAAGCCAAGTTCGGTATCGAGCAGAAACTCTTCGCTGTCGAAACTTTCCACATTTAGTACGCCGGTAATTTCGAGCAGCTTGCGGTTCAGCATTTTGACTTCCTGCCGCTTCTGCCCTTTGCTTTGTTCAACCATTGACCCGTCCCTCCACTTCGAAAGCATAGCTTGAGACTAGCTTATGGGGGTTGGACGAACTTTAGAACATCCGCGCGAGGGCAATTCTACTCTTTCATTTTCGGTTTCGCTAGAGCGCCGGATTGCCTCCGTCCCTTGCGCTTTTTACGCGCTTCAGCTGCGCCACGATAATGACGCTGATGACAACAAGCAGGAACCAGGAGCTGATTTTCCCCAGGTGGACAATACGCCAGGTATGCTCCTGATCCGGATAGGCCCATGCTCCCATAAACGTCGATATATTTTCAGCCAGCCAGATGAAGAAGCCGATAAGAAGGAAGGACAGCACAACATGCATGCGGTATTCCCGGCCCCCCACCTTGTAGGCAAAGGACGTCCGGTAAAAGACGATAATCAACAGAAGCGTCAACAACCACCGCAAATCCCACATATAGTGATGGGTAAAAAAGTTCAGGTAAATAGCCGCGCAGACCATTACGGCATAACGCTGCCGCGGCCATCCGTATACGGAAATCGACAGCCTCCTCCATGCCTGGCAGATGTAGCTCGCTACGCTGGCATACATAAATCCGCTGTAGAGCGGTACCCCAAACAGCTTCGACCACCCTTCGCCCGGATAAGACCAGGAGCCCATATGCACTTTATACAGCTCGAGCATCAGTCCAATAATATGGAACATGCAGATCACTTTTAACTCGTCGATGGTCTCCAGCTTAAATACCACCATCCCAACCTGGGCAAACAGGCAGATCAGCAGAAGCAAATCGTAACGATGAACGTAGGGTACGGATATTACCTTTGTTAAAGCGAGCGACGCGAATATAATAACCGGAAAAATACAGGACATGGCCTGCTGATAACCAAAAATAAAAAGCTGCCAAATTCGGCGGATCCAGACGACATTCAATAAGGGCTGCAATTCCAAAGGTATGCCCCTCCTCTGCATAATGGAAATCACCATTAAGGTAACATAATGATTTATCGTTTTACAATAAATATTTAATGATATCATTGATATGTTTGTTTTCATAGAAACAAAAAGAGCATTTCTCTCTAGAGAGAAATGCTCTTTTCCTTAACCAGTTATGCCGTTACGGCAGCTTCTTCAGCCGCCTGGGCAGCCGCCGCATATTGCTCTGTTCTAATCTTGAGATAGAGCACAAGAGACAGAATAACTCCAATCAGCGATACCCAGTCTATGAACAGGTAATAAAGCGTAACCGTAATCCCGTTGATAACCCCCGACTCTAGCAGCAATTTGCTTGCACCCAAGCCTAGGAGAAAACTAAATAGATTGATGACAACGCCAAGCCCGAGAAAACGCCAGAATTGTCCTTCGGCCATATTGCGGCTGCTCTCGAGCGGATTCGTCACGGAAGTATTCTCGATAGAGACCACTGCGGGAAGCAGCAGAAGCCTTACGTACATGAACAAACCCGGAATGACGAACAGCAGGAGCCCCGCCGAAAAAATGACGCATTGCAGAAAATTATACATGATCATCCGCAGCCACTTGCGGAGCCCCCACCGGTAAGCATCGGTTACGCGGCCCTTGCCGCCCCGAAGTCTCTCAATCAAGTAGTAAACGACAACGGGGGTCAGCAAGGTTAGGAATAGCTGAGAGATAATGATGTCCTTAAGAATATTATCGATAGACAGGTTGGAAAAACCGTAACAGATTATGAGCTCAACCGGCACGATCGTAATTGCCGTTATGAGCATCAGCACTGCCGCATTTTTAATAAAGAGAGAAAAGGTCAGTCCCAATACACCTCCGCCCTTTGATGGACGGATTTCAGGCAAATTCGTCATGGCTGGAATCAAGGCTTGTCTACCTCCCGGGCATCAAGGTGAAACGTTTATGAGAAACGAATATAAACTCTTAGAATTGAAAAAAAGAGCTGCCACTAAAGGTGACAGCTCTTTTTTGTTTACCAGCCGAGGTTATCCTCGCGCGGGCGTTGTTCTTCCTTGATCAAAGTGTAAAGCTCACCGGCTTCATCCTTACGGGTCGTTTCGGCAATTCGTTCGACACGAACGGTCACCGTCTTCTGTCCGTATTGGATCGTAAGCTCATCCCCTGCTTTTACCGTGCTGCTAGCTTTCGCTTCACGGCCGTTGATCCATACGCGTCCTTGCTCGGACACGTCCTTTGCTACCGTACGGCGCTTGATCAACCGGGATACTTTGAGGAATTTATCCAGACGCATGAATTACTTGATAGCGTCTTTCAGTTTGTTGCCTGCTTTGAATGCAGGAACTTTGGATTCTGGGATGGAGATTTCTTTACCCGTTTGCGGGTTGCGGCCAACGCGGCCGGAACGTTTACGAGTTTCGAAAGTACCGAAGCCGATCAGTTGTACTTTATCTCCGCCTGCAAGCGCGTCAGTAACTTCGCCGAGGAAGCCGTTCAATACGGCTTCTACGTCACGTTTAGTCAAACCGCTTTTTGTTGCAATGTTGTTGATCAGATCTGTTTTGTTCATTATTAATATCCTCCTAAATTCAATTCGCCTGTTTTGTTCGGTCAGCGCTGCTACTGGGCGCTGCCGTTTGTTTGGTAATTTTAAGCATAGACACAAACACGTTGATACTTATTCTGCTTGTCAGTAAAAAAATCCTGCTGCACGAGTAAAAAAATTTACCGAAAGATGCAGAAATGTTGCGATTCGTGGCGAATCCGAGGCTCTATTGTCGCTTCGCTTCTTCCCACCAACGATCCATTTCTATTAAATCAGTCTGGTCAAAAGTTTTGCCGTTTATACGAAGCTGCTCCTCAATATAAGAGAATCGGCTCTTAAATTTTGCATTGGTGCGAGAGAGTGCTTCCTCAGGATCCGCGTGGATAAAGCGAGAAGCGTTCACTACAGCAAACAGCAAATCTCCCAGCTCTCCTGCCTGCTCTTCCGAATCCTTCGAATCTATCGCCTCGCGCAGCTCGCGAAGCTCCTCTTCTATTTTGGTCAGAACCGGTCCTAGCTCCTCCCAATCAAAGCCAACCTTCGCCGCTTTCTTCTGAAGCTGGTAGGCCTTCATAAGCGCCGGAAGATCCTTCGGAATGCCGTCCAGCTGCGATTTGCGTGCATCGGCTTCGCCTTTGCGCTTCTTCTCCTCCGCCTTCATCTGCTCCCAGTTGCCAAGCGCTTCGCTGGCATCCCCGGCGCTGCGGTCGCCAAACACATGCGGATGGCGGAAGATCAGCTTCTCGTTTAAGCCCTCGATAACGTCATAGACAGAGAAGGCTCCCGTCTCCTCTTCCATCTGGCTATGCAGCATGACCTGCAGAATCACATCGCCAAATTCCTCCCGCATATTGTCGGGATCATCGTTATCAATGGCTTCAAGCGCTTCATACAGCTCTTCAATGAAATTCTTGCGGATGGACTGATGCGTCTGCTCGCGGTCCCATGGACAGCCTTCAGGACTGCGCAGAATAGCAACGATCTCATGCAGACGGTCGAACGTACGGTTAAGTACAGCATCCTCCTCCGTACGAGGTACCCAGATCAGCGACAAATTGCCGAAGCCAGGCGTCCGGTCAAGCTCATACAGCGGAACCTTAAGGATCTGTTCTTCGCCCGTTACTCCAAGCGCGTGACCAACAACAACCTCATAGTCATCCGGATAACGCTCCATCAGCGCAAGCTTTACATCCGATGCCGTATAAGCATCATAGACCTGCCCAATAATCGTATGTACGCGCGGCTGCACGTGAGCCGCCTTCAGCTCGGCCGCATCAAGCAGCGCAAAGCCTTCGATCGGGTCAATGCCAAGACGGATAAAGGCTTGGTCAAGGAAGCTCTCACCGCCAATAATTTCGAGCCTGATATCAGCCGGCGAACAGCGCTCGCGCAGCAGCTGCACCGTGCGCTCCGCTACCATCGGATGCCCCGGCACGGCATACAGGACTGGCGCGGATGCCTCCTGCGCCTTGCGGACAAGCGTATCCGCTATTGTATCATAAACCTCCGGAAAGGTGTCATGCTGTTCATAAACGCTGTCAAAGGACGTGTAAGCCAGCTGATGCTCCCGCAGCAGTGACATCACCGGATGCTGCTCCGTCCGGACATAAATCGCCTCCGCCTCCTGCAGCCTCCGCCACACGCCAAGCGTTAATTGATCGGGATCGCCCGATCCCAGGCCAACTACCGTTATCGTTTGTGCCATTTTCGCAATGCTCCTCCCTGCCACATGCAGATTCTACACGTAGTATACCATTTCTTGCGCGGGGATTAATAATCGGGTGCCGGATACGGCAATTAGCGCGGCAGGGATGCGGCGCAGCGACCGTGGAATCAGGTATACTAAATGCAATAAGGAACGGAGAAGGAGAGGGCTGATCGTGAAAATCGTTATAGCACCGGATTCTTTCAAAGGCAGTTTGTCCGCTGCTGCAGCGGCTGAGGCCATTGCTCAAGGCATATCGCGGTGCGTGCCGGATGCCGACATCGTCAAGCTTCCAATTGCTGACGGAGGTGAGGGAACGCTCGACAGCCTGCTCGCCGCAGCGAGTGGTGAGCGCATAACCGTAAACGTAACCGGCCCGCTTGGGACAAGCGTTAGCGCTTCTTACGGAATAATCGGACAGACGGCCGTTGTTGAGATGGCGGAAGCCTCCGGCCTGTGCTTACTGACGGAGGAGCAGCGTAACCCAGCCCTGACGACAACCTACGGGACAGGCGAGCTTATTCGCCACGCGCTCGACCATGGGTGCCGGCGGTTTCTGCTCACCGTAGGCGGCAGTTCCACCAATGACGGCGGAACCGGCATGCTGCAGGCATTAGGGATGCGTCTGCTGGATCAGCAGGGCAATTCCGTCCCGCCCGGCGGAAGAGCTTTGGCTGATATAGCGACGATAGACGATAGTCTTTGGCATCCGCGCATTGCGGATTCTTCTTTTGTTATTGCCACTGACGTGCAAAATCCTCTTATCGGGGAACAAGGGGCGTCACGCGTCTTTGGACCGCAAAAAGGCGCGTCTCACGAAATGGTAGACCAGCTTGAGCAAGGGATGACGGTATGGGCTGATCTAATCGAAGCGAAGACGGGAATCCGACTCCACGAATACCCCGGCGCAGGTGCAGCTGGCGGCCTGTGCGGAGCCTATCTGGCCTTCTTCCCCGCTTCCATTCGCCGCGGAATTGATGTGGTTCTGGAGCATGTGCATCTGGAGGAGCATATAGACGGGGCTGATCTCGTTATAACCGGAGAGGGCCGTATCGATCACCAGACGGCCTCCGGCAAAGCGCCGATGGGCGTCGCCCAACTAGCCAAGAAGCACGGAATATCTGCGATTGCGTTGGCGGGATCCGTCGGCTCCGGCATTGATGTCCTGCATGCGGAGGGCATCAGCAGCGTGCATAGCATCATGAATACGCCAATGACCTTGCAGGAAGCGATGGAGCATGCCCCCATCCTGCTTGAGCAGACGGCCGAGCAAGTTTTCCGTACTTTCCTGGCAGGACGCGTAAGCAAACGATAAGGGACCGGAGGTATATTCGAAATGAAATATGAGTGGAAAAAGAACGACAAGTCCCTCTATCTGCCCAAAAATGTCCCAACCGTCATTGAAGTCCCTCCAATGAACTATTTCACGCTTAAAGGCAAAGGCAATCCCAATTACCCGGAATTCGCAGAGGCTGTCGGAGTCCTCTATTCCTTGTCCTACACCGTAAAAATGCTGCCTAAAAAAGGAGCTGCGCCGGAGGGATATTACGATTACGCCGTTTTTCCGCTCGAGGGTATATGGGATCTGGATGAAGAAGCCAGGCAAGCTGCCGTTCTGGATAAAGATAAGCTTATTTACTCCCTTATGATCAGACAGCCCGACTTTATAACGGAGACATTGGCACAAGAAGTCATAGAGACCGTATGCAAGAAGAAGCCCCACCCGCTCCTAAGCAACGTAACGTTCGGGAAGCTGGATGAAGGTCTCTGCGTACAGATGATGCATCACGGTCCTTACGATGATGAACCGGCCAGCTTCGACAAGATGGAGCAATATTGCGAGGAACAGGGGCTCAAGCGACTCTCCAAGCTGCATAAAGAAATTTACATATCCGATGCCAGAAAAACGCAGCCGGAGAAACTAAAAACCGTCCTCCGTTTCCAGGCGGGGCGCAATTGATCTACAGTACGTGACTCTACTGATTGACGCATATGCAATCTCAGTCCAGGATTGTATCTCTTTCGGTTGCTGTTGCCGTCTTAAAGCTTGAACAAGCTCGTAAACGAGGCTTTTAGACGGCAAAGGCAAGCGCTCCGCTCCTTAAAGAGTTACAATCCCTCCCCTCCATCAATTGCTTTATAAACCACAATAGGCTACCCAATAACCCGGGCAGCCACATTATTGTTATGGCGGCCTGAGTCCACCAGGCCTGCAATTAAAAAAATTAGGCCGCCCAATTGGAGTGGGCGGCCTTAATTTGCCTACAAAAACCGCGCTGTGTGCGGTTTTTGATCGCGATGCGATCGATAGATAGGGTAAAGGAAATATACTTACTGGAAGAGCGTAGCGCTTGCCTTTGTACCCATGAAATCTCGCCTGAGCGAGTTAATTCAAAATTTCATGGGTACAACAGCAACTGGAAGAAAGTATATTTTCTGCCCCCGCCCACCATCGATCACCTCGCATCACTTATATGCAGGCAGCCAATCACCATGAGCCTCGATCAAATCGTCGCACAAAGCCACAATATCATCCATGGACAGCTCCGCCGAAGTATGAGGATCCAGCATAGCGGCATGGTAGATATGCTCTTTCTTCTGCGTCAGCGCTGCTTCAATCGTCAACAGCTGCGTATTGATGTTCGTGCGGTTGAGCGCAGCCAGCTGCGGCGGCAGATCGCCGACATACGTCGGATTGATGCCCGAGCGGTCAACAAGGCACGGAACCTCTACGCAAGCTTCCTTCGGCAAGTTGGTAATCAGGCCGGTGTTCATGACGTTGCCGCCGATTTTGAACGTTTTGCCCGTTTCAATCGCTTCCATGATATGCGATGCGTACTCATGGCTGCGCTTATGCTCGATATTGCTGTTCGCGAGCAGCGATTCCCGCATGCTGTTCCAGCCTTTGATCTGCTCGATGCAGCGGCGCGGGTATTCGTCCAGCGGAATGTTGAAGCGGTCAACCAGCTCCGGATAATTGCGTTTAATGAAATACGGATGGTACTCTGCATTATGCTCCGACGATTCCGTAATGTAGTAGCCGAACTTCAGCATCATTTCGAAGCGTACCATGTCATGATGCTTCTCCTTCTGCTTTTCCGCCGCACGGCGCTTGATCTCCGGATACAGATCCACGCCATCCTTCTTCACTTCAAGCAGCCAGGCCATATGGTTGATGCCCGCAATCTTGGATTCCACGCCCGTAGCGTCCATCTCCAGGCTTTTGAACAGATCGGACACGCAGGCCTGTACGCTGTGGCACAAGCCAACCGTTCTAACGCCGCCCGCCGTCGACAGCACATTCGTCAGAACCGCCATCGGATTCGTATAGTTCATGAATAGGGCGTCCGGACAAACCTCGCGCATATCCTTTGCAAAATCAAGCACAACCGGAATCGTGCGCAGGTTACGGAAAATACCGCCGATGCCAACCGTATCGGCAATCGTCTGGCGCAGCCCGTATTTTTTCGGAATTTCAAAATCCGTGATCGTACAAGGATCGTAGCCGCCAACTTGAATAGCGTTGATTACATATTTCGCTCCGCGGAGCGCTTCTTTGCGGTCAGAATAAGCTTTAACCACACAGTTGCTGCCAAGCGATTGTTTCATATTCAACAGCAGCTGCTCGGAATCGCGCAGACGCCCTGCATCAATATCGAATAAGGCAAGCTCAAAGCCTTGCAGCGGCTCCGTTAACATTACGTCACCCAGTACATTTTTCGCGAACACCGTGCTTCCCGCACCTAGAAAAGTAATTTTAGACATCTTAGCTTCCGCCTCCATTTTCGTAAAAGGAATTGACTCCTCCACTATATATCCGAAGCGGATAGGCGAACATGGCAAAGCCTCTTATTTATTTGTCATAATCCCATTTCCTTATGACGAGCAGGCCATCGGGCTTTATAATGATGATATAAGCTGTGTACCATCCAAACTGGAGGGAACCGCCCTATGCCGTTATCCGAAATTTATCTGCCCAGTCCGGCAACAGAGCGTTATATGGACTTAAGCTTGTTATTTTGGGGCAAACAGGATTGCGATCCCGGGCACTATTGGGGTCCCGGTCTGCGCGATATGTATATTATTCATTACGTCCACAGCGGCACCGGCCAATTCCGGCTAGGCGAGCTCAGCTATGAGCTGCATGCCGGACAAGGCTTTCTAATCATTCCGGGTTCGCTTGTGTACTACAAAGCAGATGAGGACAACCCCTGGACTTACTCCTGGGTAGGACTTAAAGGACTTCATGCGAAATCACTGCTGCAGCGTGCCGGGCTTAGCCCTGCAAATCCGATATTTGACGCGACGGAGCAGAAGGACTTTTTCGAATCCGTCTATGAACAATGCCATCAAGCCCTAGAGGATCATCCCGGCAGCGGGGATCTATTCAGTCAAAGTCTTCTGTACCAATACATGGCCCGGCTAGTCGCCTGCAATAAGCAGCCCTCTGCTCCGGCGCATGCCGTGAATACGAAAGAAGCCTACATCAATAAAGCAGTTGCCTTTATCGAGAACAGCTACAGCCTTCCGATCTCCGTTCAGGACATCGCGAATTTCGTGGGACTCGACCGTACTTACCTGTCCGGCTTATTCAAGGCGCAGCTAGGTGTCTCCCTGCAGGCCTTCCTGCTCCGTTTTCGGATGAACCGGGCCGTTGAGCTTCTGCATCATCAAGAGCTTACCATTGGCGACATCGCCCGCTCCGTCGGCTATACCGACCCTTTCCTGTTCTCGAAAATGTTCAAGAGAGTGATCGGCAGCTCCCCCCGGACATCCCGGGATCATATCAACCGCACCGCCACATGAAAAGGCTTGGTTTCCGTTACGATGCAACCTGCAGTCGGTTAACGGGAACCAAGCCTTTAATTTTCGCCCTTATTATTGTTCCATTTGTTTCGCCAGGAAGCCTGCCGCCGTCTCCACCATTTTGGTTTCCATCTGCGACATTTTAACCGCATCGTCTTTGCTGAGCAGGACTACGGTACCGATTGGATCTCCTCCTGCAACGATTGGTGCTGCTACATAAGCGGAGTATGTGTCATGCAAATCCTTAACGATCTCGTATGTGCCGGAAGCGCCTTCAGTCGTCTTGCGGTTATCCATACATCCTTCCAGAATGGAGCCGATCTGCTTCTCCAGCAGTTCTTTTTTCGAAGCGCCGGCTACGGCAATAACCGTATCGCGGTCTGTAATAAGGGTAACGTGGTTGGTGCTCTCGAATAAGGATTCGGCATACTCTTTGGCAAAGTCGCCAAGTTCACCGATTGGAGAGTATTTCTTCAGGATCACTTCACCATCGCGGTCAACAAATATTTCGAGCGGATCTCCTTCACGGATACGTAAAGTACGGCGGATCTCCTTCGGAATCACCACACGCCCGAGATCATCGATGCGACGTACAATTCCAGTTGCTTTCATTTCTTGTTGCCCCACTTTCCTAGAGGATTTTAAGTCACTGGATACGATTAGCCTTCATAACAAGCGATTGCCGCCCTCCTCTTTATAAACCAAGGATTAAAGCGTTCTCGCGGAAAGAATGATTCAGCTAGCGGAGCGCCTATTCTAAAGCTGCCGTTATGCTGGTTGTGATTCGGCGGCTCTTATGTCTAGCGCGTTCGATAACGAATTCTTTTGTGAATCTGACCATAGTATTCATCGGCTCCCAATTTCTTATGCACGGCTATCCGCCGCTTCCTGCGGGTTTCCTGCTGAAGCCAGGCAATCTCGGACAGATGTGGTAAGACAATCCGTAAAGCACCATTTAAAGCATTCCCTTCTATGCCAAAAACCTTGCTTCATTTCCTTCTTTTTAATAATTAACCCCGCTAATTGTTCCACGTGAAAAAATCCATTCAAAAAAAATCCGCCGTTCCACCCCTTAAAGGATGGAACGGCGGCTGTCAAACATCACTCATTATTAACCGGATTATTGGGCGCTGGTTTAGGCAGCCTTCCGGCTTTGCCAAGCGCCTCCCGGAGCAAAAACTCGATATGCCCGTTTACGCTGCGGAACTCATCATTCGCCCATTGCTCGATGGCACGGTGTAAATCTGGATCGAGCCGGAGCGCAAAAGCTTTCTTTTCTTTCCCCATTGGACTGTCCTCTTAGGAGTACAGCGTGCCCGTATTAATAACCGGCGTTGCTCCCCGGTCGGATACAATGGCAACCATCAGATTGTTGACCATTGCCGCGCGACGCTCCTCATCCAACTCGATTCCGTTCTCCGCCAGCTGCTTCAAAGCGGAATCCACCATGCCAACCGCGCCTTCTACAATTCTTTGACGAGCCGATACGATTGCAATCGCCTGCTGGCGCTGCAGCATCGCATTTGCGATCTCCGGAGCGTAAGCCAAATGCGTCAGGCGGGTCTCCAGAACTTCTACGCCGGCTACGGCCAGACGATTCTGCAGCTCATTCATCATCTCCGCCGCTACTTCATCCGCATTGCCGCGCAGCGACTGTTGGACGGTATCGGAGAAGGTATCGTAAGGATATTGGGCAGCGATATGGCGCACAGCCGTCTCGCTCTGAATTTCCACGAAGCGTTCGTAGTTATCCACGTCAAAGGAGGCCTTAGCTGTCTCCGTCACTTTAAACACAACAACGGCGCCAATCTCAACCGGATTGCCTTCCGCGTCATTCACCTTCAGGGTCTGGCTGTTGAAGTTGCGGACCTTCATCGATACCCTCTTCTTGTTCGTGAACGGTACGACAATCCACAAGCCGCTCAAGCGGACAGTACCTACATACGTACCGAAGAATGTAATAACCTTCGCTTCATTCGGCTGAACGATTGTAAGCGAGGATACCGCTACGATAAAGACTACCTCAAGCAATATCCCAAGAACAATCAGAAACACATTCGGATCCAGCTGATCGGAGCCAAATATAATAAGTGCGATACCTCCGGCAAAAGAAACAATCGCGGCGAGCAATGCGAGGAATCCGTTTACGTGCCAAGCTTTATATTCCTTCATAAGAACACCCCTCATATTGTTTTGATATAATTATGATATCACTTTTTACAAAAACAAGAAAGTCTTTCATAAAAAAAAGCTGATCCATCATTTGCATGATGAGATCAGCTTCCTTTAAAGGCTTTTATTTAGCTGCCGGAGATTCCGATGCAGCCGGGGATTCGGACGCCGCTGGCGACTCCGAGGCACCTGGCGATGCAGATGCGTCTGGCGAAGTGGATGCTTCAGGAAGCGTGATTTTCACGTCTTGCTTCGGCATTTCATCCGTCATGAACGTATTCATGTGGTTGTAAGCCACCACGCTTTGTACTTCTTGCTTCTGCTCGTCCGTAATTTTGTCATAAGTCACTTGGTCGCGTTTCTCGACCAGGATCACGTGATAGCCGTATTCGGTCTCAACCGGATCACCGATTTTGCCTACAGGTTGAGTCAGGGCCGCATTTTTGAAGCCCTCTACCCAATCCGAAGCTTTCGCGTCTTTGTATTCGCCGCCGCTATCCTTCGAACCTGTATCGTCGGAATACTCTTTAGCAAGGGCTGTCCAGTCGCCGCCTGCATCAAGCTTCGCTTTCGCTTCTTTTGCACGGGCCAGAGCTTCCTCTTTCGTGCGAAGCGTCTTCGTCGAATCGGCAGGATCCGTTGTTGCTACGAGAATATGACGAACGGTTACCGGGTTGTAGTTGCCGATGTTTTTCTCGTACTCGGCTTTCATCTCGTCGTCCGTTACTTTCGAATTCATATGCTCAACCACAACCAGCATCAGGTTGAGGTAGGTTCTTACGTCAGCTGTAGATACTTTTTTGTCGTCCAGCGTCTTTTTCACGTCGGCATTCGTTTTGAGCGTATCTTCAAAGCTCTTCATCTGGTCATTCGTTTCATCGTCCGCTTTTTTGAGCGTTGCTTCCGTAGCTTGTTTAGCCAGGATCTTATACGAAACGAATTGCTGGAGCAATTGCTCTTTGAACTGCGGGATTGCAATCACTTGCTCGTAGCCCGGCTGCATGATGTTGAAGATATCCAGGTACTTGTTGAACTCCGCTTCTGTGACGGTGCCGTCTTTGTAGGTTGCAACGACAGTACCTTTGCCCGCCCCTGCGAAAGTGAGGCCCGTGGAGCCGCCCTCATTCTCTTTCTTGCCACCGCAAGCCGCCATGATCGTCATGACCAGCACTGCCGCGATTACGAGCAGTGCGCTTCTGCGCCATGTCGATTTGCGTTTTGTGTGCAACATGTTGAATCCCCTTTCAATTTGAGAAGTTTATTGTATTGTAACAGAAAACGACAAGGCTTGACCACAAGCTTGTAACAGCTGCCCCTTGCAAGGAGGAGCAGCCTGTTATTTTTATAAGCGGCGCAAGCTCGTTATATGGAAAATCATACGTTCACCTATCCTTAGCCTTTTGCGTCCTGCAGCGCTTCCTCGCCTTTTCTTGCATCCTTGAATTTCTTCAGGAAGCCTTCAAGAAGCTGGACTTTCTGATCCATCTCAAGCCCTTTGCCCCGCAGCAGAAGCGTTGGATATTCATCTTGAATCGCACCTTGGCGGAACCGGTTCTCGTACTGCACGCACAGCTGATCCACAAGCTTGCGGTCGATTCGTTTCTTCTCGCGTTCGCCGAAGCGGACAATAAGATCATCGCTCTTCTGGCTGATCTGTTCAATGCCGTATTGCGTGCCGTATACCTTAAGCCGCGCAACCGACAGCAGATTGTCCACGGCCTGCGGCAAGTTGCCGAAACGGTCGATCAGCTCCTCGGCCAGATCCTCCGCTTCGTCAATAGACGTGACGGTGGCTACTTTCTTGTAGATCTCGATCTTCTGGATGCTGTCGTAAATATAATCGGAAGGCAAGTAAGCGTCGATGCTGACATCGATCAGCGTGCTGACGCGGCGCTCTTCCTTCACTTCCACGCCTTCCATTTCCGCCTTGCGTTTCGCAATCTCGTCAGCCAGCATCTGCGAATACAGATCGAAGCCAACGGAAGCAATAAAGCCATGCTGCTCCGCCCCAAGCAGATTACCCGCTCCGCGGATGGAAAGGTCTCGCATCGCAATCTTGAAGCCGGAGCCCAGCTCCGTAAATTCCTTGATCGACTGCAGTCGCTTCTCCGCTACCTCGGTCAGAACCTTGTCCCGTTGGTAGGTGAAGTAGGCGTAAGCAA
Source organism: Paenibacillus sp. JDR-2 (assembly GCF_000023585.1). NCBI lineage: Bacteria > Bacillati > Bacillota > Bacilli > Caryophanales > Paenibacillaceae > Paenibacillus > Paenibacillus sp. JDR-2. Next base: position 42,824 of record NC_012914.1, on the reverse strand, counting down.
TCCGGTTCGAACGGCCAACCCTCCCCCGCAGCTGGTACAGCTGGGAAAGGCCCATTTTGTCCGCATCGTGCACGATTAGCGTATTTACGTTCGGAATATCGACGCCGGTCTCGATAATGCTCGTGCTGACAAGCACATCGGACTCGCCGTCCAGGAAGTCCAGAATCGTCTTCTCAAGTTCCTGCTCCGACATTTGGCCATGACCGACCGCAACCTTGGCATCCGGCACAAGCGCATTGATCTGCTCGGCCATTTGATAAATCCCCTGCACACGGTTGTACAGGTAATAAACCTGCCCGCCGCGCGCAAGCTCCCGCTCAATCGCTTCGCGCACGAGCGAGGTGCTGTATTCGACGACGTAAGTCTGCACCGGGAAACGGTTCTCCGGCGGCGTCTCGATGACCGACAAATCGCGAACGCCCAGCATAGACATATGCAAGGTCCGCGGAATAGGCGTTGCGGTCAGCGTCAGCACGTCGACATTGGTCTTCAGCTTCTTGAGCTTTTCCTTATGCGATACGCCAAACCGCTGCTCTTCGTCGACGATAAGCAGACCCAGGTCTTTAAAGATAACATCCTGCGACAGTAAGCGGTGCGTGCCGATCACTACATCGACCGTCCCCGCCTTCAGGCCTTTCATCGTATCATTCTGCTCCTTGCGGGAACGGAACCGGCTTAATACCTGAATGTTGAACGGATATCCGGAGAATCGTTCCCGGAAGGTTTCGTAATGCTGCTGGGCAAGAATGGTCGTTGGCACTAGAATAGCTACCTGCTTCCCTTCGATCGCAGCCTTGAAAGCGGCGCGAACCGCCACTTCGGTCTTGCCGTAGCCTACATCGCCGCACAGGAGACGATCCATCGGCTGCGGCTTCTGCATATCCTTCTTGATCTCTTCGATCGCCCGCAGCTGATCGCGCGTCTCATCATAAGGGAATATTGCTTCGAATTCGTTCTGATAGGCCGTATCCTGACCAAAAGCAAATCCGGGCGCTGATTGACGTTCCGCATACAGCTTGATCAGGTCATCGGCAATGTCCTGGACAGATGCGCGAACTTTATTTTTCGCCCGTATCCATTCGCTGCCGCCCAGCTTATTAATCTTCGGCTCCTTCTCTTCGGAACCGACATACTTCTGAATCATGTCGACCTGCTCGACCGGTACGGACAGCTTATCGCCGCCGGCATACAAGATATGCAGGTAGTCCTTGTGAATGCCGCCGATCTCCAGCGTGCCGATACCGACGTATTTACCGATACCGTGATTCTGGTGAACGACATAATCGCCGACTTTCAGCTCGGTATAGCTCTTGATTCGCTCGGCGTTGTCGATCTTCTTATCCATCCGGCGCGCCTTGCGCTGCTTCTGCGAGAACATCTCGCCTTCCGTAATAATGACAAGATGGGAGGAAGGCAGCTCAAAGCCGGATTGAAGATTGCCTTCAATCAAGATAGGAGGCTCAATATGATAATCCTGCAGCACGCGGCGGATCCGGTCGAGCCGCTCGGCGTTGCCGCCCAGCATCATCACCTTCGCGCCTGTCTTTTTCCACCGCTCCATCTCCGCCTTGAGCACATTCATCTGCCCATGGAAGTTCTGCATCGCGCGGCTCGTCATATTTAGGATGTTTTGAGGCTGCGAATGCGGAATTTGGCGCAGGAAGAGCGACATAAACAGCGTTTGGAACTTCCGGTGATGCAGGATCTCATCCGATTCCCGGGCAAGCATAAAGCTTGGCAGCGATTTGCCGTTGGAGAGCAGATGGGTCGACCATTCCGCTTCATCCCGCTCCAGCTGGCGCCCCGTCTCGATCAGCCTTGTCGGCTCATCCAGGATAAGAACCGTATCGTCTGGCATATAGTCCAGAATGGTCTGTCTTTCCGGGTACAGCAAGGATATATATTTATAGATTTCAGGAAAATAGACATGCTCCCGCAGCTTCTCGATCTCACCGCCGATTTCCTGGCGGAGACGGTCCTTCGCCATTCGGTCCGTCATCTTGTCGAGCTGCTGGGCAAGGAGTGTTGCTGCATGCTCCGCTGCAGCGCTAAAGCGCCGCTGATCGGCAACAATCTCCTGACAAGGCGTTACGGTAAACGTCTGCAGGTTATCAAGCGAACGCTGGTCGGAAGGGTCGAAGGTACGGATCGAATCCACCTCGTCCCCAAACCATTCAATCCGGTACGCAAGCTCCGCCGTGAGCGGATAAAAGTCCACGATACCGCCCCGTACGCTCATCTCTCCTTTGGACTCCACGCGGTCCGCGCGGATGTAGCCAAGACCGGTCATTTGGCGCAGGAAACCATCCAGCTCGATCGTGTCGCCAACTTTAATCAAGATCTTCGCATCCGACATAACCCCTTTAATCGGCTGATAGCGCCGAATACCGGAGAACGGAACGACAACAATCCCGCGGAAGCCTTCGGACAGCTTGATCAGCACATCCATGCGCTGCGCCAGCGTCTCAGGACTTGAGATCGCCGCTTCGGCAGCTACCAGCTCGTTCGCGGGATATAACAATACATCATCGGCAGAGATGCATTCCTGCAAATCCTCTGCAATTTTCTGTGCGGCATACATATTATGCGTGACAACAAGCAGCGGACGGTCTAAATCATCCTTCACCGCCGCAACGAGTACTTGCCTGGAAGAGCCCGCAAGTCCCGATATCATCTGTTCGCGCATTCCTTTGCGGACGCCGGCTATAATCGATTGTACATCCGGATCCGCGGCAAAAGCCTGTACTAACGCTTTCAATCGTGAAGGCACCCCGTTTCTATACACAAGACAAAAGGCAAAGAAATAGAAGCATTATTTTACAATAAGAATCATCGAAAAGAAGCCTCAGCCAGATGCCAAGGCTACGAACACTATTGTGTTACGCTACTGCAGCGGATTTACGACGAGCAATAGCTCCGGGTTTGCTTCCAGCGCCTCGCGGCAGTAATCGCAAACAACCTTAACCGTAATATCGCCGTTCGAGTTATACGCTATTATATCGCTGCGCTCTTCGGGGGTCAAGAAATGGAAACCGAGCCTTGACTCGGAAATTTCCTTCTCCTCTATCGTCCCCATCGGCGTCCGGCAGTGCCGGCAAATATAGTTCACAGCCATATGTATGCCTCCTGAAGAATAGTTATACCCTTCAGTATGCCCGTTTTACCCGAGCTTAGGCGGTTACTTGTTAAACTTGGCCATCGTATTATCGAAGCTCGCCTTCAGACTATACTCCACCGCGTCGCAAGCCTGCTCAATCATGCTCTTCAAAGCTTCCTGCTCGCTCTTCGGGAAGTTATCCAGCACGTAGTCTGCAATGTTGCGGCCCGGCTGCGGGCGCGAGACGCCCATTCGAATCCGGTTGAACTGCTGCGTGCCCAAATGCTGAATAAGCGACTTGATGCCGTTATGGCCTCCTGCGCTTCCTTGATAACGAAGCCGGACTTTACCGACCTCCGTATCCATATCATCGTAAACAATAAGTCCGTCTTCCAGATCAGCCTTGAAGTAATCCATGAAGCCCCGGACAGATTCCCCGGACAGATTCATATAAGTCATCGGTTTGATAAGAACAACTTTCGTGCCCTGTACATTTCCTTCGCCAATCAAGGCCTTGCACTTGCTCTGCGTCACTTGAATGTTCCAGCGCCGAGCCAATTCGTCAATGACCATAAAGCCTACATTATGCCTCGTGCTTTGATAGGTTGTGCCGGGATTCCCCAGCCCTACAATCCACTTCATGCTATCCTGCTCTCCAATCTCATTTTGCGTATGTCTATATTCATTCTACACGATGGGCAATATTCCCTGCACGAAAGGAAGAAACGGTATCTTCCCGCGAAGGGCAGATACCGTTTATCCGTTGCTTTATTTTGCAAAATCGACTTCGTGCATTTGCGCTTCCGTGGAACGCGATACCGCTTCCTTCGCTTCTATTTCCTGCGCCTCTGCTTCCTCCGCCGTCAGGTCCTTCTGAGGTACCAGGACCGTCACAAGCACAGCCGAAGGATCGGTTACGATCGTTACGCCAGCCGGTGCCTGAACATCGCCAACCAGATAGCTGCTTCCCATCAGAAGGCCCGTTACGTCAACCGGAATCGAATCCGGAATGCTGCCCGGCAGACAACGCACCTCCAGTTCATGCAGCAAAGCCTGCACGATGCCGCCCTCACGCTCGCCCTGCGAGTCCCCGACCAGATCGATACGGACATGCGTCGTTACTTCCTCATTCATATTGATTTGCTGGAAATCAACATGTATCAGCTTACGCGACAGCTTCTCGCGCTGTATTTCCGCAATCATGACCGACTGTTTGCCCGCGCCCGGAATATCAAGATCGATAACCGCATTCGGGTGAGTGCGCAGCAGAGCGAGCAGCTCCTTCTCCTGAATGGCAACGGAAGCCGGGGAAGCAAGCTGTTTGCCGTAGACAATGCCAGGCACTCTGCCGCTTTCCCTCAAGCTGCGGAGCTCGCTTTTCATGGTTGTTGTTCTTTGTTCTGCCATCATCGGTATGGACATCGGGATAGGAACCTCCTAAAAGTCAATTTCCATATCACTTTGCCCAACCATTGGAAAACCTATTCTTTCTTGCTTCTTTCTTTCTTCGCTTTCGCGCGGGCGCGGATCTTATCCGCATAGCCGGCTTTGTTCTCCTGACGCTGGCGCGCAATCGCCAGATCCCCGGAAGGAACGTCATGAGTGATGGTCGATCCGGCTACGACATAAGCGCCCTCGCCAAGCTTCACCGGCGCGATCAGATTGACGTTGCTGCCTACAAAAGCGTTGTCGCCGATTTCCGTAATCGCTTTGTTGAAGCCGTCGTAATTGACCGTAATCGCTCCGCAGCCGATGTTAACGTCTTTACCGACTACGGCATCGCCCACATAGCTCAAGTGCGATACTTTGCTGCCGTCGCCGAGCGTAGCGTTTTTCAGTTCGACGAAATCGCCGACTTTACAGCCTTCGCCAAGCTTCGAACCCGGACGCAGGTTCGCGTAAGGACCAACCGTGCTATCCTTGCCCACAACGGAATCGGCAATCGTCGAATATTTAACGGCAGCGCCATTCTGAATCTCGGAATCGGTAATATCGGCCTGAGGCCCGATAACGCAGTCCTCTCCGATAACCGTTTTGCCGCGCAGAACGGTACCCGGATATATAATCGTATCTGCTCCAATGCGCACATCGGCTTCAATGTACGTATTCGCAGGATCAATAATCGTTACTCCTTCGATTAGATGCTTGCGGTTGATGCGTTCACGCATGAATCGTTCAGCATCCGCCAGCGCTACGCGATCATTTACCCCAATCGCTTCCGCCAAGTCCGGCGTGCAGTAGGCTTGAACCGTATCGCCCGCACCACGGAAAATACCAATGACATCGGTCAAATAGTACTCGCCTTGCGCGTTCTCATTCTTCACTTCTGCCAGGGCAGCAAACAGCTTCTTGTTGTCGAAGCAATACGTACCCGTGTTGATCTCCTTCACGGCCGCTTCTTCAGCCGAGCAGTCCTTCTGCTCGACAATGCGCAGTACAGCGCCGTCCGCGCCGCGAATAACGCGACCATAACCGGCAGGGTTATCGAAAGATGCCGTCAGAACCGTTGCAGCCGCGCCGCTGGATGTATGAAGAGCCAGCATCGATTGGATTGTCTCCGCACGTACAAGCGGTGTATCGCCGCAAATGACGATCGTTGTGCCTTCCTCCGAACCGAGAAGCGCCTCTGCCTGGCGGACAGCATGGCCGGTGCCAAGCTGCTGCTCCTGCAGCACGTATTCCGCGCGGTCGCCGAGGAAGCCTTTTACCATCTCCGCCCCGTGGCCAACGATAACAACCGTCCGCTCGCTCTTTGCTTCATTAACCGTATCGAGCACATGGCCAACCATCGGTTTGCCGCTTACTTGATGAAGAACCTTATATAGTTTCGATTTCATCCGCTTGCCTTGACCGGCAGCCAATACAATCGTCATAACCTTCAATTGTAATTCCTCCTACACTACCTATTTTAGATGATTGATATTTATAAGTTTTGTTGTCCTATGAATAAAATACGCAAAAATACGCATCCCGCCACCAAAGGGCGGCAACCGCCGTCCTACCTGACGCGACCGTTTCACCTTGAATTCTAAGCGTATATAGGCTGTGCCATATAAAAAATGGGCTTTGAATTCTCCGGATTGAAACGCGTCCAGCTACCTGATTGACGTGACCGTTTCACCTTGTTAAAGATAATATCCCATTATACAAAAAAAGAAAAGAGAGCCTCACGGCCCTCTTTTCTATTATCCCTTTGCTGGAACGGCCTCTGCCGTCCCGACAAAGGGACGCAATTCCGTTACTTAAAGGATAGGCTTAAGCTCCTTCTTCAATTGCCACTTCTTCCACTGCCGCACGCTCGTATTCAGCGAGTACAGCAGCTTGGATTTTCTCCCGGGTCGTCGAAGAAATTGGGTGAGCGATATCCCGGAATTCTCCATCTGGCGTACGTTTGCTAGGCATAGCCACAAACATGCCATTGTTACCATCGATGACGCGAATATCGTGAACAACGAATTCATTGTCAATGGTGATGGAAGCAATAGCTTTCATACGCCCTTCCGAATTTACACGGCGGAGTCTGACATCAGTAATTTGCACTTGTGTTCACCACCTTTGCCTATCTGAGACTTGGTGTATACTTCCACATTTTTGTGCAAATTCCTTCTATTTTTTTGGAAAAATATGCGATATTTAAAATATTTTTTTACAGATAATTTTTTTTCGTTTCTATTCGACAACAGTCGATGCAATGAGCTCGATTTCGACAAGTACATCCTTCGGAAGCCGCGCCACTTCAACCGCGGAGCGTGCTGGCTTATGTTCGCCAAAGTAGGAAGAATAGATGCCGTTAACAATTGCAAATTGATTCATATCTTTCATAAATACTGTTGCTTTTACAACATTATTTAATGTTACTCCTGCTTCTTCTAATACTGCCTGTAAATTACGGAAAACCTGGTGAGTTTGTTCTTCAATTCCGCCCTCTACCAATTGACCCGAAGCATCCAGCGGAATTTGACCGGAGGTGAACAGCAGGTCCCCTACCTTAATAGCCTGCGAATACGGCCCGATTGCAGCAGGCGCTTTATCTGTAGCAATTACTTGCAGCTTCTTGTCTGTCATTTCCAATTCCAACCTTTCTATTCATGTAATTCCAGCATATACGGATGCGCCGTAACGCTTTCTTATTTGAAATAGTTGCCCGGAATAACTTTCGTCTGCTTCGTCTTCAGATCAACGGCCGTCAATGTCGCAAGCGATACGTAATCCTCAAGCAGGCGCTCTTCATGCTCCACCTCGCCTGATTCTACAAATACCCCAACGCCCGCTACGGTCGCCTTGAATTCATAAAGCAAATCCATCATCCCTTGAATCGTACCGCCGGCTTTCATGAAGTCATCAATAATAAGGACGCGGGACTGCTCCTTGAGGGCGCGTCTGGCAAGGGACATCGTCTGGATCCGCTTGTTGGAGCCGGAAACGTAGTTAATGCTTACCGCCGAACCTTCCGTCACTTTATTATCTCGTCTAACAATCACAACCGGCAGGTTGAGGCAGGCCGCGGTTGCATAAGCAAGCGGAATCCCTTTGGTCTCAACCGTCATAATCACGTCAATATTTCGGTCGGCAAAAGCTGTCGCAAACATTCGTCCAACATCGGCCAGCAGCTCCGGTTGCCCCAGCATATCGGTCATATACAAATAACCGCCCGGAAGTACCCTCTCAGGCTGTTCCAGTTGGCGGCAAATGTTGTCCATAATCGATAAAGCTGTAGAGGTATGCATCTTAGGCGTGTATTTCACGCCTCCTGCAGCACCGGCAAGCGTATTTAATTCGCCGAAGCCTTCTTCTTCGAAGACCTCTTTTATAATGGCCAAATCTTCGCTGATGGAAGATTTTGCAGACTGATAGCGATCAGCAAATGCTGTGAGCGAAATTAACGTGTGGGGACGACTCAGCAAATATTGCGTCATCTCTACCAGTCTTGCACTTCGCTTCAATTTTTTCAAAGCCATTCCCCCCACTAAATCCGAATAATATAAAGTCAATATAACATTTTTATACGGATTTAATCAAGAAAAACGTCAGCATTATGTCAGCATTCTTACCACGTAGACTTCTTTGCAAAATCCTCGAAGCCCATTATAGATACGTGGAAGCTTGGCTTCCTTCGAGACTAGACCAAACACCGTTGGTCCGCTGCCCGACATTAGGACGCCATCAGCACCTAGCTTTTGCATGCTTTCTTTCAGCTGCAGCACTTCCGGATATAAATCCAAGGTTACATTCTCCAGTACATTGCCAAGTCCGGCGCAGATATCCGAGAACGAGCCGCGTTCAATGGCCGATACCATATCCTTCGTTGAAGGATGGTTCTTCAGCTCATTGGCGCGCAGTTTGCCGTATACATCGGCCGTTGATACGTTAATCGGAGGCTTGGCCAATACGACCCAGCATTGCGGCGGATTACTGATCCGCTCCAGCTTCTCCCCGCGTCCGCGGGCAATCGCGGTACCGCCCGTTACGCAGAACGGTACGTCGGAGCCAAGCTCCGCGCCAAGGCGGCACAGCTCGTCCTCCGAAATATTCAGCTGCCACAGGCGGTTCAGCCCGCGCAGCGCAGCTGCAGCGTCGCTGCTGCCTCCGGCTAGCCCCGCGGCTACCGGTATCTTTTTGTCCAAATGTATATAAACGCCCTTACGGACGTCGTAACGCTCTTTGATCAAACGCGCAGCCTGAAAGGCGAGGTTCTTCTCGTCAAGCGGTATGTATCCAGCCTGGCTCGATATAATAATCGTATCCCTCGGCAGCTCCTCCAACTCTAGACGGTCAGCCAGATCGACCATCGTCATGATCATCTCGACTTCATGGAATCCGTCCTCCCGCTTCCGCAGGACATCAAGCAGCAGATTGATTTTCGCCGGAGCTTTTTCGTAAATTTTCATGGCAAGCTCTCCCGTTCGTTGTTAGCTAAGCAACATTATAACAAACGGGCACAAGAAAAGCTAAGAGGTCAACGCCGGCCTTAAACGCCCCGCTCTCTTAGCTTTTCCAACGGCTGAATTTCCTGTTTATTGCTGTCCGTGGTTTCTGGCTGCGGCTTGCTCTGCAAGCTGAATCGCGCGCTTCACCATGTTTCCGGCATCCTTTGTGCTAATACCGCCCCAGCCTTCTTGTTCCACCTTGTTGATGAAACCCAGATCCTTCGCCAGTTCGTATTTCAGCTGCTCGGACATGACACTTCTTCTGCGGCCCATATTCCGTGCACCTCCTGTCCTTAGAAAGGTATGTGATTGCGGTTTATTATGCGCTATGCAGACGGTCGCTTATACAGCCTCCTGACATTATGTAAAACCGAATATGAAAAAAAACGCGAATCCGTTTGATCCGCGTTTAAAGCATGCTGCATGCATCTATTGTTGAATATGGGTGATTCGGACTTGACCTTCATCATTGCACACGGTCACTTCAACCGACTCTGTCAGTATATCCGCATAACTGTAGGAAACGCGCTTAAACGCGTGAGACTCCTGGTCCAGTTTGACAATGAAAACAGAAGGGTAGATTTCTTCTAACGTGCCGGTGCGTTCGATGGTCTTTCGCCGGCCACCGTTAGCTCGAAGACGGATTTTGGAGCCTACGTGAGCTTCCAAATTGCGTTTAATTTCCAATAGCGCGTTTTTTGCCATTGTCCACTACCACCTCTTTCCTTGTCCATTATAACCAGAAAGAGGGGGTTTGTCAAATGAAGCAAAATATTATATCAGCGTTTTTATTTTCTTGTCAACGGTTTTTTCGCCCATTTTTTCGAATTTGATGCATATTCGCAAAAATATTGTACATATTAAGACGTTATCTTCATACTTGCCGTGGAATGAGTCACTTTTTTGGGCTTCGGCAGCCCCATCCGGTGCCGTCCCATCGTCTCAATTCCGCCTACCCCGTCAATCCCGCTGATGGTCCCGTGAATCACGTCCGAGAGGTTGATCGACTCCCTGACAGAGGTATAGCTTGCTTTAATTGCAATATAAACAGGATCCAGCGCGTGGATCAATATTCTTCCTGGGGAGCTCGCAAAGTTAGAGCCCGATTGCAGCAGCGCTTCGAAATGCGATTGGCATGCTCCGGCCACCACGACAAGCCCATCCATGTTTTTCTCGTATTGGCGCGCTACGCGTACGGCATTTACGAAATGCTGCGAATTCTTGTAGCTGCTTAGACTATACAAATCTTCACCCTCGCGATTCTTGAGGACCCCGTCATGACCGGTGATCACAACGATATCCGGCTTAACCTGCGGCAGCAAACGATACAGCAGCTGTGCCATTTGCGATTCATGAGCATGCACGCCATGTGCGGGAACCTTCATCGTTTGGTACAACTGCATGCTTTTCCGTAAGTAGTTGCCGTCCCCGTCCAGATGAAGCACCTTGCCCGGCAATTCAAAATAAGACTGGCTTTGCTGTTGCAAAGCAGCCCGGTCGGGGCTCGATAACACCGTAAGATGCGCTTTTTCTTGTCGCATCCGTTTAAGAGAGTCGTTTACTTTAATCTTCACTTGTTGCCGCGCGCTTGTCGATTCCGGGTCACGAACAACCGACAAGTCGGGAATTGGCGCATCCGCAAGCAATCGGTAATCCGTGCCTTTTAATAATGCTTGATCGGATCGCATCTCTTCAACTCGGAACAGCACGTCACCGCCATAGGAATTGCGGACGACCAGGTCCCCTTGTTTCATGGGTAAATCACCTCTTCGTCTATCGTATGGGTGGAGGGGGCGGAATGTGCGGAGAAAATTGTGCGGATGGGCTTGGGCAAGGACACATGGACTCCGGCTGCCGCATTGAGGGACGGGGTAACTCCCAACGGCCACTGTTGCCTGTACATTGCTTGAACTTATGCCACATGGGTGGCAATGTACAGACAACGGCGGACGTTCCGCTCCTTATGGGAGTTACCCCTTACCCTCTTTGCGGGTAGCCTGTGCCTCCCAATTGCCTCTCCACATTCCTTGTGGGAGGCCGTGGCTGCCGCGCTGCTGCGCCTGGCGCGGCGTAATGGTGGGCGGGCAGCGTTGCCTGCCCACTGTTGTATAACGCACGTGTGATGCCACAAATCCCTTGTGACACACACCGCTGCTCCACGCGCCTGCGATGGTAGCCTGCAGGTATCTCAAATGCGTGAATGACCCCAGCCGCCGCGTCTGTGGCCGTTAGGCAAGTTCCACACTTAAAGGACGATTATCTGGCTCTACAGCACTCTGTGCCGCCTTTGCGGCTCTTTGTACGAACTTCGCCCACCGAATTAGCCCACTGGTCGGTTGCTTCACTTCATATGAACGTCCTGAGGAACACAGATTGTTCCCCTAAAAGTAACGATTTGCGTTATTCGCTGCTCAAGCTACATACCCTTATTCCGTCTCTTATGTATTGCCCGGGTAATCATCAACGTCATTATTTCAATCAATGTTAGATAGTGAAATATAAATTGAGTTATTCGATGGTGGGTGGAGCGAAGGTGCTGCTAATGTAAGTCGGTTTTTCCGTGTTAGAAGAGCATCAAATAAGGTGTAGAGTGTTCTTTGCGGGCTGCAAGAGGAATTTTCCATGTTACAGAGGTAGTCGTAGGTGAATGAGATGCGAGTAAAGCCACATAAGTCGGTTTTTCCATGTTACAAGAGCATCAGATGGTTCACTTCGTGTTCTTGGTGGACTTTAAGAGGAAAATTGCGTGTTATAGAGGTGATGGCGGATGGAGACAGCGCGAGTGGAGCCGTGTAAGTCGGTTTTTCCGTGTTACAAGAGTATCAGGTAGTCAACGGAGTGCATTGGGGTGGTCTGAGGCGATGAGTGGGTTGTTTAGGGCTGCAAGGGGCGCTATAAGCGCCCGAGGACCCGCACGGCGCTTCGCAGCCGTGCCATAGCCCTCCCCGCCCGCCACTCCGGCGGCGGGCGGAGCCACAACAAAACCGGCGGCGCTAACCGCTCGCCGCCGGCTCAAACAAGGCTCGGCCGCCTTAGCAGGCCGAGCTAACCCCGCCAGCCCGCCGCCAGAAAGGCGCGGCTGATGCGGGCGAACTCGTCGAGGGACAAGGTCTCTCCTCGACGGACAGGATCAATCTCGCAGCTGATAAGCAGCTGCGTCATTTCCTCGCGGCGTTCCTTGCCCACGAACGCCGTCAGATTGTTCGCCAGCGTCTTGCGGCGCTGGGCGAAGCTCGCCTGGACGATGCGGAAGAAATGCGCCTCGTCCTCTACCTCCACCGGCGGCTTCTCGCGCACCGCCAGCTTGATGACAGCCGAGTCGACATTCGGCTGCGGGATAAACACCGTATGCGGCACGATGCAGACAAGCTGCGGCTCGCAGTAATACTGCACGGCCACGCTTAAGCTGCCGTATTCCTTGCCGCCCGGCTTCGCCGCCATGCGCTCCGCGACTTCCTTCTGAATCATAACGACGATGTTCTCGAGCGGCAGACGCTCTTCGAGCAGCTTCATCAGAATCGGAGTCGTCACGTAGTACGGCAGGTTCGCCACCACGCTCACGCCAGCCACGTCGGCGAAACGTTCTTCGAACAGTTTTTTCAGATCCAGCTTTAACACGTCGCCGTGTACAACCTTCACATGCTCTTCGCCCGCCAGAATGTCGCCTAGAATCGGAATCAGCCTATTGTCGATCTCGATAGCCGTTACCGTACCCGCCGCCGCAGCAAGATGCTGCGTGAGCGCGCCGATGCCCGGACCGATCTCAAGAGCACCCTTCGTTTTATCAAGTCCGGCCGCACTTACGATCTTGTGCAAAATATTTTGATCAATCAAGAAGTTCTGGCCCAAGCTTTTCTTAAACGAGAAGCCATACTTCGCGATAATTTCCTTGGTGCGTTTGGGCGTTGCCACTTCAATCGCCTTCATATCGTTTCCGCTCACATCGTTCACTCCTGTCCCTGTTCCATCGTGCGCAGAGCCTCCGCGAACTCTTCTCGGGAGATACGGAAGCTTGTACACCGTTTGAAGAACTGCTTGCCGTTCGCATACCCGATCCCAAGCAGCTTACCCATCTGAAGACGGCGGTTCGCCGCGTCCGGATGGACGATAAGTCCCGCCTCCATCAGATCCTCCCAGGTAATATCCCCTTCTCCGGCCACCATCTCCGTCCGAAGCTCGGAGAGCGCCTGACGAATCGCTTCAGGGCTTGCGTTCTCAATGCCGATATCGCCTTTGTACATCGCCTTCTCCTGCGGCAGAAAAGCATGCTTGCAGCCAGGCACGCGCCGCGCGACAATTTTGCGGATTCTTTCGCCCGCATGATCAGGGTCCGTAAATATAATAACGCCTCTGCGTTCCATCGCCAGCTCGATCCGGCGCAGCACTTCCTCGCCAACCGCAGAACCGTTTGTTTCAATCGTATCCGCTTCAACGGCCCGCTTCACGGCAACCGTATCGTCTTTGCCTTCCACCACAATAATTTCCTTAATCACAAGCGAACATTCCTTTCTACAGCAGCAACTTTCGCTCTTCTTTCACCGTCAATAATTATGCAGCCTGCTTAGCATCTCCATGCACACAAAAAGAAGAGGCAGCGCCTCTTCTTATAATGGCATATTTAACAATGAAATACGATAGCAGAAAACCATTAGCTTGCGGTTGGCTTGGTTGGCCCAAGCACGTATACGGTATACCCTTTTTTCCGGCCGAACTTATTGGCATAGCTTGTGCTGTCAAAGTAAACGTCGATCTTGTTGCCATTGATCGCACTGCCTGTATCCTCCGCTCTGCGGAAGCCGATACCTTCAATGTACACCCACCAGCCGATTGGAATAACATCCGGATCCACCGCGATCGTACGGCCTTCCTTCACTTTTGCGCCGGAAGCCGTAATGCCGTATCCTGGATGACTTTCATCCTTGCCCGTAGATTCTATACCTGCCGAATAGGCGGTTAAAGTTACATTCTTGAGAACCTTCTTCGGCTTAAACGTTACGCCGCTCTTTGTATACGAGGCCGTGCTCGTAGCCGAGAGCGTATGTACGTCCTTCTTGGAGCCGATCGCTACGACCTGACTGACCGTATGCTTCTGAACGACCTTGTCGACCAGCTTGGAGGAGACAAGAACACCATTTTCGTACTTTTTCTCCACGCGCTCGATAACGAGACCGTTTTTTCCGGATTGCACCAGCTTCTCCTTCCCTTTCTCAAGGGTTGGATCTTGTTTCTTCACGATCGAGAACGGCAAAGTCCGTTCGTTCTCTGCTACCTTGGTATCGATTCGGGTAACGGTAACCGTCAATGCCTTCGAAATCTGAGAATCGAGAGACGGGGTAACCTTATCTTGATCGCGAACAGGAATATTTAATTTCCCGATCGCCGCCTGTACTGTTTTCTCTGTCGTGTACACCGTCGATGTTTTGCCATCTGCTTTTACGGTAACCGGAACCGCGTATTTGATTTCGATGCGGTCTCCGTCTTTGATGGACGCATTCAGAGGATGAGATACCTCGTCATAGGGTCCAACCGTTATAGCTTGTTCATCCAGTAGGCGTTGCAGGACCCATTGTTTTGTCTTTACAACAGTTTCTTGTCCATTCACTACTACGGATACGCTCTTATCAGCCGATCCGTACAACAACACCAAAAACATGAAAGTCATAGCGATTGAGATAATTGCACTCAGAACAATTAAACGCAAATTTTCATGCTTCCATCGCATTGCGAAAGTCATGCTGGATGATCGCTTCCCATGGGTCCCCTTAGCCTGGATCATGCCCACTTCTATCGGTCCTCCTTCATAGCCCCGCCGCCAATCTGTTACGCATGATACTATTGACGCGACTATTAAGTATATTGGCGTGACAAGCACGCTCCAGTGTTACGGCCTCCCACCTCCAAGATTTACCCTGTAAAGACTATTTCCGAATAATCAAAATCGAAAATAAAAAGAAGCCTTCGACAGAGGATCTGATCGTGGCTTCCTGGGTAATCAAACATTCAGGAAAAGGTGAATACACGAGGTTGATCGCTCTCTATATTCGCTTACGAGGTTAGCTGACGGGTTCGGGCGAGAGAGCTGCCCTATCCGCGGAACGAATGCTCATGGCAATCGCCGCAAAATTCACCCCTGAAGAATTCATACGCAGCACGATACTTCATGACGTCTTAAGCATGCATCGGCTGGCGTTGGTTCCCCCGCTCTCCGGCTTTCGGAGATTAAGCGCAAACTGGAAATCCAATACAAAAGTTAAAGCTCTGAGAAAAATCATACATTCCTGACCACGGAATTGTAAAGATGCGTTAAAAGACGATTTTAACGAAATTTTAGGATTCTGGAGGCAAATATGGTCGATTCCAACAAGTAAAAAGAGTTTTATCGCCGCTATAGTCTTTATTTCAGCGGTTTTAGACCATTTTTAAACAATACCAAAACATTTTTTACCGTTTGCGCTTGTAATAACTGCAATTTCCTCCTTGGATTTTCCTGTTATTTCCGCTGCTGCCTCTGCAACCAAAGACACATAAGCGCTCTCATTTCTCTTTCCTCTAAATGGATGAGGAGACAGATACGGGGAGTCCGTTTCGATGAGAAGACGGTCAAGCGGAACCTTCGCAAGCACCTCTTTCGGTACCCTTGCATTTTTGAAAGTGACCGGTCCGCCGAACGAAATATAAAAGTTCATATCGAGGCACATTTTGGCCGTTTCCCAGCTGCCCGAGTAGCAGTGCATAACTCCTCCAACTTCAGATGCTTTTTCTTCTCTCAAAATACGGACAATGTCCTCATGCGCATCCCGATTATGAATGACAATCGGCTTACCCAGCTTCCGGGCAAGGCGGATCTGCTCCCGGAATACCCGGTGCTGCACATCCTTTGGGGAATTGTCCCAGTGGTAATCAAGACCGATTTCACCAATGGCTACAACCTTCGGATGTGAGCAAAGCTGCTCGATCCATTCCAGGTCACCCGGCTCCATAAAAACGCTGTCAACCGGATGCCAGCCAACCGCTGCATAAATAAAATCGTATTTTTCCGCGAGCTCCATCGTCGTTGGGATTGTCTCGCGATTGAAGCCGATATTGATCATTAAATCGACACCGGCAGCACGCGCCCTTTCGATAACTTCGGCACGGTCATTGTCGAATTGCGGAGAGTCCAGGTGGGTATGTGTGTCGAATAAAGATATCATCTTAGCTGCAAGCTCCTTCTATATAAAAAGTTAAATTTTAAACAACTTCCGGACTGCCGGGCTTAACCGGTCAGCAGCGGCAAGGAGTGGCTCAATCGGATAATAGACATGATACTGACCTTGGTGCAGACCGCTGATAGAACGGACAATGTCGGATTTCACCGATATTTCGCTTAAGCTGTTATCATCGCTTAGCAGCAGAATCGGCGCTTTATCCTCTTTCCCGCCTTTTTTCGCGTCCGGGCGATAAATGTCGTAAGGCTGGTCAAACGGGAAATCGATTTCCATATGGTAGTCCGGGTTGAGACCGATCGCGATGAACTCCAGAGCCGCCTCTTCCAATAAAGAATCCCCCGGATCATCAAGCGTAATGTATTTGTAGAGCTGGCGATTGAGGAACCGGTCGCACAACTCGGCGAGCAAAGCATCCTTCTCCTCGGTCCATAAAGAGAAGATTGTCTGCATGTAAGCCTCATCCAGCTTCAAATAGTCCGGCACCGTAATGTTGCCGTCGAGCAGCCTGTTAATTGGCCCCGGCATCCATGAGAAGGCGTAGCCGCTGTCGTACAGCTCCTTGGCACGGCGCGTAATCTGTCTCAAAATAATTTCCGAGCTCCGGGTAACCGGATGGAAATATATTTGCCAATACATCTGGTAACGGGACATCAAATAATGCTCAATGGCGTGCATCCCGCTATCTTTTACGACAATTTTGCCCTGAACAGGGCGCAGGACGCGCAAAATCCGTTCCAGGTCGAAGTTGCCGTAGTTGACCCCTGTAAAATAAGCATCACGCAGCAGATAGTCCATTCGGTCCGCATCCATCTGGCTGGAGATCAGGCTTACAACGATCGGGTTCGGGTACGTCTTGCTGATTACCGAGGCTACCTTCTCCGGAAAATCCTCCGAGACGCGGCGCAGCACGCGGTTAACTTCCGTATCCTCCAGCAGAATCGCGCAGGTCCACTGCTCATGATGAGTATCGAATACCTGCTCGAGCGAATGAGAAAAAGGCCCGTGGCCAACATCGTGAAGGAGTGCGGCGCAGAGAGCCAGCAGTCTTTCCTCCATTGGCCAGCCCGGGTATTCGTTGCGCTCGAATTGAGAGATGATTTTCCTCGTTATTTCATAAACCCCAAGGGAGTGGGAGAAACGGCTGTGTTCTGCGCCATGAAACGTCAAATAAGAGGTTCCGAGCTGGCGAATTCGTCTAAGCCTCTGAAACTCCTTCGTATTGATCAAATCCCACACCGTCTGATCCTGCACGTAAATATATTTGTGCACCGGATCCTTAAAAACTTTCTCTTCGGTCAGCTGCTGATTCATTCGCCCTTTCAACTCCTTTGTTCATGGTTTCGACACAAAACTTTGATAGAATGTCGAATACTGTCGTAATATAGTTTCCAAATTGTCGAAGCTGTTGTATTCTATAGTAAGATTAATATGACCTTGCTATAGAGTCAAATTCCCGCAAATAACGGTCTAGTAAGGTCTATCAAAGACTTTCTCGGTTGACTATTATGGGAATCGTTGGTATTATAGTAGCCATAAAAAGAAAAACTATGTCGAATAGTGACGAAATGTGATTTCCTGAGAGGAGAAACAAAATCATGATGAAATCTACTGGTATTGTACGTAAAGTCGACGAATTGGGTCGCGTTGTTATTCCAATTGAATTGCGCCGTACGCTTGGTATTGGCGAGAAGGACGCTTTGGAGATCTATGTAGACGGCGAGCGTATTATGCTTAAAAAATACGAGCCTGCATGTATCTTCTGCGGCAATGCAGAGAACGTATCTTACTTCAAAGGCAAAATTGTTTGCCATATTTGTTTATCTGAAATGCCTTCTCCTGTGACAAAATAAGAAATATAGGTTATAATAGAAATACACCAACTTGTTAATTCTAACCTTTTTATACTCCTTGATGCCTTCCTGTGCTAGAACCCGGCCAGGAAGGTCTTTTTTTTGCCCAAATAACGCAGTAATCTATCGATTAACTGCGTTATAGACTTCCCTCTTTGGTAAACCCCGATCCTGAGCCGCTTTTTTTATTGCTTCTTTGCGATCGATACCTTCGTTCTCATAATGGGCTACATGCTCTTCAAGTTCAAGCGATGCCCACCAGGTCTCTCCGTTATCTCCTGAATCTCCAGCTCCTGCAGCCGCCCCTTCAATAATGAGGCAATACTCTCCTAGGGGGGGATTCTCCTCGAGAAAAGCAAGGCATTCGGATATGCTACCGCGTGCGGCCTCTTCATGGCGCTTAGTAAGCTCTCTAACCATTGCAATCCTCCGGTCGCCCCAGTGCTCCAGCATGGCATCCAGCGTCTTCTTCAGACGATGGGGAGATTCGTACATCATAAGCGTCCCTTCTTGACGGACAAGACGAGTCAGCCATTCGGCAAGCGGTTTTTTATCCCGTGGGGGAAATCCCGTGAACACGAATCGGTCGGTCGGAAGTCCCGATATGATCAGGGCCGATAATGCCGCATTTGCTCCTGGTATAGGTACTACCTTAATACCCGCTTCTACGGCATCCTTAACAAGGTCAGCTCCTGGATCGCTGACGGCAGGCAAGCCTGCATCACTGACAAGCGCAATAGACTGCCCTTCTATTAATAGACGGATAAGCTCGCTTCCGCTAGCCTGCTTATTATGCTCGTGATAGCTTACCAATCTTGTGGAGATTTCGAAATGCGTAAGCAGCTTGCGGGTCTGCCTCGTATCTTCAGCCGCAATAAGCTGCACTTCCTTTAACGTCCGGATTGCCCGGTAAGTCATATCTTCCAGATTGCCGATTGGAGTACCTACCAAATATAGGATACCATAATCATTATTCGCTTGATCTTTAAAGCTTTTTTGAATTTGTATCATTGCCTTGCTCTCTCCCGTCCGCAAAGTTGTTTATTCATATACAAAGACCGGCGGCAGCAGCCTAAGCTCCGGCTTGCCGTCGCGTATTGCTTCTATTAATACCATATTGGCCTCTCCTTGCGCATTGGGATGGATGAATTGCACGCGCTTTGGCTCAAGCCGGTATTTTCGCATCGTCTCCATAATATCGATAAACCGCGAAGGACGGTGAACCATAGCCACCTTTCCTCCCGAACGGACAAGCCTTGCACAGGCATGAACGACATCATCCAACGTGCAATGTATTTCATGACGGGCGATTGCATAATGATCATTCTCGTTGGAATCGCCTGCTTTTACCGCCATGTATGGAGGATTGACCGTTACGGCGTCATAAATACCATTGCCCGCTTCTTTCATGAATATTTTCAGGTCCCCCTCAATAATAGAGACCTGCTCCGACAGGTTATTCATAGCTACGCTGCGCCTTGCCATATCGGCCAGTCTTGGCTGGATTTCAACCGCATCAATTCGTGCATCGGTTCTGGTTGTCAGCAGCATCGGGATTACTCCGTTTCCTGTGCAAAGATCAAGAATCCGTCCACGCTTTGGAATGGTTGCGAACTTCGACAACAGCACCGCATCCAGAGAGAAGCTGAATACTTCCCGGCTTTGAATGATATGGAGCCCCGTCTCCGTCATCAAATCATCAATTCGTTCATTTGGTTCCAGCTTTACTTCCTGCACCTTTGACCTAACTCCCCTGACATAAAGATACCGCCCTTCATAGACAAGGACGGCATACATACAATGTTCTATTATTTATTGAGGAAGGATAAGCAGAACAAGCAATCTCCTTCTGTCCTCAAATGCCCGTAATATACGTTGCAAATGTGGAATCCTTCATGATACAGCCTAGCCAAATTATCATGCGCCTCACCGACGAGACCGGCTTGCTGCGATGTATCGTTAACCGTATCTTCCTCCGCATGTACTGCAACCTCCCGACGGGCAGGCTGGACGGCTTGTCCCCCCTGGCGGTTTGCAGCTGTCTTTGGCTTCGGCGATGTCTCACGTTTCAATATTTTGCGCAGCTGTTCATTTTCCATGCTTAGCTGCTGATTTTCCTCCAGCAGTTCTTTGACCCGCTGCTTCAGAACGCCAAGATGAACGTGGAAATCACCCATCCGGCTTTCTAATTCATCCATTTGATTAAAGATTTCTTTGTTCTCCAAGCTTTCACCCCAGAGCTTTCAAACGTAGTCGTTCAAATTTCCTTCACAACCACATCGTCGAGCGGCAGCTCCTTCGGTTTACCCGACACATCGAACAACTGCACGTACACAGACTTCGTGGAAGCGTTGATGCCCGTTACTTTGCCTTCGCCATAAGACGTGACGACGATTTTGCCAACGGAAGGAAGCTCCTCCCGCACGCTTTCGTAATTGTCATGCTCATATTTCAAGCAGCACATAAGACGGCCGCATAACCCCGAGATCTTCGTAGGATTGAGCGATAAGTTCTGATCCTTGGCCATCTTGATCGATACCGGTTCAAAATCACCAAGCCAAGAGGAGCAGCATAATACACGCCCGCATGGCCCGATGCCTCCCAGCATCTTCGCTTCATCGCGTACACCGATTTGCCTAAGCTCAATACGTGTACGGAACACACTGGCCAAATCTTTTACTAACTCCCGGAAGTCGACCCTTCCTTCAGCCGTAAAGTAGAAAATGATTTTGTTCCGGTCGAACGTGAATTCCACATCAACCAGCTTCATCTTAAGCTGATGATCTCTTATCTTGTCCAAGCAGGTGGCAAAAGCGTTCTTCGCGGCCGCGCGGTTCTCCTCCACGACCTTCGCATCTACCTCGCTTGCAATCCGGATCACTTTCTTCAGCGGAAGGACAACGTCTTCTTCACCGACTTCTTTCTGTCCGACCACGACTTTACCATATTCGATCCCCCTGGCCGTTTCGACAATAACATGCTGGTCCTTGTCCACGGGGTGCAGGGCTGGATCAAAGTAATAAATCTTGCCCGCCTTCTTAAAGCGGACACCGACAACGTTATACAAGGATTTAGCCCTCCTGTAGGTTTACCAATAGTTGCTCGACAGCAAGCTGCGGAGATACGTTGGAACGTATTTTCTTACCCGCTTCAAGCGTGTGCTCGATACAAGCAATCCAGCTCTCGATCGGGCGGTTAAACGCATGCTTGCTAATCCAGTCCAACTGATCTATATAAACAATACTTTCCTGCCTTCCGGCCTGAAATTGAATCATATCTTTGAACCATAATACAAGTAACGACAGCATGAGCTGCGCTTCACCCGCAAGGTCCGTTTTAAAAAATTGCTGCTGGGCGGTGAGCATTCCCGCGGTGAATCGGGTCAGACTCTCCTTCCCTAATTGTATCACTACGTTTCTGATTTCTGCAAACTGATTCTGTTGGATAATCTCTCTAGCGCCATCCAGTCCGGAGCTTAGTTGAACAGCTGCACGGGCCAGAGTAGGCGATGCTCCTTCATCAACCAGAGACTGGAGCATTTCGCTTGCCGAGAAGGGCAGAAACGGCACCCACTGCGCTCTTGATCGAATGGTTGGGAGCACAGCTTGTCCATTATCCGTAATTAGTATGGCAACAATAGGAGAAAGCGGCTCTTCCAGAAATTTAAGCAGACTATTAGCTGCCTGAAGGGTCATTGTCTCCGCACGCTCGACAATATATACCTTCCGTGAAGCACCGCTTCCCCGGTATGCAAGCTCGCGCTGGAGCTCGCGTATTTGATCGATCTTGATGGATTGCCCATCCGGCGTAATGGTCAGCAGATCCGGCTGATTCCCGTTCTCGAATTTACGGCATTCCAAGCAATGATCACAGGCATCATCCCCGCCAGACGTGCAAAATAGTGCCTTGGCGAAGGCTCTGGCCATAGCCTTTCTTCCTGTACCGGAAGGACCGTAGAACAAATAAGCATGCGACACCTTGCCGCTCTGCAGCGCATGCTTTAATATTCGCTTTGCTTTCCATTGGCCGGCTACTTGTTCCATGCTCATTGCTGCTTACCCTTCCTAAAACAATAAATTAATGAGAAGTCCGCGAATTTCTCCGATCCGGCCAAGCAGCTCGATCCTGCCTTGTTCCGTCTCCAGCAGTTCTTCTGCCATGGATACCAGCGCCGAATCAATCTCATCGAGCAGCTTGTATCGCTTGGTCCGGCCTCTTCGATCAAAACCGCGCAGCTCCTTCAGCCCGATGCCGCGTTTGACGGTATCCTCCAGGAACCGCTTCACCATCTGCCGGTACATCTTCAGCTCACGGACCGTCATCGTTCTGGCCAGGCGCTCGCCTTGATTATGAATTTCCGTAAGCTTCTGCTGCAGCTGTTCCTGTGTCCGCAGAGCATCCTGCTGTACCAGGGCGTCAGAGAAGCTTCTGGCAGGAGCCGGCTTTGTCGCCGTATCTCCGCCTGCGCGGTTCTGGCCCAACGGACGCCAGCTTTGATCGATTTTCATCGCTATTCACGTCCAATCAGAAATGTTCGAAACGCTCAACCGGTACGACGAATACCGCCGCTCCCCCTACTTGCACCTCTACAGGGAACGGAATATAAGAATCGGTCGAGCCGCCAATCGGAGATACAGGCGTAACCAATTGATCTCTCACCTTGCAGTTCGAGCTGATTACTTGCAGAACCTCATGAACACGCTCATCTTCTATACCAATCATAAACGTTGTGTTTCCTGCGCGAAGGAATCCCCCTGTACTTGCAAGCTTGGTAGCGCGGAAGCCATCCTTCACAAGAGCATTCGACAAACGATTGCTGTCCTTATCTTGCACAATCGCAATGACTAATTTCATCCTCATTCCTCCCAATTGGTTAGGTTAATAGAACAGGTACGAAGTCATTCCTACGTTGTTTATTGCACATCGGCTGCGAAAAATCCTTTAAATCTGTGGTCAATCGTCAAAATAACTTCTTCCAGTACAGCATTTGCCGCATTTCCCGCATCAATCTGCACAATCCGCTCAGGAAACTGCTCTAGCAGCTTCTGGTAGCCTTCCCGCACAAGCTGGTGAAAAGCAAGAGACTCCAGGTCCAGGCGGTTGACTTCGCGTTCGCCTGCGGCTCTGATCCGGGCTAATCCAACCTCCGGATCAATATCCATGTAAATCGTAAGCTGAGGCATTGCTCCATCCACCGCAAAGCGGTTGATCGACCATACCTCCTCCATGCCAAGTCCTCTGGCATGGCCCTGATAAGCGAGGCTGCTGTCCACGAAACGGTCGCAGATGACAATCTGACCGTCTGCAAGCGCCGGCATAACCTTCTCGACCAAATGCTGGCGTCTTGATGCTGCATACAGCAAGGCTTCCGTACGTGCATCCATTCCCGTATGGTTACGGTCCAGGATGACGGAACGAATCTGCTCCGCAATCGGGATGCCGCCCGGCTCGCGGGTCGTAATTACGGTTTTGCCCCGCTGCTGCATCGTATGCGCGAGCTGCTCAATCAGTGTTGTTTTGCCGGCACCTTCGCCGCCTTCTATGGTAATAAAGATTCCCTTATTCAACCTCGTATGGCTCCTAACCTAAGCTAGTGGTAAGTATATCTGTGTATTATTTCTATTCTAACAAAGCGACTACCCTTGTACAATTAATTTTAGCTAATTAGCGGGGATATACGGCAATTGTCTGCATCATGCTGTCGACTGCTCCCTGAAACTTGGCTCCGGTCTCAGCTAATGTCGAAATATACCCGATCATCTCTTTGGTCAGCACTTCCCCTGGGTACAGAATCGGTATACCCGGAGGATAAGGTACAACCATCTCAGCGGCCTCATAGCCCTCTGACTCTACCAACGGCAATCTTTGATGCTCCCTCTTCTTCCGGCTCCATTCTACCGGCTTCAGTGGATTTGGAGAACCATTACCCGGATAATAGCTTGTTGAAACACTGCCTCTCTTAGAGGAGTTGGCCTTGATGATATATTCGATCTGTTTGCAAGCAGCCTGAAGCTCTAACCTCGCATCCTCTCCTGTCCTGCATCCCCACACCAACACCACATGCTTAATATCCGCCATCTCCGCCCAGCAGCCCTGCTCCTCCATTAGCTTCTGCAGCTCAAAGCCGGTAAATGTCCCTGTACGATCCCATAAAACAACTCTTAGCGGATCCAAGCTATCGTAAGCTGTTGAACCTTGATCGGCCTGAAGCACCTTCAGAGCGCCGTCTTCTTTAACTATCCAAGTCCGGAATGCCTGTACGGAAGCAACCCCTAGTTCAAACCATTCAGCCCCATAGCGGTCCACCATCACACGCGCAACATCAAGGGATGCCATAATCGGGAAGGAAGGGCTTGAGCTTTGAATCGCGGCAAGCACTTCTTTTATCGATGCCCTTGGAATCCGGTCTCCCTTCAAATGAAGCATAGCCCCCATTGTTAAGGCGGACAGCGTCTTATGGGTAGACTGTACAACGGCATCCGCGCCGGCCTGAATGGCCGATTCCGGGAACGCAGGGTTCAATCCGTAATGCGCGCCGTGTGCTTCATCTACAAGCAGCAGACTATTATAGGTGTGCACGAGTTCCGCATAGCTTGTCAGATTCGTAGTCATGCCGTAATAATTGGGATTAGTTAAAAAGACAGCTTTAGCTTCCGGATACAGCTCAAGCGCCTGTTCAATGCACTCTAATGAGGGAGTCGTTGGCAGCCCCGTTTCCTCATCCATTCTAGGTGTAACGAATATCGCTCTCACCCCTGCCAGCTTTAATCCATTAATGACTGATTTATGGACGTTCCGCTGGACAATCATGAGATTACCAGGCTCACATACACCGAGAATCATTGACAGATTCCCGGAAGTACTCCCCCCTACAAGAAAGCAAGTCTCGTCAGCCCCGAAGCATTGCGCTGCAAGCTTTTGTGCTTCCGCAATAGATGCTTCCGGATGATGCAGATCATCGGTAGAGGACAGCTCCGTTACATCCAGCCTCATCACGCGGGACAACCATTTCATTGCTTTAGATTGTTCATTCTCATATATATGTCCATATCCGTGCCCGGGTACGTGAAAACCAGCCGGTTCCGTCTCATAATGTTGTACCAGTGCCTCGAACAAAGGGGCTTGTAATCGATTCATGTTTTAAAAGCTTCCCTTCTATCTATTATTCGTCTATTGTATCGGATTTAGGCACAAAAAAAGAGCGGTATCCTATTAAAGGGATTCCGCTCAGGCGTTTTTCTCGATAAAAATCTGTTTCATTTGATGAATAAAGAAAGGGTACTTAGCGTCCTTAACGTCTGTCCGAACCATTTCGGATTCACATGACTCGCAAATAAACCCAGACACGATGCGGATCCCTTCACCCTCTGCTTTATGCTCCCCGCATATACTGCAATGAAGCTCGCGTTCTTCCGACATACCCATCCCGCCTTTCTGTCATCCTATATAGCTATTATTATGGCATATATTCTAGCGGTTTATACTTGTTTCATAGCCCATTTCAAATATTTCTATATCGTATGCAGCATCCGCCTAATTGGTGAATCCAAAAGTGCCGATATAGTACCTGAGTAATTACGAAGGGAAGTACAATATGCGTCAATCCTTATTGGACCAGCAAGCAGCCACGATTTATCAATACAAGCTTATCCGGAGGAAAGTCATCCGCCCTGAGCTTGTCCAAAGCCATATCCTCATTGCAGTCATCCTGTTGGCCTTCCAACTGCTGATGTACCGAATGGACGGCTTATTCAGTTGGCTTATTGGATTTGCTATCGTTCAAGTCATTCATCTTGTTATTCTGCTGCTTGCCTTTATACGCGTAGACGATGCCGTAGACCGGCGCTGGGTCTGGGGGATTACACCGCCATGGTTCGGCTTTAAGCCTGCCAACGATATTCGTCTTGCCCTATACCGCCGCGTACATCGCCATCTCTTCTGGATTGGCCTCTGCGCAGTTGCGGTTATGTATCCATGGATCCAGCCATCCCTCTTGATTAGCATCCTCTGCTGGCATTTATGGCTTATCATCCCCCGGATGCTCCTATCTCTTGCCTTTCGCAAACAGCACAAGGACGGCATTCTCCGCCTACAAAAAAACGAGGCCTCTTATTATCATCAGTAAATACCGGAACAAAACAAAAAACCTGCCGCATAATGCGGCAGGTCCTTCATTGCTTGGCGACGTCCTACTCTCCCAGGACCCTGCGGTCCAAGTACCATCGGCGCTGGAGGGCTTAACGGTCGTGTTCGGTATGGGAACGCGTGGTTCCCCTCCGCCATCGCCACCAAACGTAAGCTCTTGGCTTATTCAAAGCTTGCGCCTTGAAAACTGGATGCGAAAATTTGAATTCCTTAAGTCTTTAGGATAAGCCCTCGACCGATTAGTATTCGTCAGCTCCACACATTGCTGTGCTTCCACCCCGAACCTATCAACCTCGTCGTCTTCAAGGGGTCTTACTAATTGGGAAATCTCATCTTGAGGGGGGCTTCACGCTTAGATGCTTTCAGCGCTTATCCCGTCCGTACTTGGCTACCCAGCGGTGCTCCTGGCGGAACAACTGGTACACCAGCGGTACGTCCATCCCGGTCCTCTCGTACTAAGGACAGCTCCTCTCAAATTTCCTGCGCCCGCGACAGATAGGGACCGAACTGTCTCACGACGTTCTGAACCCAGCTCGCGTACCGCTTTAATGGGCGAACAGCCCAACCCTTGGGACCTACTTCAGCCCCAGGATGCGATGAGCCGACATCGAGGTGCCAAACCTCCCCGTCGATGTGGACTCTTGGGGGAGATAAGCCTGTTATCCCCAGGGTAGCTTTTATCCGTTGAGCGATGGCCCTTCCATTCGGTACCACCGGATCACTAAGCCCGACTTTCGTCCCTGCTCGACTTGTTGGTCTCGCAGTCAAGCTCCCTTATGCCTTTGCACTCTCCGAATGATTTCCAACCATTCTGAGGGAACCTTTGGGCGCCTCCGTTACATTTTAGGAGGCGACCGCCCCAGTCAAACTGCCCACCTGACACGGTCCCCGAACCAGTTTCATGGTTCCAGGTTAGAACTCCGATACGATCAGGGTGGTATCCCAACGTCGCCTCCACACAAGCTGGCGCTCATGCTTCTCAGGCTCCCACCTATCCTGTACAGATCGTACCAAAGTCCAATATCAAGCTGCAGTAAAGCTCCATGGGGTCTTTCCGTCTTGTCGCGGGTAACCTGCATCTTCACAGGTATTAAAATTTCACCGGATCTCTCGTTGAGACAGCGCCCAAGTCGTTACGCCATTCGTGCGGGTCAGAATTTACCTGACAAGGAATTTCGCTACCTTAGGACCGTTATAGTTACGGCCGCCGTTTACTGGGGCTTCGGTTCACAGCTTCGGATTGCTCCTAACCGCTCCCCTTAACCTTCCAGCACCGGGCAGGCGTCAGCCCGTATACTTCGCCTTACGGCTTCGCACAGACCTGTGTTTTTGCTAAACAGTCGCTTGGGCCTTTTCACTGCGGCCCCCTCGGGCTATTCACCCTACCGAGGCACCCCTTCTCCCGAAGTTACGGGGTCATTTTGCCGAGTTCCTTAACGAGAGTTCTTCCGCGCGCCTTAGCATGCTCTGCTCGCCTACCTGTGTCGGTTTGCGGTACGGGCACCTAGATCTAACTAGAGGCTTTTCTCGACAGCCGGAGTACATGACCTTCGCTACTGCAATTTTCGCTCCCCATCACAGCCTAGCTTACGCGAGT
>NC_012914.1:0-10000 GCF_000023585.1 Paenibacillus sp. JDR-2 | reverse complement strand
TCCGGTTTTACTCTTCTGCGGGTTCAGTGCCTGCATCAGGAGCTGTACCTTCGAATTCTTCGCCTTCTTCAAACGTCTCGTCAGTTTCTTCACTGCGCGCTACGCGAGTTACGGTAGATACCGTATCGTCATCACGCGTATTGATCAGCTTAACGCCTTGCGTATTACGACCCATCGTCGAGATGCCTTCCATGCTCGTCCGAATAAGCGTGCCAAGGGCGGTCATAATCATCAGGTCTTCGTCATTCAGAACAACCTTCAGGCTGACAATCGGTCCGTTCTTGTCGGTAACGTTAAGGGTCTTGATCCCTTTACCGCCACGGTTCTGAATCCGGTACTCGCTCATTGGCGTGCGTTTGCCGTAGCCTTTGGCCGTTACGATAAGCACATCGTTCTCCGGATTAACAACGTCCATATCAATTACGGTATCGTCATCATCCAGTTGAATGCCTTTTACGCCTGTAGCGGAGCGTCCCATTGAACGAACATCCTGCTCAGAGAAGCGGATCGACATGCCTTGCGCTGTCCCCATTACGATCTCCTGGTTGCCGTCTGTCAGCTTCACGCCGATCAGTTCGTCATCCTCGCGGATCGAAATCGCAATCAGGCCGACCTTCCGTATATTCATATAATCGTCAAGAGGTGTCTTCTTAACGATACCTTGGCGGGTTGCAAAGAACAGGTAGCTTTCCGAATCGAAGCTCTCTACAGGAATAACCGCATTGATCGTCTCGCCTTGCTCAATCTGAATCAGGTTGATGATCGGCGTTCCCCGAGCTGTCCGGCTAAGATCTGGAATCTCGTAAGCCTTCAGGCGGTATACCTTGCCTTTGTTCGTAAAGAACAGCAAGTAATGGTGCGTGTTAGATACGAACAGATGCTCAACGAAATCATGTTCTTTCGTATCCATGCCAACGACACCTTTGCCGCCCCGCTTCTGGCTGCGGTAAGTGGTTACCGGCAAACGCTTGATATAGCCGGTATGCGTGATAGAGATGATAACATCCTCGCGAGGGATCAGGTCCTCATCCAGAATCTCCTCATCGCTCACGGTAATTTCGGTACGACGTTCGTCACCGAAACGCTCCTTGATTTCATTGAGTTCATCACTGATGATGTTGAGCACAAGCTGCTCATCCGCCAAGATCGCCTTGTATTCGGCAATCTTCTTCATCAATTCCGCATACTCGGCTTCGATCTTGTCGCGTTCCAGGCCAGTCAGCCTTTGAAGACGCATATCGAGAATAGCTTGAGCCTGCTCGTAGCTAAGCGCAAAACGCTCAATCAAGCCTTCGCGGGCAATGTCCGCTGTTTGCGAAGCACGGATCAAAGCGATAACTTCGTCCAAATGATCAAGGGCAATACGCAAGCCTTCGAGAATATGGGCTCTCGCTTCTGCTTTTTTCAGATCATATTCGGTACGACGGCGAATAACTTCGATCTGATGCTGCAAATAGTAATACAACATTTCACGAATATTCAGCGTCTTAGGTTCGCCGTTAACTAGCGCGAGCATGTTAATACCGAAATTGGATTGCATTTGCGTCTGCTTATACAGATTGTTCAGCACAACGCTTGGCGTTACATCGCGGCGAAGCTCAATAACGACCCGCATGCCGTTGCGGTCGGACTCATCGCGAAGGTCGGTAATTCCCTCTATTTTCTTCTCGCGGACGAGTTCGGCAATTTTTTCTACCAAGCGTGCTTTGTTAACCTGGTACGGCAGCTCGTAGACGATAATCCGGGCTTTGTTGCCGTTCTCTTCAATCGTCGCACGCGCGCGCATGGTTACCGTGCCGCGTCCCGTCAAATAAGCCTGACGGATGCCGCTAAGTCCCATAACGATACCCGCCGTAGGGAAATCGGGGCCTTTTACATAATCAATCAGCTCAACAGGCGTAATCTCCGGGTTACGGATCAATGCCTGAATACCGTCGATAACCTCGGTCAGGTTATGCGGCGGAATATTGGTTGCCATACCTACGGCAATACCTGTTACCCCGTTTACGAGCAGGTTCGGGAAACGCGACGGCAGAACTGCCGGCTCTTTCTCCTCGCCGTCGTAGTTCGGAACGAAATCAACGGTTTCTTTATTTAAATCGCGGAGCATCTCCATGGCGATTTTCGACAGACGCGCCTCGGTATACCGCATCGCCGCCGCCATATCTCCGTCAATCGAGCCGAAGTTGCCATGTCCGTCCACGAGCATGTACCGCATGGAGAAATCCTGCGCCATCCGTACCATTGCTTCATAAACCGACGAATCGCCGTGCGGATGGTACTTGCCGATTACTTCCCCTACGATCCTCGCAGACTTCTTGTATGGCTTGTCCGAAGACATGCCCAGCTCCGACATTGCGTACAAAATACGACGATGCACCGGCTTAAGACCGTCCCTTACATCCGGCAATGCGCGGCTTACGATAATACTCATCGCATAGTCCATGAATGAATCGCGCATTTCCGTACCGATGTCACGGTCTTTAATTTGCGAATGCTGTTGTTCTTCCGCCATGTTTTACCTCCCTGACGTCATCAATCTGCAAACCTTGTCAAACATGATAACCATTATATTACTTTCACAAAAAAGGCACGGCTAAACGCCCTGCATCCGTTTCATCTATGAAACCGGCAAATTGCCTAAAAAAATGATGAAAAATAGGCAAATAACTCGTATCTTTTCGTGCCCGATCCGCCATAAAATAAACAGACCCAAATTACATTATACCACTCATTCCAAAGTCTGTCTTCTTCTTGATCCGCAATCTTCATCGCTTAATACCCGTTCCTAAGGGAAAGGAGCAACAACATTGTCTATTCAATTGGTATACAGCAAATGGGAGAAAACCAATGTACTTCTACACTCGCCAGCTCTCCGTGAATATATACCTTCAACAAGGCTTTTCAACAAGGAAAATCTGCAGCTGATGCTTGCCGAATACGGGATGGTCTACGTCAAACCCGTAAACGGCACCTTTGGCAAAGGCGTCATGCGCGTAGAAAGGCTTAAGCAGGCTGCCAAAGGCTATAAGTATCAACTGAACACCACAATCCGGACTTTTCCTACCCTCGAGCTGCTGCACCAAAGCCTGGCTAAAAGAATTAACGGCAGACGTTATTTGGTTCAACGCGGCATTGATCTTCTCCGCCACAAAAACCGGCGCTTCGATATCCGGGTGATGGTACAGCGTAACGAGAACAACCATTGGGAAGCTACCGGCATTATCGGCCGTCTTGCCCATCCCGCGAAGGTAGTTACCAACTACCATAACGGTGGCACGCCGATGTCCTTCGAACGCTTGCTGTCATCCCATCAATCGCCCACCCAGAAGATGATATACGCCATGCGCCTCAAACAAATCAGCCTGGATATCGCAAAAGAACTGGAGAAGCATTACCCGGGCATCAAGGAGCTTGGAATCGATATCGCCATCGACCAGCAGCAAAGGCCTTGGATTCTTGAAGTAAACACAAAACCTGATGCCTTTATATTCCGAAAGCTCGAGGACAAATCGATGTTCCGCAAAATCTATCAGTACGCCGTTTCTTACGGCCGATACAAAAAGAAATAGCCGCCCGCAAGGACGGCTATATTTTTATTAAATATCCAAGTTCTTAACGTCTTTCGCAAATTGCTGGATGAAATCACGGCGTGGTTCAACGTTGTCGCCCATCAGCGTGTCGAAGATAACGTCTGCTTCAATAGCGTCTTCGATCGATACCTGAAGCATGGTCCGGCTCTCCGGATCCATCGTTGTCTCCCACAGCTGCGTAGCGTTCATCTCGCCGAGACCTTTATAACGCTGTACGTTTACTTTGGCGCCTTCACCGAATTCCGCGATAATCTCTTCGCGTTCCTTCTCGGACTGCGCATAACGGATAACCTTGTTCCGCTCAATCTTGAACAGCGGCGGCTGTGCGATATAAATATATCCTGCTTCGATAATCTTCCGCATGTAACGGAAGAAGAAGGTCAACATCAAAGTCCGAATATGCGCACCGTCGACGTCGGCATCGGTCATAATAATGACTTTATGGTAACGTGCCTTCGCCAGATCGAAATCATCGCCAATCCCCGTGCCAAGCGCCGTGATAATCGCGCGGATCTCGGCATTACCGAGAATGCGGTCAAGTCTAGCACGCTCAACGTTCAGGATCTTACCGCGCAGAGGCAGAATCGCCTGGAAATGACGGTCGCGGCCTTGCTTCGCCGAACCGCCGGCGGAGTCGCCTTCGACGATATACAGCTCGCTGATCGAAGCGTCCTTGGAGGAGCAGTCAGCCAGTTTACCTGGCAGGGAGCTCACTTCAAGCGCGCTCTTGCGGCGTGTTAACTCGCGTGCCTTGCGTGCCGCTTCGCGGGCTCTTGCCGCTTGCAGGCCTTTTTCAACGATTTTGCGGGAAACCGAAGGATTCTCATCCAGGAACTCCTGCAGCTTCTCGGCAAAGAACGATTCCACAATACCGCGTACTTCGCTGTTGCCAAGCTTCGTCTTTGTTTGTCCTTCGAACTGCGGCTCGGGGATTTTCACCGAAATAATCGCCGTTAAGCCCTCGCGGACGTCATCGCCGGAGAAGTTGGAATCATTGTCTTTAATTAATCCCGTCTTGCGGGCATAGTCGTTAATAATCCGCGTTAACGCGCTCTTGAAGCCGGATTCATGCGTACCGCCCTCATGCGTATTGATGTTATTAGCGAACGAATGAATATTCTCGGTGTAACCGTCGTTATATTGCAACGAAACTTCCACCTGAATATGGTCCTTCGAGCCTTCAACATAAATCGGTTCTTCATGCATGACTTCCTTGTTGCGGTTCAAATGCTTGACGAACTCGATAATGCCGCCGTCGTACTTGAACGAATTGGATGTGCCCGTACGCTCATCAATCAGTTCAATTTCGAGGCCCTTATTCAAAAACGCCAACTCGCGGATACGCGATTGGAGAGTCTCATACTCGTAAACGGTCGTATCCGTAAAAATCTCGGGGTCCGGCTTAAACTTAACAGTCGTTCCCGTCTCATCCGATTCACCAATAATCTTCACATCATACTGCGGCACACCGCGGCGGTATTCTTGCTGATATACATTTCCGTGAAGCTTAACGGTAACCGTTACATGCTCGGACAACGCATTAACGACGGATACACCTACTCCGTGCAATCCGCCCGATACTTTATAGCCCTCGCCGCCAAATTTGCCGCCTGCGTGAAGGACTGTCATAACGACTTCAAGTGTCGATTTCTTCAGCTTCGCGTTCTCACCGACGGGAATACCACGGCCATTATCGATAACCGTAATACTATTGTCCTCGTGGACGCGAACCTGGATTTTTGTACAGTATCCGGCCAGCGCTTCGTCAATACTATTATCGACGACCTCCCATACGAGATGGTGGAGGCCCTTGCCGCTGGTAGAGCCAATGTACATCCCCGGACGTTTCCGCACCGCTTCTAAGCCTTCGAGGACCTGTATCTGACTTTCATCATACGTATTCTGCTGACTCAACTGCTCACTACTCCTCTCATACCTGTTCGCCTAGGCTGCTTCTAGCCATTCGCCGCAAAATGATGGGCCCGTTTCTTCAAAGTAGAGGATGAAATCGGCGAATAATAGATTTTCTGCTTCGTCACGACAATGGATTTCGGTTCTTCCTCACCAATCGTTTCGACGTCTTTGCGTTTACGGGCTCCTGCTACAAATTGCTTGGAAAGCTTGGAGGATTGCTCTATCGATATATCAAAAATGGCTACCAGCTCGGCAGCCCGGATAATTTTCTCGCCGCCCAAATGGATATACATGTCCTCCGCCTCCCGTTATATGACCGTTATCAGCGCGTCACTCGGCCTTCCCGCACATCGTAGATCCCGGCGCCCTGGAGTTTGCTCACATTTACGCTCTCGAGTCCGGTCGTAGTAATAAACGTCTGAACCTTGCTCTGAAAGGTCTCGATGAGCTGCGTCTGCCGGTTCTGGTCCAACTCAGACAAGACATCATCAAGCAATAGCAGCGGGTATTCCCCAATTTCCTCGCAGATCAGCTCTATCTCGGCAAGCTTGAGAGACAACGCTGTTGTGCGCTGCTGTCCCTGCGACCCGTATACGGCCGCTTCCTTGCCGTTGATAAAGAATGCCATGTCGTCGCGATGAGGCCCTACGAGCGACATTCCTCTGCGAATCTCCTGATCTTTCACCTGTGATAACTTTAACATAAATTGCTCAAATAAAACAGTTTCATCTTCGGAGGCGCCGCCGTCAAAGGACGGGCGGTACTCAATGGTGAGGCGCTCGCCGCCCGCCGTAATGCCGGAGTGAATGTGCTCTGCCCACCGTTGTAATTTATGAATAAAGTGTTTCCTTTTTTTCATAATTTTAACACCATGCTCGGCAAGCTGCATATTCCAGATCTCCAGCATGGCCTGCTGCGAGCCTCCGGGTGTTGCGGTCTTCAGATAATTGTTCCGTTGGGCAAGCACCTTCGTGTACTGCGTCAGGGTATGCAAATAACCGGGCTGTACTTGGCCGATTTCCATATCGAGAAACCGTCTTCGTATGCCCGGCGTTCCTTTTACAATCTCCAGATCCTCAGGTGCAAACATGACGACGTTCAGCGATCCGATGAAATCGCTGAGCTTTCGCTGCTCAAGTCCGTTAATCTTCGCTTTCTTGCCCTGTGACGAATACATCAAATCAAGCTTTAACGTGCCGTAGCGCTTCTCCACCTCACCGTGGATGCGTGCTGAATCGGCTTCCCAGCCGATCAGCTCCTTATCCTTCGAAGTGCGGTGCGACTTGGTGAGGGCGAGCGCAAAGATCGCCTCCAGCAAGTTCGTCTTCCCCTGCGCGTTAGGTCCGACAAACAAGTTGACCTTATTGTCTGTTACGAGCTCGAGCTCTTTGTAGTTGCGATAGTTTTGCAATTGAATGCTTTTTAAAAACACGTTCGTTTGTCCTCCCGGCCTGGCTGCTTCTTAAGCATTTATGCCCCGGTCACCGTAAAGACGCCGCAGCCTTCCACTTCAACGCGGTCACCGACGTACAGCTTTCTGCCGCGGCGGTTATCCACAACTCCGTTTATGTGAACTTCGTTTTCCTGCAAGAAAAATTTCGCGTGTCCACCTGTGGATATACAATCAGCCAGTTTTAAAAACTGTCCAAGCGTAATATATTCGTCACGAATGGCGATCTCTTTCATCACTTGCTCACCTGCCTTTCACCGTTATTGCCCAAGCTGGAATTACCTTAGTTCGTTGTCCGATAAGGCAAGATAACATACGTGTTGTAGGAATGATCGGTCGGACGAATAACAATTGGGCTCATTGCCCCGGTAAAACCGATAAAGATGTGCTCACTGTCGATAACTTTAAGCACATCCAGCATATATTTGGAGTTGAACGCAATCTTTAGCGGCTCGCCGTCGAACTGTTTCGGTTCCAGCTGCTCGGTAACACGGCCAAGCTCCGTCGAGCTGGAGGAAATTTCGATCGAACCGTCCTCCATCGTTGCCAGACGAACGATATTGGTTTTCTCTTCTCTCGACATCAGATACGCGCGGTCGATTGCATCCGTCAATTTTTTTGTATCAAGAACGAGTTCTGTTTTGAACACGCTCGGAATAATTTTAGAAGTATCCGGGTATGTCCCGTCGAGCACGCGGGTGTAGAACAGTACGTTGCCGATTTTGAACAACACCTGGTTGTCGGCTACGACAATATCAACGAGGCCGTGCTGATCCGGAACCAGCTTCGACAGCTCGACTAACGTTTTTGCTGCGATTACAACATTGTTAAACCGGTAGTCGGCAGCGGTCTCCGCTTGCGCGATACGGCTGGCCAGACGGTGGCGGTCAGTCGCCACAAATTTCAACTGCTTGTCCTGCAGACTCCAGAGAACACCGGTCAAAATAGGTGTCTGCTCGTTAACGGATGCGGCCAGAACAGTCTGACGGATCATCGCCTTCAGAAGATCGCCTGGCATTTGGAACAGTTCATTTTGCTCGATGGAAGGAAGAACAGGGAATTCCTCCGGATCCAGGCCAACCATCTGAATATCCGTAGAACCGGAACGGATTAGGGTTTGGAAATGCGCGCCTACTTCAATTTCAACATTGTCAGACGGAAGCTTCTTAACGATTTCGACAAAAAATTTAGCGGGAAGCACCACATTGCCCGGTTTATCCACATTTGCAATAACGAGATCATCCCGTTCTACAGGGATAAAGCTTTGAATAGATATATCGGTATCACTTGCCGTTAAGGTAACCCCTTGATGGGTAACTTCAATCTTGATGCCGCCGAGAATTGGAATAGTCGGACGGGAAGAAGCCGCTTTGGCAACCTGCTGGATGGCTTCGTTCAGTTCATGTTTGGAAATCGAAAGTTTCATGGTTTCACTCCTAAGTCCGTTTCGGATCGATGTTTTCGTGGGTTTAAAAATCGGCGAAGCCGTAATGGGCGTTTTCGCCCTATTTTGATGATGTTTTTTTAAAAAATATTAGTAGTCGTAGTAGTAGGCGGCGTTAATATGTGGATAACCGTCTAAAACACGGATAAAGCAAGCCTATCCACATGTGTATAGCTTGTGCATAGGCTTGCTTGGGTGTTCATATAGAAGTGAATAACTTTTACGTGTGATTTTTGATCTTTTCGGTCAGGTTCTGCAAAATCTTGTACAAGTCCTGGTCTTGCTTCAGCTGCTGCGAAATTTTCTCATGCGCATGGATGACAGTCGTATGGTCGCGCCCGCCGAACGCCTCGCCGATCTTCGGAAGCGAATAATCGGTCAGCTCACGCGAGAGATACATGGCGATTTGCCGCGGATAGGCAACAGCTTTGGTCCGTTTCCGCGCTTTGAACTCCTCGAGACGCAGCCCATAGAACTCTCCAACCTTTTGCTGAATATCGTTTATGGTGATCATCTTCGGACGGCTGGACGGAATAATGTCCTTTAACGCTTCGGCTGCCAGATGGGACGTAATATCCTGATTAATAAGCGAAGAGTAAGCGACTACGCGGATGAGGGCGCCTTCCAGCTCGCGAATATTCGTATCGATCTGATTCGCAATGTAGACCATTGCTTCATTCGGAATATCAAGGTTCTCCGCTTTCGCTTTCTTGCGCAAAATCGCGATCCTTGTTTCCAAATCCGGTGCCTGAATATCCGTTATTAATCCCCACTCGAACCGCGAGCGCAGCCTTTCCTCCAAAGTCGGAATTTCCTTTGGCGTACGGTCACTGGAGATGACGATTTGCTTCCGCTCCTCATGCAAGGCATTAAAGGTATGGAAGAACTCCTCCTGCGTACCGTCTTTACCGGCCAAAAACTGAATATCGTCAATCAGCAGCACGTCAATATTGCGATATTTGTTACGGAAGCTCTCGCCCCGATTATCCCGAATCGCATTAATGAATTCGTTCGTGAATTTCTCGGAAGAAATATACATGATCTTCGTGCTTGGATTGTGATCCATGATGTAATGGCCGATGGCATGCATTAAGTGGGTCTTGCCAAGCCCTACGCCGCCGTATAAAAAGAGCGGATTATAGGCTTTCGCCGGCGCTTCCGCTACGGCAAGCGATGCGGCATGCGCAAAGCGGTTGTTGGCCCCGATGACAAACGTATCAAACGTATATTTCGGGTTAAGCATATGATTGAAGGTTTCTTCTTGTATGATCGGCGCTTCCGCAGCCTTAGGCAGAATGGGAGGTGCGGGTTCAGCCGGCTTCGCCTCTTCAATCGAAAAGCGAACGTCTACCTGCCTGCCTAGAAACTCAAACAAGGTGTTGCGAATTAATTTGGTATACCGGCCTTCCAGCCATTCAGCCGCAAATGTTGTCGGCGCCGTCACTTCCAAGAGCGAATCGTTCACGAAGGAAGCTTTGGTCGCTTTAAACCAGGTATCGAAACTGGGTTTGCTTAGTTTCGTCTGAATGATTGACAACACTTGCTGCCATAAATCATAGGTATGGCTGTCCACAGACGTCACTCCTTATCAAAAATCGC